>CAZILU010000045.1:0-13986 GCA_964540165.1 uncultured Mariniphaga sp.
ATCGGACGCAAGCTTCGTCGCGTGGGTAGGATATGCCGTCCAGGCTACCTGAACCTCGCACCCGTTTCTTTTCAGGTATACAAAAACCCTATTCAGCTCCTTTCGAATGCGATCCCGGTGACCGGCAAACCGGTTGACGATCAGGAATACCCGCTTTAATGGCTGATTCATATTTTTTTGGTCACCATCAGACTGCTGTGATCATTTCGGTCAGATACTTGTAAAACAGTGGAATTGTACGAATGCCGTTGAGGAACTGTTCTACCGGAAAGTTTTCGTTTGGCGAGTGGATGGCATCTGAATCGAGTCCGAATCCCATCAACACCGATTTTATTCCTAATACCTCTTCAAAGGTTGAAATGATGGGAATACTTCCTCCGGAACGCACTGGCACCGGCCGTTTACCATATACCTTGGTGTACGCTTTTTCGGCGGCCCGGTATGCCGGAAGATCAATGGGACAAACATATCCCTGACCCCCGTGGAGTGATGTCACTTCTACTTTTACCGATGCAGGGGCTATGCTTTCGAAGTACTCCTTAAAGATGATGGCGATTTTTTGGTGATCCTGATTGGGAACCAACCGGGTAGATACTTTTGCGTACGCTTTTGACGGAAGAACGGTTTTGGCTCCTTCACCGGTGTAACCACCCCAAATGCCACAAACATCAAACGATGGCCTGATGCCGGTGCGTTCCATGGGTGTATAGGCTTTCTCTCCGGTTAACTCCTCAACATTAATGGCTTTTTTGTAATCTTTTTCATCGAAAGGAGCCTGGTTGAGAAGCCGGCGCTCTTCATCTGAAACCGTCAATACATCATCGTAGAATCCCGGTATTGTTATCATCCCCTGGCTGTTGGTCATTTTTGCGATGAGCTCACAGAGGATATTAATCGGATTTCCCACGGTACCTCCATAGAGACCAGAATGGAGATCACGGTTTGGCCCGGTTACCTCTACCTGCCAGTATGCCAGTCCGCGTAACCCGGTGGTAATCGACGGGATGTTGGAAGCAATCATAGAGGTGTCGGAAACCAAAATGATATCGGCCTGTAACATCTCTTTGTTTGAGCGGCACCAGTTTTCCAAATGGGGTGATCCAATCTCTTCCTCGCCTTCAATCATAAATTTCACATTGCAGGGGAGTGTGCCTGTTTGAACCATCAGCTCGAACGCTTTGGCATGCATCATTCCCTGGCCTTTGTCATCATCGGCTCCACGACCCCAGATTTTCCCGTCCCGGATTTGTGGATCGAACGGATCGGTGTGCCATTTGTCAATCGGATCAACCGGCATCACATCCATATGAGAATAGACCAATACGGTGGGAAGTGCCGGATCGATGATCCTCTCAGCATAAGTAACCGGATTTCCTTCCGTTTCATAAATGCCTGCATGGGTGGCTCCCGACCTGATCAACAGCTTTATCAGCGCCGGTTTTTAGAATTGAGTTTTTCCAGTATTCTGCAGCCCGATACATATCGGGCTTGTGACTTTGAACCGAACTGATGGAGGGAATCCGCATCAGGCCAAACAGCTCTTCAAAAAAACGTTCTTTGTGTTGCTCGATGTAATTATTGATTGTTTCCATTTGGGTAATTTGAAAAATTTCGATTTATTTTTCCGAAAAATAGTGTATTCTGTTTGAATATCATATGTCATAGGTCATAAAAAAGGGCAGTCTTGCGGGACTGCCCTGTAAATTTGATTGGTATCTTCTATTTGGTGATATCAATAAATCGTTGGTTGTTAAAGTATTTAGCAAACTCCAGGTCGGTTTTTGCCTTCTCTTTCATGGTGTTATTCAATTCGCACGCCTCTTTTAAGCTGTCGAGGAGCAGGCTCTCTCTGGCTGTGCGGGCACCGATCACTGCTTTCAGGTAAGGTTTCAAAAAACATTTGGGCGCATCAAAGGCATCGAGGTCGCGGAGGGCTCCGTTGCTGTCGCCGGCCAACAGTTTAGCCAAAGCACTGTTTACATCCTGATAGCTGCTGAAATATCTGACAGCCTGGTCATAATTGCCTTTTTTAATGCTGACAATCCCGAGATTATAGTTGACCTCTTTTCCTGCACCGGCCGCTGCTCCAAACAAGGTTTCTGCTTTGGTTATATCTCCTGCGTACAGGGCACTGACCCCCAAATTATTTTTGATTACCGGATCGTCATTTTTTAACTGCTCTGCTTTTTCGAAGAGAGGTTTAGCATCGCTGTATTTCATCTGCCGGGTTAAAACATACCCCGCGTTGTTTGGGCCCCGCCAGTCGTTGGGATATATTCTGATGAATGAGTTGTACACGGTCAGCTGGTCATCCAGACTTTCAAAGAGGGTTGCTGCATAGAGCAGTTCCGCCGGATTTAAAGATGCCGGATCAGACTTAGCCAGAGCCATTAGTTCGGCATCGGTTTTCCCGATCATCTCAATGTTTGTGAGCATTTTGGCACGACGTAACTGAGGAAGGATCTGATCGGCAAGTACGGTAAAGGTCTCCGAGAGGTTGCGGATTTCACGTTCACGAACTTCCGGATCGGTGTACATCGAAAGAACCCTTAAAATAAGCTCTTTATCCTGAATGTTCGATTTCTCAAGCAACTCTTTGAATCCTTCCCAGTCTTCCGGCGTATAACGGGTTTTCGGATTCACATCAACACCCATTTCGCGTAATTTGCCAGCTAAAAAGTCGGATGAGCTGTTTTTACGCTTGCTGGCCAGGTCGGTATTAAAATCGATGGTTCCGTCGGGTGAAGCGTATGCTGTAATTTCAACTCCTTTTAACTCAATCCGGTCATCGGCATTCGCCTTTTCGGTAAATTTAAGATAGGTAATGACATCCTCCTTGGTAATCTCCTCTTCGAGCAGATTGGACTGGTTGATTTTATATAGGATATCAGCCATCATTTCATCTGAAACGACTCTTTGAAACGGATCAATAGAGGGATCGTAACGACCACTGTTGTTTGCTTCACGCCGAACACCAGGAATGGCTTTCGGAACATTGGCTGTCATGGTACTGGTAGCCAAAACGCCATCCGCAATTTTTACGGGACGAAAATCGACCGATTTTCCTTTCATCGATGCCGTCATTTGAACAATGACTTCCGATTTACGCATCGCTTCCATAAAATCGGTAACATCTTTATAATTGAAGGTTCCACCGGTATTGAAACTGATTACCCGGTTGTTTCCCTGTACTTTTTCTCCCTGCACGGTGACCGGAGTCAGGGCTGTTTCTCCCTGCGCATATTTCAAAACCGGGGTGGCGGTGAGGGTCGCCTTCTTGTTGAAATAATCAGCAGGAAACCTGCCGTCAATGGCAATATTAACTTTTCCGGCATGTGTTTCAAGGATTTCAGGGGTAACCTTAAATTGAATCTGATCCGCATTTTTTTTCATCTTATTCAGTCCGGCGCATCCCGAAAAGAGAAAAGCAGCCGAAGCAAAAAGCACCAGAGGCTTCAAGAAAATCTTTTTCATAATCTATAACATTTTTTTATTGACACAATTTTTTCTTCTGCCGCAAAAATAGCAAGCTTTTTGGATTAGAAAAAGTAAAAACAGTTGGTTTCAGCCCAATGTTATCTGGTTGATCCCCATTTTGTAGTCGCTGTTGAACAATAGATCTTTTATTAATTGATAATGCGATTGGTTTTTTACGAAATCGATTTGGTTGACATCAACCAAAAGTACTGGAAATGAGTTGATCTGTTTCATATAGCTAAAATAGCCTTCACTGATTTTTTGCAGATAGCCGGCAGAGATGTCCTGTTCATAGGTCCTCCCTCTTTTTTTTATGTTGTAAAGCAGGTGTTCGGTGTCGGAATGGAGATACAGGCATCGTTGTGGTTTGGGAATATTTTCTGATACCATATTGAAAATTTGTCTGAAGAGCCTGTACTCATCCAGTTTCAGTGTGTTTTGTGCGAAGATCTCTGTTTTGGCAAACAGATAATCGGCAATGATCAATGGATGAAAGAGGTCTAAGTTCATCGCTTCCTTTTTGATCTGGTTGTACCGGCTGGCTAAAAAGGATAGTTCCAGTGGAAAAGAGTATCTGTCCGGGTCGCTGTAAAATTTGGGCAGAAAGGGATTTTCTTCAAATTGTTCCAGGATAAGTTTGGCGTTGAGGTCTTCGGCTAACATACGGGCCAGGGTTGTTTTCCCGGCACCAATGTTGCCTTCAATCACAAGAAATTGCATGGGATATAAGATGTTATAATGCCAGTTTTTTCAATAACACGGGAATTTCTCCGGGCTCTTTTGCCACGGGTACTCCGGCAGCCTGAAATGCTTTGACCTTCTCTTCTGCTGTACCCGATCCACTGGAGATGATTGCTCCGGCGTGGCCCATTCGCTTCCCCGGAGGTGCCGATTGCCCGGCAATAAATGCAACCACAGGTTTGCTCATTTTCTCCCGGATAAAGCGGGCAGCCTGCTCTTCAGCGTCCCCGCCGATCTCTCCGATCAGAACCACCGCTTTCGTTTTCGGATCTTTTTCGTACATTTCCAGCAGGTCGATAAAGTATAGCCCTGAGACCGGATCTCCGCCAATTCCCACGCAGGTTGACTGTCCGAGTCCGTTTTCAGTGAGCATGTGAACCACTTCGTACGTGAGGGTTCCCGAACGGGAGATCAGTCCGATATTTCCCGGTTTAAAAATGTTTCCCGGAAGAATACCAATCAGACACTCTTCGGGAGTGATCAATCCCGGGCAGTTAGCTCCGATGAGCTGCGTTCCGTTTTGTTGCATCACGCGGGCTGCTTTCATCATGTCCTGTACCGGAACACCTTCTGTGATACAGACTACCAGCCTGATACCGGCAAAGCTGGCCTCTATTATGGCATCGCCGGCATAAGGGGCAGGAACGAAGATCACCGAAACATCGGCGCCGGTAGCCTCTACTGCCTCTTCTACGGTATTGAATACCGGGATTCCGTCAACGGCTTTCCCGCCTTTCCCGGGTGAAACTCCCGCAACGATCCGGGTACCATAAGCGTTCATTTTTGCTGCATGAAATGCTCCATCGCGGCCGGTTATTCCCTGAACCACAACCCGGGTATTCCGATCAATTAAAATGCTCATACTTCTTTTTTCTGTGATTTATTGACTCTGGTTTTTCTTCTTTTATGACATTAGCCTCTGTTAGTCAGTTCAATGGCTTTTCGGGCTGCTTCACTCATGGTAGTCACCGTTTCCAGGCCAAAATTACGGATGATCTCCAGTCCCTCTTTGGAATTGGTCCCCGACAGCCTGATCACAATGGGAATGTTCGTTTTTATCTCCTGCAGCGCTTTTATCAGCCCGCGAGCCACATCATCGCACCGCGTAATTCCACCGAAAATATTAATCATCACTGATTTTACATTGCTGTCGCTGAGAAGAATAGCCATGGCATCTACTACCTTCTGGGGATTGGAGGAGCCACCAATATCCAGAAAATTGGCCGGTGATCCACCGTACAACTTGATCATATCCATGGTGGCCATTGCCAGTCCGGCACCGTTCACCATACAGCCGATCTCTCCGTCCAGCTTGATGTATGAGAGCCCTTTTTCACTGGCCAGCAACTCTTTTTTCTCATCTTCGGTTGCCTCTCGCAGCTTCGCAATTCCAGGCTGCCGAAAGAGGGCATTGTCGTCAAAGTTCATCTTGCCGTCGATCGCTAATACCTCCCCCCCGGGGGTAACTACCAGCGGATTGATCTCTGCCAGTGAGGCATCGGTCTCCATATAGAGGCGGTAAAGTTTCATGAAGATGGAGACTGCCTGCCGCATCTGTTTCGGATCGCTGAACAGTTGCAGGGCAATCTTTCGCGCCTGCCACTCCATCAGCCCAAGGGCCGGATCGATGCTCAGCTTTATGATCTTTTCGGGCGATACCCGTGCAACCTCCTCAATCTCAACGCCCCCTTCAGCGCTGGCCATCAGTGTGACCGATTTGTTGTTTCTGTCGTTAATAAGTCCGATATAATACTCTCTTTCGATATCTGCCGCTTCGGCAATCAACACCTTTTCTACCGTCAACCCCTTAATATCCATTCCCAAAATCTCACGAGCCTTCTCAAGGGCTTCGGTTTTGCTTTTGGCCAACTTCACACCCCCGGCTTTTCCCCTTCCTCCGACATGCACCTGGGCTTTGACAACCCGCAGCTTATGATCATCGGGAATCAACGCTTCAGCTTCCTCAACTGAATGACAAACAACCCCTTCCGGTACCGGTATGCCAAAATTTTTGAACAGGTTCCGTGCCTGATATTCATGAATTTTCATATGGTTGTATTTTTTTTATTTTAGTGGTATCGCATGTCAATGGCATGATAATTTAATCTCACTCATGAACTTTTTGGTAATGAATTGCCAATATATAATAAAAGTTTCAATTTTCAATTAATTTTGTCTCAATTTGGAAGTGGATGAACTGTTGGGCGCTTCCAGTACCAGGGTAGTGTGCTGGTGCATACATAAACAACAATAACAATAAAGATGTTGGTTGGTTTTTCTCTTACGTGCATTTTTTGGGTGGTTGCAAAAAAAATTTAATTAGATGAAAGAGTTGATGCAGCGAGTGATTTCGATGGAGGCTGAAGCGATCCGGAATATACCGGTTACCGATGCGTATGAAGCGGCCATTGAGTTAATTTACCGGCGGGTTCATTTAAAGGGCGGCAAGCTGGTGGCCAGTGGTATGGGGAAAGCCGGCCAGATAGCTTTGAATATAGCCACTACCTTCAGCTCTACGGGCACTCCGGCTGTATTTCTACATCCCAGCGATTCTCAACATGGTGATCTTGGGGTAATTCAGGAGCACGACATTCTGCTTTTAATCTCCAATTCCGGAAAAACAAGAGAGATTCTTGAACTGGTGACATTGGCCGGTAATCTTCATCCGGGATTACCATTGATTGTCATCTCCGGAAACCCGGAGAGTAGTCTGGCGAGAAGTGCCCACGCATTTTTGCATACCGGAAACCCGGATGAGGTATGTCCTTTGGGGCTTACACCTACAACATCTACCACGGTGATGACAACCATAGGCGATGCCCTGGTGGTTGGTATGATGACTCGCATTGGGTTTTCAAGCAGGGATTATGCCAAACGGCATCATGGTGGTTACCTGGGTGACAAATCACGCCTGCAGGCCGGTGAAGATCCGGACAGTCAGGCCGGCACACAACAGAAGTTGTAGTTAGCGGACGATCTTTACCTGAACAGCTACCGGCCCTTTTTGTCCTTTTTCTACCTCGTATGAGACCAGATTGCCCTCTTTTACCTCTTCCAGGGTGTTGTTTACATGGAGGAAGATGCTCTCTTTGGTCTGTTGATCCGTGATAAATCCAAATCCTTTCGATGGGTTGAAGTAGGTTATTGTTCCCTGACGAACCGGATCAGCCTCTTCTAATGGCCCTCTGGGAACACTGACCATAATATCTTCGGCATTTACCACCTCCCGGTTTTCCGGATCGGGTGGAACATCGGTGATATTGCCATGTTCATCTACATAGGCAATCATATCATCAAAACTGCTCTTGCTTCCATCCTTTCTGGCCAGGCGTTTTTTCTCTTTCTCTTTTCTTTTTTTCTCTTTTTTGTTTCTGATGTCTTTTTTGTTAAACGACTCCTGCGATCTTCCCATCGATTATAATTTTTTAAATTACAGCAAAATAGTATGCTGACTTTACAAAGATAAATCTTTTTTTTTGAAGTTGAACAGGATGGAAGCGATTTGCCTTCCGGATCCTGTCAGATCAGCCGGGTACCGCGGCCAAAGACCATGTTTTCGGGATTAGTAATTAGCACCTCTTTGACGCCGCCCCGTTTGGCCCGAAATCCGTTTTGCAGTTTTGGGATCATACCTGCCTGGATCACATTATCCTCCTGAAGTTTATGAAAAGTGGTCTGATCTAATTCGGGAATTACACTGCTTTCATCTTCCGGATTTCCGAGCACGCCTCTTTTTTCAAAGCAGTAAAAGAGGTAAACGCTGTAGTGGCCTGACAGTTCAGCGGCCAGTTCAGCGGCGATGGTATCGGCGTTGGTATTGAGGAGCTGCCCGTGTCCGTCGTGTGTGAGGGGGGCAATTACCGGCACTACGGTCTCTTCTAATAATAGCCTCAGTTCCCGGCTGTTAACATTTATTACATCGCCTACATAGCCATAATCGATCTCCTGAACGGGTCGTTTGCGTGCGGTGATCAGATTCAGATCAGCGCCTGTCAGTCCCAAAGCATTCCCTCCCCGTGCCTGCAGTCCGGCTACGATCTTTTTATTCACCAACCCGCCATAAACCATGGTAACCACCTCCAGCATCGACTTGCCCGTGATGCGCCGGCCGTCAACCATTTCGGTTTCAATACCCAGCTTGTTTGCTATCTCGGTGGCCGTGGGACCACCTCCATGTACCAGTATTTTGTTTCCCGAGAAGCGCACGAACTGGTCGAGGAGGGCATTGAGCGAATCGGTGTTTTCCACCACTTTCCCGCCAACTTTTATAATGGTTAATCGATCCATGTTGTTGTTTTTTTACTTACAGGTTGATGAAGTTTTTTAAAATCTCAGCACCCACGGCTCCACTCTTTTCGGGATGAAACTGGGTGGCAAAAAAGTTCTCTTTTTGAAGGGCAGCGCTAAAGGGAACGATGTAGTTGCATCGGGCAGCTGTATGTACACCGGTTCCGGCATGATAGGAGTGTACAAAATAGAGGTAACTGTTCTCCGCGATTCCCCGGAACAGATCGCCGTTCAGATTCACGATGGCATTCCATCCCATGTGGGGAACCTTGGTAACCGTCTCCTCTCCGGGTTGCGGAACGAAACGTCTGACCTCTTCATCGAAGATGCCCAGGCAGGAGGTTTCACCCTCTTCCGAACGGGAACACATCAGTTGCAGCCCAAGACAGATACCAAGCACCGGCTGGCGGAGCGAAACAATAAGCTCATCCATCCGATGGTCCCGAAGCCAGGCCATCGTGCTGCTGGCTTCTCCCACGCCGGGAAAGATAACCCTGCCCGCGTTACGGATCCTTGCCGGGTCGGAGGTGATCTCTGCCTCAACTCCTAACCTCAGCAGGGCATTGCTTACCGACTCAATATTGCCGGCGTTGTATTTTATAATTACTGTCGAACTCAACTATTTCAGATTTATTCGTTTAGCAGACGATCAATGACCGAAATCATTTCCCGAAACTCTTCCTCTTTAAAAAGCCGGGTTAAAAATACAATCTTTCCCTTTTGGTCGATGATCACATTCCGGGTCACTCCCGCACCTTTCACCGCATAGGTGTAAAAGATTTTTCCTTCCGGATCTAAGGCTAAGGGATAGGTGATTTTCATATCTCCGGCAAATTTTTTTACCGTCTCCAATGGCTCCTTCAGGTCAATGCCGTACAAGGCAAAATTGTCATTGCTCTTATACTTTTGCCAAATCTCACTTTCAATGTGGGGCATCTCCTTCCGGCACACACCGCACCAGCTGGCAGTGAACTGCAGCATAACCACCTTCCCCCGCAGGTTGGCAGTATTAATGGTAGTCCCATCGGTCAGTTCCATCTGAAAATCGGGCATCTGCTGACCGGGTGTTACCCTGTATCCGTAATCCGCCGGAATCTTCTGCTGAGAAATCTGAGCCTTGAGGGCAAAGCTGCCTGTCAGCAGCCATATTGCCATAAATAACGGTGTTATGTGGTTCATTCTGAGTTTCTTTTAATATTTTTCAAGAAGATGGATCATCGATTTTTTTTGTTATCCTGCTTCTGGAATTCATGATGTAAAAATACGATTCTTTATCTTTAAATGATCAGTTAAATACCACGGTTCTGTTCTTATATACCAAAATTTTTCGTTGCAGGTGTTTATACACGGCGGTAGAGAGGACGATCTTTTCGAGGTCGCGTCCTTTTCTGATCAGCTTCTCTACGGTATCAACATGGCTGCATCGGGTAACATTCTGTTCGATGATTGGTCCTCCGTCTAATTGGCTGGTAACATAATGGCTGGTTGCTCCAATGATTTTCACCCCCCGCTCGTGAGCGGCATGATAGGGCTTTGCCCCGGCAAATGCGGGGAGAAAGGAGTGATGGATGTTGATAATTTTATTGGGGTAGTGTGCTACAAAATCTTCCGACAGGATCTGCATGTAGCGCGCCAAAACCAGGAAGTTGATCTTCTCCTTTTTTAACAGATCCAACGCTTGTCGTTCTATCTCCTTTTTGTTCTCTTTTGACATGGGAAAGTAGTGAAAATCAATTCCAAACCGTTCAGCTACCGGCTTCAGGTGTTCGTGATTGCTGATGATTACCGGAATTTCCACATCCCACTCGCCGGCTGTGTAACGTGCCAGGATGTCGAAGAGGCAGTGGGGCATTTTTGAGACGAAAAGCGCCATGCGCGGGATGTCATCCGAGAAGTAGAGGCGCCAGTACATGTTCAGCGGTCCGCCAATCAGCGTGTCGAAATACTCGCCGATTTTTTCGGCCGGAATGGCAAACGTCTCCAGTTCCCACTCTACCCGCATATAGAAGATCTCTTCCTGCCGGTCGACGTGCTGATCCAAATAGAGGATATTCCCACCGTTTTTATTCAGAAACTCGGTAACCGTAGCCAGAATCCCTTGCCGATCCGGACAGTGAATCAGTAAAATGGCCGTATTTTTCTTTTCCCGTAAGGGTTTAATCGTTTTCATCTCATTAAAATTGTTAATTTTATAAGGTATGAGATGGAACTCCCATAATTTTAATCCTGTTCGTTTGTGTCAAGAATCGTCATGGCCGTTTCATCTTCTTACTTTTTACTTTTTACTTTTTACTTTTTACTTGTATTCGTTTGTGTCTTAAATCGTCATGCTCGTTTTTTCTTTGCCAATGCTGTTGGCATTTCTGATTCGATCGGTTGTACCTCATAGCAGTTTCGGAGTAATCACGATACATGCTGCATGGATGATAACTACCGGTCAGGTTAGAGGAGACTTTACAGGGCTCCTTTGGTGCTTGGCAGCTCGAAATTGAACGGATCTCTCCGGATAGCCATTTTAATCGCTTTGGCTAATGCCTTAAAGATCGCCTCAATTTTATGGTGTTCGTTTTCCCCTTCAGCTTTAATGGTGAGGTTGCAGCGGGCGGTGTCGGAGAATGACTTAAAAAAGTGTAAAAACATCTCCGTTGGCATGTCGCCTACTTTCTCTCTTTTGAATTCAGCATTCCACTCCAGCCAGGGTCTTCCGCCGAAATCGATGGCAGCCAGTGCGAGGCAGTCATCCATTGGCAGGCAAAAACCATAGCGCTCCATGCCCAGTTTGTTGCCAACAGCCATGCCGAATGCCTCGCCCAGGGCCAGGGCTGTATCTTCGATGGTGTGATGTTCATCAACTTCAAGGTCTCCAATGGCCCGGATCTCTAAATCGACACCTGCATGCCGCACAATCTGGTTGAGCATATGGTCGAAGAACTGAAGTCCGGTGGAGATCTTACTGACTCCGGATCCGTCCAGGTTCAACTTCACATAAAGCTCAGTTTCGCGGGTGACCCTTTTTACCTCGGCCGTTCGTTCCGGAGCAGCCACGCAGGCATAGATATCATCCCAATCGTTTGATACCAGCACACAGTGCCCGGCTAAACCCGATTGCACCAGCGCCTCGGACAGACTGCCATCGTTGATGAGTATTCCCTTGGCTCCCAGGTTTTTTGCCAGTTCGATATCGGTAAGACGGTCGCCAATCACAAAACTTTCCTGTAGGTTATAGTCACCGGTCAGATATCTCCCCATCAGGCCGGTGTGAGGCTTTCGGGTGGGAGCATTATCGGCTGGAACCGATCGGTCGATCAGGATATCGTTGAACCATACACCTTCATTTTCAAACGCTTTCAGCATCTTATTGTGTGCCGGCCAGAAGGTCTCTTCGGGGTACGACGATGTTCCCAGGCCATCTTGGTTGGAGACGATTACCAATTCATATGAAAGGTTCTTTCGTATGTTGTAGAGGTTTCGGAAAACCCCCGGGATAAATTCCAGCTTTTCCAGGGAGTCAATCTGCTCATCTTCCGGCTCAACGATCAGCGTGCCATCACGATCAATGAACAAGGCTCGTTTCATATCTTTTTGTTATCAATGGTTATAAAAATATAGTATCTGTCCGGTTCAGATCAGCTCCCGGAGTGTTTTTAGCAACAGGTCGTTCTCTGCCGAGGAGCCGATGGTGATGCGCAGGCTGTCTTCACACAGATGAACTTTGGAACGGTCCCTGACGATCACCCCCTTCTCTTTCAGGTAGTTGTATATGCCTCGGGCATCGTGCATCTTTATCAGGATGAAGTTGGCATCGGAGGGGTAAATCTCTACCACAAAAGGGAAGCTGCTGAGCAGCTTGCACATCTTCTCGCGCTCGGCAATAAGCAGTTTTACCCACTTCCTGACCTGCTCTCTCTGGTTCAGTAGTTCGAGGGCTTTTTGTTGAGTCAGTATGTTGAGGTTGTATGGGTATTTGATCTTATTCAATATGCTGACGATCTCTTTGGCGGCAAATGCCATTCCCAGCCGGATGCCTGCCATACCCCAGGCTTTGGAGAATGTTTGCAGTACGATCAGGTTGGGGTGATTGTTGATCTGCGACAAGAGTGATTTTCCCGGAGCAAAATCGATGTACGCTTCATCGATCACCACCAGTCCGTGAAAGCTACGGACCACCTGCCACATAGCCTCTGGTTCCAGACAGTTGCCGGTGGGATTGTTGGGAGAGCAGAGAAAGATCAGTTTCGTATGTTCATCAGCCGCTCCGATCAGTTTCATTGCATCGAGTTCAAAACGTTCGGAGAGCGAAACCTTTCGTACGGCAATATTATTAATCTCTGCAGCTACCTGGTACATCCCGTAGGTGGGGTCGATGGTGGCCACATTATCCTGCCCCGGCTCACAAAAGGCACGGATCAGCAAATCAATCGGTTCATCGCTGCCGTTCCCCAGGAAGATCTGCTCGGGCATGACATCCTTTAACTGGCCAATCTGCTCTTTAAGTGCTCGTTGCAATGGATCGGGATAGCGGTTGTAGGGGGCATTGTAGGGATTCTCGTTGGCGTCTAAGAACACCACCGCCTCACCCGAGAACTCATTCCGTGCCGATGCGTAGGGCTTCAATTCCCGGATATTTTTCCGGATTAATCTATCTAATTCCATGGTTTTTATAAACGAAAGGTAATGAAAAATTATGTAATTGCCTTTAACCTGAGAGAAACGGCATTTTTGTGTGCCTCTAACGATTCGGCCTCTGCCATGGCTTCAATAGCGGGTCCGATTTTTAGCAATCCGGTTGCCGTAATCTCCTGAAAGGTGATTTTTTTCAGAAAGCTGTCTAAGTTAACACCGCTGTAAGAGCGTGCCCATCCGTTTGTCGGCAGCGTGTGATTGGTGCCTGAAGCATAATCGCCGGCGCTTTCGGGCGTGTACATGCCCAGGAATACCGATCCGGCATTGACTACCTGATCGGAGAGCGACCGGTAGTTTTCGGTGGCCAGGATCAGGTGTTCCGGCGCATAGGCATTGATCAGGGCAATGGTTTCCCGGGTATCTTCTAATACAATTATGACGCTGTTTGACAGTGATTTTTCAGCCAGCTCCTTTCGGGGCAGGCGGCTCAGTTGTAAGTCAATTTCTTTTTGAACCGGATCAATGAGATCGCTGCTGTCAACCACCAGTATGACCTGGCTGTCGGGACCATGTTCTGCCTGCGACAGCAGGTCGGAGGCGATGAAAGCCGGATTGGCAGAGGCATCGGCAACGACCATCACTTCGGAAGGACCTGCCGGCATGTCGATGGCTACGCGGTGCATGCCTGCCAGCTGCTTGGCAGCGGTCACGTATTGGTTCCCCGGACCGAAGATTTTATCTACTGAAGGAACAGACTCCGTTCCGAAGGCCATGGCCCCGATGGCCTGAATGCCTCCCAACTGAAAGATTTTGTGCACACCGGCAAGGCGGGCGGCGTAAAGCTGGTCAACGACCGCG
>CAZILU010000045.1:13996-22060 GCA_964540165.1 uncultured Mariniphaga sp.
TGGATTTTTTTCGCTGCGGTATGGCTGAATACGGGGGTGGATTTGCCCGTTTTTTCCCGGTGGTGTGCAGAGGATTACCTCCCTGCATCCGGCAATCCGCGCGGGGATGGCCAACATCAGAACCGTCGAAAAGAGCGGTGCCGATCCGCCGGGGATGTATAGTCCTGCCCGTCCTATCGCAACGGGTTTCTGCCAGCATACAACACCCGGCATGGTCTCCACCTTGCGGATACTCATCTGCTGCGAAGCATGGAACGTTTCAATGTTGGCCGCAGCCAGTTGAATCGCCTCTTTCAGTGCCGGCGATAGCCGATCTTCCACTCCGTCCCAGGCCCGGTCTGCCACCAGAAACTGCTCCGGCACAAACCCGTCAAATTGTTTGCTGTACCTGCGCAACGCGGCATCTCCATGCGCTTCGATGTCGGAGAGAATGGTGCGAACATTTTCATACAGGCCGGAGAGATCAAGCGCCGGACGTTTTAAAATTGTTGGCCAAAGCTCTCTGCCCGGGTTGTTATAGATCTTCATTTTGTTTAAATTGTACGTTTATCATGGTGAGCATCATACGCAGTTTTCATGGTTATATTCGGAGTTATGAAAAAAAACGTCCGTTTATCAAGGTGAATATCACACCCGGGTTCAATTAAAAGATCATTTTTTCGATGGGTACGACCAGAATCCCTTCTGCACCAGCCTTTTTAAGCTTGCCGATGATCTCCCAGAAATCGGTTTCAGCAATTACGGAATGCATGGAGCTCCATCCCTTTTGTGCCAATGGAACTACGGTGGGGCTCTTCATCCCGGGAAGCAGGCGGGCTACCTCTTCAATCTTTTCATTGGGTGTGTTGAGGAGAATATACTTTTTGCCGACCGAGCGCTGAACCGACTCCATCCGGAAGATTAACTCATCGAGAATCTCCTTTTTATGTTCCGGGAGATTGGGATTGGCGATCAGCACCGCTTCGGAGTGCATCACCACTTCCACCTCTTTTAACCGGTTGCTGATCAGCGTAGACCCTGAACTGACGATGTCGAATATAGCATCGGCAAGTCCGATCCCGGGAGCGATCTCTACCGATCCGCTGATGGTGTGGATGTCGGCTTCAATCCGGTGTTTCTTCAGGAACTTTTTTAGGATCGCAGGATATGAGGTGGCGATCTTTTTGCCGCGGAAGAACTCCGGACCGGTGTAGTCCAACGATTTAGGAATGGCTAACGACAACCGACACTTGCTGAAGCCTAATCGTTTGGTGATGAGGACGTTTTTTCCCTTCTCCATCATCTCATTCTCCCCAACAATGCCAACATCGGCGGTGCCATCGGCTACCGTTTGCGGAATGTCATCATCGCGCAGAAAAAGTGCTTCCAGCGGGAAGTTTTCTGCTTCCGATACCAGCTTACGCCGCCCAATGGTTAACGAAATGCCAGACTCCCGAATCAGTTTCATGGAATCTTCGTTTAACCGGCCATTGGTTTGAATGGCAATTTTTAGTCTTTCCATATTTATTTTTTTTTATTACAATTCCGTTCGGCGATTTCACGAAAAAAGGCCTGCCGGTTTGGCAAGCCTTTGGATCAATATCGTAAACAATTTAACCATAGAACCACTGACCTGCCAAACGTTAGGTTTTTGTATGATGGCCGTGATGTCCTATTCCGTAAATCATCGTTTCTCTCTAATTTTCTGCAATGATAAGGATAATTTCTTTTTCTGCAATGGTTACAACGGCTTCCTTTTAAATATTAAACTAATATTTACGTTTTTATTCAGAAGATAGACCGGGATGCCCAGGATGAGCAGTGCCACACCCGCCAGGGAGCCTTTCCCGGTATAGATGATGCTGGAAATAAGCATCAGGACACAGGCAGTGATGAATAGCAAAGGCATAAACGGATAACCCGGGATACGAAAAAGGTTCTTTTTGTTACGCTCTTTTTTTCGAAAAATAAAGATTGTCAATGTTGTCAGCAGCAGAAAGAACCAAAAGACGGGGGCCGTATAATCGACCAAAGTCTCAATGGCTTTTGTTGACCAGGCACCCGCCGCAATCAGAATCAGGGTAATGGCTCCCTGAATCAGCAGGGCATTGATGGGCGTGTTGTGGTTACGGTTCCATTGCCCCATCCGGCGAAACAACCGAAAGTCCCTGCCCAGGGCATAGTTGGTGCGTGCTCCGGTGATGATGGTGGCATTGATGGTTGAAAAGGCTGTGAGAACCACGATGGCTGCAACTAACAGGGAACCTGTGGAGCCAAAGATCCGGTTTGTCAGATCAGCACCGATGGTTTGTGACTGCTGCAGTTCGTCAAATCCCAATACCCTGAGATAGGCCAGGTTGATCATCAGGTAGAGCAGCGTGATGATTGACAGGGCGATAACCAGTACCCTTACCATATTTTTTCTGACATTGATGAGTTCTCCGGAGAGATAAGCTGCTTCGCTCCAGCCCCCATAGGTAAGCATCACAAAGATCATGGCTGCTCCGGTGAATCCGGTGTGCGGCGATGAGTTTCCGGCTTTTGAGGTGACCGGCACTGGCTGGTCCGCGCCCTCTGCGAATAGCCCGGCCATCGACAACGTCAGTATCGTCAGCACGATCAGAGATGCCATCAGGAACTGTGTTCTTTGGGAATAGCGGGTACCAGAGATGTTCAGCGCTGTGATAAAAATTACCGAACCTGCGGCATAAATGGCCGGACTATAAGTCCCCAGGTTCAGGATCAGGGATGCATAATCACCCAGAATGAAGGCGACCAGCGCGATGGAACCGGTTTGAATAACAATCATCCTTCCCCAGTTGAAAAGAAAGCTTACTATTGGCCGGTATGTCAGGCTGATAAAATAGTACTCACCCCCCGGGTCGGGGTGGTTTGCGGAGAGCTCTGAATAACAGAGTGCCCCGGTCAGAGAGAGAAGGCCCCCTGCCAGCCAGAATAAGATGAATTGAACGGGATTGTCTGCATGGGCAGCGACTATGGATGGCAGACGGAAGATGCCGGTGCCGATAACTACCCCGACAATCACCGCAATGGCGGTTCCGGAGGTAAATGTGGGCAGTGGTCTGCCCGGAACGGGAGCATCATATTTGTGTCTCTTTTTCATGGCTTTGGATGCGATTTGGTTACTGCTCACTGGTCGTTCGGCATAATTTCCGGGTGGAGTCAACCGGTATCTAATGTTTTTTTTCGGCAACCTCTGTTTCCATGCAAGGATTCATTAAAGTAAAGAATTTTTTTTTGTTTCGTGTGAATTTTAAACCCATTTTTACTGTTTTGTTTTTGGGGATTCGCTTGTTTTTTAGGAGCGTAGTTACTGATTGAGCTGGCCCGGTTATTAAAAAAGCCTGCTCCGATTTTCCGGAACAGGCTTTTACAGGGTAATTGTACCCGAAGCGTATGGATTATTTATGTGGTCGTAATTTTCTTACGGCTGCACCGGCCTGCCAGAGCTCCGATTCGCGCATCTCTTTCAGTTCGGCGTTCAGGCTCTGCTTGTAGTCGATGCTGCTGGTAGAATCGAGTACGCGTTTGGTTTCGGCACCCGACTTCACACTTTCGTAGAGTTCGTTGAAAACGGGCAAAGTCGCTTCACGGAATTTATGTCGCCAGTCTAAGGCTCCGCGTTGCGCTGTAGCACTGCAGTTGGCATACATCCAGTCCATACCGTTCTGGTCGACCAGACGGATCAGGCTCTGCGTCAGCTCTTCGACGGTTTCATTGAAGGCTTCCGAAGGGCTGTGTCCATTTTTGCGCAGTACGTTATACTGGGCTTCAATGATACCTGCCAGGGCTCCCATCAACACACCGCGTTCGCCGGTCAGATCGGAGTAAACCTCTTGTTCAAAGGTAGTGGGGAAGAGGTATCCCGATCCAATGGCGATACCCAGCGCCAGCGTGCGCTCTTCCGCGCGGCCGGTAAAGTCCTGGAATACAGCATAGCTTGAGTTAATTCCGTTACCGGCCAGGAAGTTGGTGCGAACACTGGCACCCGATCCTTTGGGAGCAACCAGGATAACATCCACATTTTTCGGTGGAATCACACCGGTCTGCTCTTTGTAGGTAACTGAAAATCCATGCGAGAAGTAGAGAGCATCTCCCTCATTCAGACAGGGTTTTATTTTGGGCCAAAGGATGCGTTGGGCTGCATCGGAAACCAGGTACTGGATGACGGTTCCTTTTTTTGCTGCTTCCTCTACCGGAAAGAGAGTCTCTCCGGGAACAAAGCCATCGCGTATGGCTTTATCCCAGTCTTCCTTAAATTCCGGAGCCTGACCAATGATCACGTTGAATCCGTTGTCTTTCATATTCAGCGCCTGAGCCGGACCCTGAACGCCATAGCCAATAATCGCAATGGTTTCGTTTTTTAATACCTCCCGTGCTTTTTCCACGGAGAACTCTTCGCGAAGGACCACTTTTTCGGTTACTCCGCCAAAATTAATTTGTGCCATAATTATTAATAATTGTAATGAATTTTAGTTTTTAAAAGAAATTGGTGCAAATTTATCTTTTTTTATTCAGTTTTCCTTAATAATTGTAACTGATATGTGGTTCAGATTACAATCATCTAAAATTAGAGGTTATACCCTGATTCGATTAATCGAGACTTTCCAGCAGGGCATCACGCTCTTTCAGGAATTCGGAGAGACGCTCAATCGGATCGCGTGAGATGACTACCCGTCCGGAGCGGATAAATTGTGATATTTTATATCGTCCAAGCTCTTCCAGCAATGCCTGAGTCTCCTCTCTGTGACCGGTCTTTTCGATCACAATAAAATCTTTGGTGATCTCCAGGATTCGGGCACCGAATTTACGCAATACCATTTCGATGGTCTCATTTTCGTTGATGGCTTCTGAAGGGATCTTATATAGGGCGATCTCTTGGTAAATGAGCTCTTCATTGGTGTTATAGAATGCTTTCAGAACGTCGATTTGTTTGTCTATCTGCCCCACAATTTTTATTACCTGCTCTTCGGTAGCGTGGATTACGATGGTGAATTTAAAAATTCCGGGTAGTGCCGATTCAGAAACGGTAAGGCTTTCGATATTCACCTTTCTTCGGGTAAAAACGATGGTGATCCGGGTTAACAGGCCGATATGGTTTTCGGAAAAAACGGTAATATTATACTCTTTTTTCATGATGCTTCATTTTTAATGAATTGATTATTGTTGAGCTTTTACGGTTCCAGCATGACATCGGAGACCGATGCGCCTGATGGCACCATCGGGAATACGTTGTCCTCTTTTTCAATGACCACTTCGAGCAGGTATGGACCGGGATAATCGATCATTTGTTGGATCGCATTTTCGAGGTTTTCTCGCGCCTCAACCTTTTGACCTTCGATTCCAAAGCCTTTTCCGATGGTTATAAAGTCGGGATTACTCATTTCTGTAAAGGAGTATCTCTTTTCGAAGAAGAGTTGTTGCCACTGTCGCACCATTCCGAGGAAGTGGTTGTTCAGCAGGATGATCTTGACCGGGAGTTTGTTTTGCGCGATGGTTCCAAGTTCCTGAAGGGTCATTTGGAATCCGCCGTCGCCGGTAACGCAGATCACGGTTCGGTTGGGAGCTCCCAACTGTGCTCCCATGCTGGCGGGGAGGCCGAATCCCATGGTTCCCAGTCCCCCTGAGGTGACATTGCTGCGGGTGTGCCGGAATTTGAAATAGCGTGAGGCAATCATCTGGTTTTGGCCTACATCGGTAACCAGGATTGCTTCGTTGTTGGTCTTTTCGGTTGCCATGCGAATCACCTCCCCCATGGTCAGTCCCGGCTTTTTAGGGTATATTTCAGCATGGATGATTTTTTTATGTTCAATGCGATCGCACTCCCTGAACCGCATCAGCCACTCATCGTGACTGTTCTGTTCGATATTGTCGGTGAGCATTTTCAGGGTCTTTTTTGCGTTTCCTGCAATGGCCACTTTGGCTTTTATAATCTTGTTTATTTCGGCCGGGTCGATCTCCAGGTGGATTACCCGGGCATTTTTTGCATATTCCGACACTTTTCCGGTTACACGGTCGTCGAAACGCATCCCTACGGCAACGATTACATCGGCCTCATTGGTCAGAAGGTTAGGGCCATAGTTTCCGTGCATTCCCAGCATGCCAACATTCAGCGGATGGTCGGAGGGAAGTGCCGAAAGGCCCAGGAGTGTCCAGGCAGCAGGAATGCCCGATTTTTCAACAAAGGCTTTCAGCTCCTCTTCGGCCTGGCCGATGATCACCCCCTGGCCGAAAAGCAAGAGCGGCCTTTTTGCTGCATCGATGATCTCTGCCGCCTCTTTCACTTTGAAAGGATCGATGGGTGGCTCGGGAACGTAACTGCGAATTTTTCGGCATTTAGCGTATTCAAAATCGAGCTCTCCGAACTGGGCATCTTTCGTGATATCGATCAGCACCGGTCCCGGCCTGCCCGTGTTTGCAATGTAAAATGCCTGAGCAATGGTCCCCGGGATCTCATCGGGCGTTGTGATCTGGTAGTTCCACTTGGTCACCGGCATCGAAATGCCAACAATGTCTGACTCCTGGAAGGCATCGGTGCCCAGTAAGGGAGACACTACCTGTCCGACGATACACACCATGGGTATGGAGTCTAACATCGCATTGGCAATACCCGTGATCAGGTTCGTTGCACCAGGCCCGGAGGTAGCAAAGCAGACACCAGGCTTCCCGGTGACGCGGGCATACCCGTCGGCCCCATGAACAGCACCCTGTTCGTGCCGGGTCAATATATGTTTTACCTGTTTGTCGTGGTCATACAGCGCATCGTAAATGGGCATGATGGCCCCACCCGGATATCCAAAAATGGTATCTACACCCTCCGCTATCAGCGAGAGGATGACGGCTTCTGAACCGGTAACTCTCTTCTTTGTCATATCTTTAGATTTTACAAATTATTTTTTCTATCTATTAATCAATCATCCGTACGGCACCTTTGTCGGCCGACGAAACCAGCAGTGCATAAGCTTTCAGGGCTTTTGACACTTCCCTGTTTCGCTTGGCAGGTTTGTATGCTGCATCTCCTTTGGCCTCTTCTGCTTTCCGGCGTTCGGCCATTTCTGCATCGGATATGGCCAGATGGATGGAACGTTGTGCGATGTTTATCTCAATGATATCATTGGTTTGTATGAGAGCGATGGCTCCTCCGGCGGCAGCTTCAGGTGATGCATGGCCAATCGACAGTCCTGAGGTGCCTCCCGAAAAGCGTCCATCGGTGAGCAGCGCACAGTATTTATCAAGTTGCAGTGATTTTAGGTAAGAGGTGGGGTAGAGCATCTCCTGCATTCCGGGGCCCCCCTTCGGACCTTCATAGCGAATAATGACAATATCCCCTTTTTGCACGGTGTCACCCAGAATGCCATTAACGGCATCTTCCTGAGAGTCAAAAACTTTGGCTGTTCCGCGGAAATTGAATATGGATGGATCGACACCCGCGGTTTTCACGATGCACCCCTTTTCTGCGATGTTGCCATAGAGTACGGCCAGTCCGCCATCGGTGTTATAAGCATATTCAATGCTCCGGATGCATCCATTTTCGCGATCAAGATCGGGACTGGTATAGTAGTTTTCCTGGGAGGCCATCTTCAGGTTGCGCTTTCCATCGCCCGGGGAAGAGAGGTATCGTTTGCGGGCATCATCGCTCGCTGTTTCTCTCCGGATGTCATAGGCGTTGATTGCCTCTTTCAAGGTTCTTCCATCGATGCGGTTCACGGAGGAGTCAATAAGCCCGCCGCGCTCCATCTCTCCCAGGATAGCGAGGATTCCTCCGGCACGATTGACATCCTGAACGTGGTAGTTGGAACTTGGAGCCACTTTACACAGATTGGGTGTTTCGCGTGAGAGGCGGTCGATGTCCTGCATTGTAAAGTCGACCCCGGCCTCATGGGCGATGGCCAGTAAGTGCAGCACGGTATTGGTTGACCCCCCCATAGCGATGTCTAGTTTCATGGCGTTGAGGAAGGAGTTTCGGCAGGCAATACTGCGCGGAAGGACCGTGGTGTCACCCTCGAAGTAATATCTTTTGGTGGCTGCAATGATCCTCTCTACCGCCTCATGGAACAGCAGCAT
>CAZILU010000046.1:0-20915 GCA_964540165.1 uncultured Mariniphaga sp.
TTTTACATTCCCTGCCCTCTTCAAAAAATGTTTCTATTCGCATGAAATTGGTGAGCGAAAACCGGATATTGCCTCCTTTGAAAAAGTCATTCAACTGGCTGACATCGATCCTGTATGTACCTTGTTCATCGATGACCTGGAAATAAACATCACAGGAGCCAATGCTGCCGGGCTAAACAGCTATTGGCTGCAGCCAGGGATGGAGATATCATCCATATTAGGATAACGAAGGAGCCACCCGGCAAAATTCTATTTCGACAACCATTCGATGGTCATCGATATATCCTGAACCGGCCTGTCATTGCTGTCAGTCTGTGCTGCAGCAATTTTATCAATCACCTCCATCCCTTCCACGACTTCTCCAAATACGGTATAATCGCCATCAAGGGGTGGGTATCCGCCAATCGTTGTATACGCCTCCCGCTGTTCCAACGAAAATTTAAATTCCAAATCCCGGGCAATCATGATACTATCTGATCTTTCCCTGAGACGGGCAATTTTCAGATTAAATCCGTCCTGATCGTTATTTGCCCTGAATTTTTCAAGTTCCGACTGCAGTGGAACTAACTGTTCATTCATAATCTCACGTAAAATTTGTTGGTTTTTCTGCATCTCCATGGTGTCAAGAGCTCCACTGGTGTAAACTCTTCCCTGTACGATATAAAACTGGGTAGCACTCGAACGCTTTTCGGGATTAGAAGGCCCGCCACGTCGCGCAGCTGCTATGGCACCCCTCTTATGAAAATTTTCAGAGACAATTTCTGCAGGCAGCGTATAATCCAACGATCCGCTTCCCAAACGATCCCCGGGCTTCGCCCCTTTTGAATCAGGATCGCCTCCCTGAACCATGAAATTTTGTATAACCCGATGAAATAAAAGACCTTCATAAAATCCTTCCTTTACCAACTTCTCAAAATTCGATTTGTGTTCCGGAGTATTATCGTATATCCGAATGTAAACATCACCAAAAGAGGTGTGAATAACGGCATTGGACCCTCCACCCTTTTGCTGACCAACGACACATGAAATAACTAAAAATGAAAATAGTAAGATAAATAGATGAGACTTCATAACTAACATTTTTTATTTTCTGTTCAATCCGGCAAAGATAACATCTTCAATACAATCTATAAACATAAATCGGTTGGTCAAATCGACATGCTCATTTGTATCATGAATCGTCATGGTTATTTCCTTTAATTTTTAATTTTTGATTTTTAATTGCCTTCGTTTGTGTCATAAAACGTCATGGTCGTTTCACCTGTTTGTAAACAGTTAGTTAATATGTGTTAAGATAAATTTGTATTTAAAAGAATCTTCATATATTTGACCCGCAAATTCGTTTGTTCGGTTTTCTCTAACGAAATTGAAGTCAATTTTTATGGTACAAATCATGGAAGAAAAAAAAATACGACGGAACCTTTACCGTGTATTGCGAAAAACGGGAGTACAAAAAAAAGACATCCAACCTGAAACATCATACAACAGAGATTTGAATTTTGATTCGGTAGATTGGAATATTTTCACATACTATCTGGAGGGAATTTTCAACATATCTGTTCGTGATGAAGAGCTTGTTAAATTGGATAATGTTGACGAAACGGTTAAATTTTTAAAGCACACAGCTTAGTTTTTTAGGTGATTATACCTATTAATTGGAAGGGGACAGTTGATATTATTAAGATTAATCAATGCATTTCTTTTTGATATCTGAACAAATAACCCTTCTGTCCGTAATAGTAATATAAATAATAAGAAACAGAAAATATGGATTCAATTGGACCTGTATGGGAGAAGCTGTATGACGGAGTAATGACATTTGGGCCTCGTTTGGCCGGAGCAATGATAACCCTGATCGTTGGATGGTGGATAATTTCGGTAATTCAAAAAAGTTTCAAAAGAGGTTTTGAAAGACGCGAAATGGACCCTTCGCTTCGGGGTTTTCTGAACAGCATGACCGGTATTTTACTAAAAACGTTATTAATAATAAGTGTTGTAGGCATGTTGGGGGTTCAGATGACCTCATTCATTGCTATTCTTGGTGCCGCCGGGTTGGCTGTGGGCATGGCACTTTCAGGAACCCTCCAGAATTTTGCCGGCGGAGTGATCATTTTACTGTTAAAACCGTTTAAAGTAGGCGATTATATAGAAGCCCAGGGATATTCGGGCACCGTAAAAGAGATTCAGATATTCAATACCATCTTAAAAACTCCGGACAATAAGATCATTATTATACCCAACGGAGGTTTATCGACCGGATCGTTAACGAATTACTCCGCCGAGCCACAGCGAAGAGTCGATTTCATTTTTGGCATCGGATATGGTGATGATGTTGATAAAGCCCGGCAACTTCTCATAGAACTGATCACTGATGATGCCCGCATCCTGCAGGATCCGGAGCCATTTATTGCTGTGAATAAACTGGGCGACAGTTCCGTTGACATAGTCGTACGGGTATGGGCTGCTGCTCCGGATTATTGGGGCATCTATTTCGACCTGCAGGAAAAAGTGTATAAATCCTTTACCCGGGAGGGACTCAAAATTCCATTTCCTCAAATGGATGTGCACCTGCACCAGTAATAGTTTCGGATCGCAATTCCGGCTTAATCCTTTTTTCGTTATACTTCGCAATGGAATGGATGAGTTAATTGTCTTAAAAATCAATTTAATTTATTAGAAACAAGAAACTTATATTTTATTCTTAAAACTTTCCCATCAAAAAATAAGATAAAATATAAAGTTTTTAATAGCTTAGCAGGCTCAATTATTACAACCAATAACCTTCTTTGTCTGCAAAGCCAATGAATTGACTATGATCATTCTTGTCACATGCAAGCATGATTAAAGAGTCAGGAGTTATATTGAGTTTTAACACCTGCTATGTTTTTTGATATTCAATAAATTGATTACAAGACATTAACTATAAATATATGCTCATGAACCTTGATATTAACAGGAGAAAGTTTTTGACAAAAACAGCCCTGGGCACCATAGGGGCTGCAGGAATTATCACTTCATGTGCAGGACCATCCTCAAAAAAAGAGGAGATTCTGCTTCCCGAGTTGCTTGATCAGGCCCCCGATGGCAAGGTGATAAAAGCGGGATTGATTGGTTGTGGCGGCCGCGGAACCGGAGCGGCTGTCAATTTCCTGGACGCTGGCCCTAATCTCCAGATCACAGCACTGGGGGACATATTCCAGGATAAAGTTGACAGTTGCAGGGAGAAGTTAAATCAACAGAAAGGCGTCGAAATTGCCGATGAGAATATCTTTGTAGGCTTCGACAGCTACCAAAAAGTTATCGATTCCGGGGTAGACCTGGTACTGCTTTGTACACCACCCCATTTTCGCCCTCAACATGTTGAAGCTGCAGTAAATGCGCGAAAGCATATCTTTATGGAAAAGCCGGTAGCGGTTGATCCGGTAGGAGCCCGGTCGATGATGGCTTCGGCTAAAAAAGCCGAAGCAGCCGGATTATGTATGGTTAGCGGAACCATTCGCCGGGTGCAGAAAGATTATATGGAAACCTGGCGCCAGGTTGCCAATGGAGCCATCGGGGATATCACCGGGGCGCATATCATTCGTAACGGCGGAGCACTCTGGTACAGAAACAGGCAACCCCAATGGACCGACATGGAGTACATGTTGCGCAACTGGGTCAATTTCATCTGGCTGTCGGGCGACCATATAACAGAGCAATTCATTCACGAAGTTGACGTAATGAACTGGTATATCGGAAAAAATCCGGTTAAAGCAACCGGCTGGGGCGGTCGGCAGCGCAGGGTTTCAGGCGACCAGTACGACTTCTTCAGCATTGTTTATGAATATGATAACGGGATGCGCACTCATTGTGCAGCCAGACAGATCAACGGATGTACCAATAAAAAAGTTGAGCAGATCATTGGTACCAAAGGATACGCCGATGCTGCCGGCAAAATTTATGACGCCAAAGGAAACGTAACGTGGGAATATCCACACCCCGAAGAGGGAGACACATCCTCACCATGGAAGGTAACTAATCCTTTTGTACAAGAGCACATAAACCTGGTTACAGCCATTCGAACCGGTCAATCGATCAATGATGCCGAAGCGCAGATCAACTCAACACTGATTACCATTATGGGAAGAATATCTGCCTATACCGGAAAAGATGTTACCTGGGAAGAGCTTCTGAACTCTGATCTCTACCTGGGACCCAAAACGTATGCATTTGGTCCGGTTGAAGGAATAGCCGAAGAGATCCCATTGGCTGGCGTTCCCAATAA
Source organism: uncultured Mariniphaga sp. (assembly GCA_964540165.1). Lineage (GTDB taxonomy): Bacteria > Bacteroidota > Bacteroidia > Bacteroidales > Prolixibacteraceae > Mariniphaga. The sequence goes on from CAZILU010000046.1 coordinate 4,265, forward strand.
AGCGCTTGAGTCGTAACAAAGACAGTAAAGAGCCACCAACATGGAGCGTCATTTTAACCGCACATATTAGCATTTATCAGTAAAACAATATCTTACGTTAATTTCATCGTTATGCAAATTACCTTTAAGTCAATCCTGATCACGGCTCTTCTTTGTTCTATGCTCACGGGAAAAGCTCAGGAGCGGATAGCAACCTTTGGAAAAGAGGTTGCATGGGAAAAAATGATGAAAAAGAGTCGGGACAAAGGGCAGAAGATCGAATGGATTCAGGTAAATACCACCCCGGAAACCTGGAAAACAGAGAAGGATTTGCTCATCTGTTCGGGACATCCGATCGGTGTAATTCGCAGCGAAAAAAAGTACGAGAACTTTATAATGCACATCGAATGGCGGCATATGGAAGCAGGAGGGAATTCCGGAACGTTTGTATGGAGTAATGCCGTTCCCGGAGCCAACCGGCTTCCCGACGGGGTAGAAGTTCAGATGTTGGAGTTAGACTGGGTAAACCAAAACGTGCGAGATGGTGTTAAACCACCCGATGCTTATGTCCATGGTGAACTGTTCGGAGTCGGTGGCGTAGAGATCATCCCCGACAACCCCAGAGGAAAACGGAGCAAATCGGTCGAAAACCGGTGCAAAGGGAGAGGTGAATGGAACACATACGATGTGGTTTGTATTGACGGAACCATTAAGCTGTCTGTTAACGGAAAGTTCGTCAATGGCATCAGTCAATCTTCACAAAAAGCGGGATACATTTGCCTGGAAGCAGAAGGAGCTGAAATTCAATTCAGGAACCTGAAAATCATTACACTTCCCTGAACTGATACGATATGACTGCACAAGATGAGTACTTCATGAAACAAGCCATTCGATTAGCCGAAAAAGGAATGGCCCGGGGAGCAGGGGGCCCGTTTGGCGCTGTTATTGTTAAGGACAATCAAATCATTGCAAAAGGGTATAATTCGGTGCTTTCTCATAAAGATCCGACAGCTCATGCCGAAATAATGGCCATTCGTAAAGCAAGCAAAAAACTGAACTCTTTTCAACTAACCGACTGCACGATATACACCTCTTGTGAGCCTTGCCCGATGTGCCTGGGAGCCATCTATTGGGCCCGACTGTCGGGCGTATTCTATGCCTGCAACCGGAATGATGCCGCTGAGATTGACTTTGACGACCAGCATATTTACCAGGAGATAGCGCTTCCCGTTGATCAGCGTCAAATAATATTTACTGAGCTGCTGCGCCTGGAGGCACTACCGCTTTTTAAACAATGGCGGGCAAAATCGGACCGGACAGACTATTGATTACCCGATGATCTGTGTCCACCCATAAAGGTCGGGTTCATCGCCATACTGAATGGCGCGTAGCTTTTGATAAAGAATGGTTGACCATTTACCTGCCTTATCACCGTATCGGAACCAAACATCGTTATCGGCATCGTACACACCCTTTATCGGCGAGATGACTGCAGCCGTTCCACACGCACCAACTTCATCAAAGGTAGCAATCTCTTCGTAAGGTACTTTTCTCTCCTCCACGTTAAGCCCGATCGCTTCAGCCAACACCATCAGGCTCTTATTGGTAATCGATGGCAAAATCGATTCAGAAAGCGGCGTAACATACGTTTTTCCTTTGATGCCAAAGAAGTTGGCAGGGCCACACTCATCAACATACTTTTTCTCCCGGCTGTCTAAATACAAAACAGCAGAAAATCCCTGTTTTTTTGCAATTTTCCCTGCGCCCATGCTGGCAGCATAATTGCCACCCACCTTGTATTTACCGGTTCCCTGGGGTGCTGCCCGGTCGTATTGACGCATAATAACCAGATCGGTTGGCTTAAACCCTTCGGGGAAATAGGGGCCGACAGGCATTACAAACACAATGAACAGATACTCTCCGGCGGGTTTAACGCCTATCTCGGGGCCCGTTCCTATAAGCAGAGGCCGGATGTAGAGAGATGCTCCACTTTCATAAGGAGGAATAAACTTTTCATTCAGCTTCACCGCCCGGCGAACCGCCTCCATAAAAATCTCTTCAGGAAGCCTTGGCATCAGAATCCCATCGCACGAGCTCTGCATCCTCCGGGCATTCTCATCCATACGAAAAACACGAACCTTCCCATCCTTTCCTTTGAAGGCCTTTAATCCTTCAAATGCTTCCTGTCCATAGTGCAGGGATGTAGCCGCTATGTGAAGATTGATGATTTTTGAAGAGCTGACCTCCAACGCTCCCCAGGCGCCATCCTTATATACACATCGAACATTATAGTCGGTGTCCCGATAACCAAATCCTAAATTTTGCCAATCTAAATTTTCCATGGTATTAAAATTTTTCAGCGTTTTAAACAGAACCCTTCCCCATTTTTACCCGATTCATCATCCCTGCCTTAAAGGCACCAGACACACCTTATAAAAATGTAAAATGCACTCCTGATTTAAACCGATCCGGTAAGGATTCTTTCAAAAGGCAAATAAACAAATTTTAATGATTTGAATTAAGATAAAAGTCAGAATGAATTCAATTTTTCAACTGATCTCGTCGATATTAACGTAAAAATCATCTAACTTTTTTTTGTACCTTGCAACCGATGTATAAACTACCCCAAATATGTAAGGATTTCATCGAACTATTCTATCCTTCGTGCTGCATCACCTGTGGCAACCGATTGATATCACAGGAGAAATATCTTTGCATGAAGTGCTGGGCCGATCTGCCGGTCAGCCGTTTTCACCTCGACCCGGAGAATAAAACCGCTCAGATTTTCTGGGGACGGGTAGCCATTGAAAACGCTGCTTCCTGGTATCTCTACCGCAAAGGAAGTCGGTATCAAAAAATTATTTATGCCATTAAATACAAAGGAATGAAAGAGTTGGGAAGAGAGACAGGCTTACGGTATGGCGAAGAGCTGGCCACATCTCCCCGTTTTCAGACGGTTGACCTGGTAGTGCCTGTTCCGCTTCATCCCAAAAAAGAGCGAAAAAGAGGATTTAACCAAAGTGCGTGGATTGCCCGGGGCATTGCAGCGTCGCTACAGATTCCTGTCAGTGAAAACATCCTGATCCGTTCCATCCACACACCAACACAAACACGAAAAAACAGGTATGAGCGGTGGATGAATATGGAAGGAATATTTCGGGTCACCGAAAAACGATCGCTTGATAACAGGCACATTCTGCTTATTGATGATGTTGTAACCACTGGGGCTACCCTGGAAGCCTGTGCCATTGAGTTACTGAAAATTCCCGGTGTCCGGCTGAGCATTGCTACCCTGGCATACGCCGACCTTTAGGCATTTACCAGGAGGGAGAATAGTAAAATGCCAGAGAAATTACATTGTTAAACTGGTTATTCAGCCAATAATAGCTCGTAGCATCTTCACCGGGATGCCCACGGATGGGCAATACAGAGAGGGCAAACCGAAGATCTATCATTACCTGATCCAGAAGCCCGTAACGAAAACCCAAAAACGGCTGAAGGTCAAAATCGTTAAACGCATGTTCGTCTTGTGGGGGAAAAGGGCCATTCTCATCATACTCCCGGGCATGTATCAGATAACCGGCTGACACACCGGCCAAAACAGATCCCCATTGATTTGTCCGGAATCCGACAAACAGTGGAAGATCAACATATCCCAAACGCATAATATACTTTTCCGGATCAGGGTCTTTCGAGTCAATCCGTTTACGCGAACCTTTTTGTGAATACTTGATCTCCATGCCGGCAAATACAGCCGGAGCGATGTCGGTCTGTACAAAAAATCCGGCGATAACGCCCGGTTTGTTATACCCTTTAAAAAAATCTCCTTCGACCTGGGAAGCATTAAAACCGGCTAACAATCCACCTTCAAACCGCTGAGCCTGCAATCCCATCGCAAAAAGGAGGGACAGAAGTAAAACAACAGGAATCTTAGACATAGTATCTTGATTTAAAAATACATCCAACAGTTTTCGGGCAACAGACAGACTCTATTTAAGCACTCTCCAGGAGCCAATATACCGCTAAAAAGCAAACAGAGGATACGCTTTCATCATCTGATGTACCTTCTCTTTTACCGCTTTTAATCTCGTTTCATCGTCAATATGAGAGATCACTTCGTCAATCAGTTCAACGATCAGAGGCATCGACTCCTCTCCGACACCCCGGGTGGTGATGGCCGGCGTTCCAACACGCAGTCCGGAAGTCTGAAACGGCGAGCGGCTGTCAAACGGAACCATATTTTTATTAACCGTAATATCTGCCTGCACCAGGGTATTCTCTACCTGCTTACCGGTAATTTCCGGAAATTTGGTTCTCAGATCGATTAGCATGGAGTGGTTATCGGTACCTCCCGAGATCACATGATAACCCAAATCGATGAACGTCTGAGCCATCACCTGAGCATTTTTGCGCACCTGTTGCTGATAAGTCCTGAATTCCGGCTGTAACGCTTCACCAAATGCCACCGCTTTGGCAGCAATAACGTGCTCGAGCGGCCCTCCCTGCTGGCCTGGGAATACAGCAGAATCGAATAAAGACGACATGGTACGGACCACGCCCTTAGGCGTTTTAATTCCCATAGGATTTTCAAAATCCTTACCCATCAATATAATTCCACCCCGCGGCCCGCGCAGGGTTTTATGAGTTGTTGATGTAACGACATGAGCATATTTTACCGGATTCTCCAACAGTTCAGCAGCAATCAACCCGGCCGGATGAGCCATATCAACCATAAACAGAGCGCCTGCCTTGTCAGCTATTTCTCGCATTCGGCGATAATCCCATTCACGGCTGTATGCCGATGCTCCGCCAATGATCAACCTCGGTTTATGCTCAACAGCCAAAGCCTCCATCGCATCATAATCTACCAATCCGGTATCCTCTTTTACCTTATATGCAACCGGGCGGTATAAAATCCCCGAACTGTTTACCGGCGATCCATGCGATAAGTGGCCTCCATGCGACAGATCCAGACCAAGAAATGTATCACCCGGATTAAGAATCACACTCAGAACGGCCGCATTGGCCTGAGCTCCTGAATGGGGCTGAACATTAGCCCATTCGGCACCATAAAGTTCGCAAATGCGATCAATAGCCAACTGTTCAGTCATATCAACATACTGGCAACCGCCATAGTACCTGCGACCCGGATATCCTTCCGCGTACTTATTTGTCATGACCGATCCCATCGCTTCCAAAACCTGATCACTCACAAAATTCTCCGAAGCAATCAACTCAATGCCACTCTCCTGGCGCTCCCGCTCCATCCGTATGATGTCAAAAACCTTCGTATCTCTCTTCATAATTCTCTTTTCAGTTTGAAATTTTGAGCAAAGGTAACACATTTAAAAAAAGTCACCGTCAGTTGACTCAGAGAAAAACTCACTACTTTTGCACATTTAATTCCCAAGGAACTGATAAATAATAGTAAAAAGTACGTTAATAAAAACAGAACCGATACGTTAAATTTGGTACAGATGCAGAACAAGATCGAACGACCAGCTCTTTTGAGCGCTTTATGTATGCTCTCTTTTATTGGCAGCACCCTCGGATTTATGGGATATTTCACTGCCGCCATACGATTTGAACCGGTGTCGAAGCTAATCATCCGATATAGTTCATGGCACTCCATCGAGGCTATTTCCCCCCTCTATTTTACCATTCTGATGGCACTCTTTGCCCTCTCCCTTTCCGGAGCCATCCGGATGTGGAGGCAGCACACCGACGGACTATTCTTTTATGCCATTTCACAAATTATGATCCTTGTGCTCCCTGTGATATGGATTGGGTGGCAGGGATTTTCCGCAACCAATGCCATTTTTACGGCCGTATTCCTGGGCGGTTATACCTGGAATCTGCCATGGCTGAAATCCGGAAATTAAACCGGACGCACCAACCTTGCCTCAACGAACTCAAAGTACGTTAACGGAGTCGCCATTTATATTTTATCCGGTACTATCTAAATCCATTCTAAACAGCAATAATTACCCCTAAAATTGGTTGCGATTAGCACCAATCTTTTTTTCTTTGTCGGCAAAATCAAAAACCGTAACATTTCTTTCATTTAAAATAAAACCATTAAATCATGAAGAAAAGCGATCTTTCCACCGGATGGATTATTACGTATGCAGCATTGGGCATCAACCTGCTCCTGGGATTGCTCTATGCATGGGGTGTATTTCAGAAAGCCCTCGTAAACGACTGGGGGTGGTCGAACACTACCGCATCACTACCCTACACCTTCTCTGCAGCCATCTTTGCATTTATGATGATCTTTGCCGGACGGGCCCAGGATCTGTTTGGACCGCGGATTGTTGTACTCACCGGTGGCCTGATTTTTGGAACCGGGCTAATCCTTTCGGGCTTTGCTACGAGCCCCGTTGCCATGATCCTTACCTTTGGTGTCATGGGTGGCATTGGTATCGGAGTGGGGTATTCAGCCACAACGCCTTGCGCCATTAAATGGTTCGATCCATCCAAAAAAGGATTGATTTCAGGCATCGTTGTCTCCGGTGTTGGTCTTGCCCCGGTCTATATTGCTCCGTTAACAGCCTATCTGTTAAATCTGTATGGAATTCGTGAAACATTTATAATCCTTGGCATCATTGCCATTGTCGTCATATCTCTTCTATCTCTGGTACTGAAAAATCCTCCGGAAGGCTATGTTCCGGCATCGGTTAATAAAGCAGCAAAACAGCACCTGCCCGCAGCCCGGAATTTTTCATGGAACGAAATTCTCCGCAAAAGATCCTTCTACTTTTTGTGGACCATCTATCTGCTCGCTGCCACGGCAGGACTGATGCTCATTGCACATATTGCCAGCATCGCCCAAACCCAGGCGGGATGGAAAGCCGGATTTATTCTGGTGGTTGTTCTTTCTGTATTTAACGCCCTCGGCAGGATTCTGATGGGATCTCTTTCCGATCGAATCGGCCGAAAAACGTCACTGCTTTTCGTTTTCCTGCTTCAGGCAGCCAATATGTTTATTTTCACCCATTACAACACTATTCCACTCCTGGTGGCCGGCGCAGCCGTTGCCGGATTGGCTTACGGTTCACTGTTTGCCCTGTTCCCGGCAGCTACAGCCGATTATTTCGGGTTAAAAAATCTGGGTGTCAACTACGGATTGGTTTTTACCGGATGGGGAATCGCGGGAGTTATTGGTCCGGTGTTGGGCGGATTGGTTGTTGATCATACGGGCACCTACACGATCTCTTACCTTGTTTCAGCTATATTGCTGGTATTGGGGTCAATTATGGTGCTCTTCATGAAACGGTCCTGACATCGTTATCCCGGGATCATCGGATCGAATGAGCGATCATCGATTTAGTTTCCCCAAAAAGCAATTAAATCGCCTGTATACATTATTGATCCATTAGATCATTTTATAAATCCTTATGAGAAAAATAATCCTGACATTTATTTCAATCATTTTTGCTCTGTCTGCAGTAACATCCCAAACCAACATAGAACCGGAAGCCAAACCGGTGGAGGTGAAATGGTCCGGGTTCCTGATGAACAACCTCTTTTTTGATACACGCAAAAACGTGGATGCATTAGACGGGCTTCTGGTTTTATTCCCTATGCCGAAAAATATGGCAAACGCTGCAGGAGAAGATCTAAATGCCGTATCAAACCTCAATTTCGTCTCATTCGCCGCCCGACTGAGATCTGCCATTGCCGGTCCCGATGCATTTAATGCCTCTACCTCCGGATTAATCGAGTTTGATTTCACAACCAGAGGCACCAATACCGGGGCCGTGCGATTCAGACATGCCTGGGTCAAACTTAGCTGGGAAAAGAGCAGCTTGCTCGTCGGCCGAAACTGGCATCCCCTTGTCTCTACCGAAGTGGTACCCTCCGTGAATTCACTTAACTGGGGAGCTCCCTTTCAACCTTTTAACCGTAGCGACCAGGTGACCTTTACCAGAACAATGAACCGGTTTTCCGTTTCCGGATCGCTGCTGTTTCAAAACGATTATGCGTTAAACGGGCCCAAAGGCAAGTCATTTTTGTATCAGACAAACAGCCTCATCCCCAACCTGCATGCCCGCGTAAGCTATCGGTCGGAGACACTGTTAGCCGGTGTGGGCGCTGATTATAAGCGGATTCTTCCCGAAACACATACAACATCCCCGATAACGGGTATTAAACAGTTAACAACCGAAGGGTTTCATTCAACAGCCTTTGTGGGATATGCCAGAATTAACAGGGGAAAACTATCCATCAGCACCAAATCAATTATCGCCAATAACATAAGTGAAAGCTTAATGGCCGGAGCTTTTGGGATCAGCTCTCTGGACTCTCTCTCCGGAAAAAGAACATACACTCCTTATAAACACTGGTTTATCTGGAGCAACCTGATGTATGGCACCGTCCTGCAGGTGGGTATCTTTGGCGGATACTTTAAAAACCTGGGGACAGGGAAAAACCTGGTGCCGGGCAGCTCCGTTTACGGATTGGGAGAAAATATTGATGCCATGTACCGGATAACTCCAATCATCTCATATTCCTCAGGTAAAGTCGTCATTGCTGCTGAAAATGAGCACAATGTCGCTTATTATGGAGATATAGACCATGCAGATAAGGGAAAAATCAAAAACAGTATAAAAACAGAGGGAATGCGGTTTCTCTTTACCATGTACTACTTTTTTTAAGGCCCCCTTGCCAACCAAAGCAGGTTTTGCTGTTTTCCCAAAATAGATTAATTTCAACGCCTTTAATGCAAAGGCAACCATGAAAAAAATCTACGCATTTTTGACCTCTATCCCTTTTATGGCCTTCCTCTTTTTGGTGCTGGCATTCGCCATGGCACTGGCCACTTTTATCGAAAGCAGTCACGGTACTACGGCAGCACGTTCTATGGTATATAATGCCTTTTGGTTTGAACTACTCTGGGGACTCTTTGCCCTCAATCTTCTCAATAACTTTGTTAAATACAAACTATACCGGTTGCGTAAACTAACCATCGGACTATTTCATATATCCTTTCTGATCATGATTTTAGGAGCTGCCGTTACGCGCTGGTTCAGCTTTGAAGGCACGATGCACATTCGGGAAAACGAGCGTTCGGGATCCATTCTATCGTCCGAAAATTATTTCTATGCATCGGTCCATGGAGAGGCAATCGAAAAGGAAGTTCGTTTTTCGGAAAGAACGCCCAGGCAGTTTTCTGCAAAATTCGACGTAGATGGCAAAGAGATCCGGGTGAAAACCGTTGCTTTTATACCACATGCTGAAAGACAGCCGGTTGCCTCCGCCGCAGGAGAGGCTGTGATTGACCTGGTATTCTCTGCTCCCGACCGACAGGGAATGCAATCGCACATTCTCCGCCCGGGAGACAAACTGGAATACCCCGGCCTGATTACCGGCTTTGAATCCGGTGAGGAGACCCCCCTTCTCTTTTTTCTGCAGAATGAAAAACTATTTCTGGTCTCTCACGATCCCGTAGAGGAGAGTACTATGGCCAATGCCACGTCTGTCCGCTTTGCTCCGGGAGACACCATCCCCATTAAAAAGATGTTTCTCTATCAGGTGAATGATTTTCGTATTTTGGTCCGAGAATATTTCAATAACGCAACATTCACGGCCGTAAAAAGCAGTCATGAAACCGGTGAGCAGGCTGTCCTGGTTGAAGTTACCGAAGGTACTCAGAAGCAATTAGTTTCACTGTTTGGTCACGCCGGACAAGAAGCCGATACACTGGAAGTCCGGGTAGCCGGCCATCCAATGAAACTGGCCTATGGCGCCCAACCCATTCCTCTCTCTTTCAGCCTTTTTCTGAAAGACTTTCAACTGGAACGATACCCCGGATCCGACTCTCCTTCATCTTATGCATCTGAGGTAGTATTAACAGATGAAACCGAAGGAATTAACCGCGATGTCCGCATCTACATGAACAATACACTGACACACAAAGGATTTAAGTTTTTTCAGTCGTCGTACGACCGCGATGAACAGGGAACCATCCTCTCCGTCAATTACGATTTTTGGGGAACCTGGATATCCTACCTAAGCTATGCGCTTATGACTTTGGGATTTGCGCTCTCCCTGATTAATAAAAACGCCCATTTCCGTCAACTCATCAACCGGCTGAAAAACAGTTCAGCTAAATATGCCGTTTTGATGCTTCTGCCAATGCTCTTTAATCAGACAACCATGGCTCAGATGACAGGGAGCAAAACCATTCCCCCGATTGATCCGCAGGTCGTTAAATCGTTTGGAGAGTTATGGGTACAGGGCGTCGATGGACGTATCGAACCGATGAACACCATAAATAGCGAAATCGTTCGTAAAGTTGCCAAAAAATCGACGCTCTTCGGTAAAAACAGCGATGAGGTAATTTTAAGCATGATGACCTGGCCGGAAATATGGCAGACCCTGCCTTTCATCCGGGTAGCAAACAAAACCGTTGCCGGCCAGTTGGGAATCTCCGGCAATACGGTCTCCTTGCATCAGCTCTTCGACCAGGAAGGAAGATACCTGATTACCGAACCGGTGCGTGCCGCATTCAGCAAACCTCCAGCCCAACGAAACCGCGTAGAAAAAGAGTATATCTATTTAGACGAACGCGTCAGCATCTGCTTTATGGTTTTTCGAGGATCCCTGTTTCACCTGTTCCCCGCAAAAAACAGCGAAGATAAGTGGTATGCGCCAGGGGAAGAAGCACCGGATTTTTCTGACCAGGACTCCGTCATTATTAAAAATGGATTTCAGGATCTGATCCACGCCACAGGCAGCAATAACAGCCATGCCGCCATCCAAACGATCAACCAGATCAATTCGTTTCAGCAACAATACGGCGCCGGATTGCTTCCGGCTCAGTCAAAAAAAATCGCTGAAATTCTATACAATAAAGTAAATCCATTCAAACGAATATTTCCATTCTATCTGACCTTTGGATTTCTTCTGTTGTTTGTCCTGTTTGTTAATATATTCAGGCTAAAGCCTCTGCCCTCCAGCTTGAAAAATGCATTTTTTATTGCCATTCTGCTGCTGTTTGTCATTCACACAGCGGGTATCATCTTCCGGTGGTACATTGCCGGGAGAGCCCCCTGGAGCAATGGTTACGAATCCATTGTTTATGTTGCCTGGTCAGCCATGCTGGCAGGTTTCATTTTCGGCCGGAAGTATGCCATGGTAATCGGAACAGCCGCGTTTTTAGCCGGGATATCGCTCTTTGTTGCTCATTTGAGCTGGATGAATCCGGAAATAACCCCCTTGGTTCCCGTGTTAAAATCGTACTGGCTCACCATTCATGTGTCGGTCATTACAGCCAGTTACGGATTTATTGGGTTGAGCGCCTTCCTGGGAATGCTGGTAATGATCCTGATGGTCATCCGAAAAAAACAGAATGAGAACAAAGTCAACCATTTCATTCATCAACTGACAACCATCAACGAAATGTCGGCCACTATTGGCCTCTACTTCCTTACCATAGGGACATTCCTCGGTGGTATTTGGGCTAATGAAAGCTGGGGCCGCTATTGGGGATGGGATCCGAAAGAGACCTGGTCACTGATAACCATCGTTGTCTATTCGTTTATTGTTCACATGCGCCTGATACCCTCCATGAAAGGGGTTTACAACTACAATCTGGCATCTGTCCTCGGTCTCGGATCGGTAATTATGACCTACTTCGGTGTAAATTATTACCTCTCCGGCTTACACTCATACGGACAGGGAGTTGCCGGCAACCTGCATCCGGCAGTTCCGGTTGCATTAGCCGCACTGGCCGGACTTATGCTTTGGGCCTACCTGAAGGATACCCGGTACGCATCATCCCGGGCTGAAAATAAAAAAAGACCTTAAAGAGTCTTATAAAATTCAGATTTACCGTTTTACCGGAATAAAGCTGATCTGACGGATATCCTGCAAATCGGAGTAATCGTATTGATAAAAACCATCTTCACCAATCATAAAGAGAAAACCATTTACCGGAATAACATCAAAAGCATGAATATTAGGTACTCGTGTTATCATGTGATCGTCCATCGTAAATTTAAAGGAGGCATCATAAACTTTCAATCCGGCATCGCCATCGCAAACAAAAAGCAGGTTCCCGTCGATACCCAGGCCGTAGGGACCATGCATCGGGTATGATTGTATCAGAGAAAAGTTTTTATAATCATTTGAAAGCTGAAGAACATCGAGCCGGTTAACATCACTTCCGCACAGATTTCCTCCGCGAAGCGTCACGTAGGCATAACCATCGGCAACCACCACCGGATCGCAGGCAGTAATATGGGAAAATTGCCCGGTGTACTGAGGTAGTGTAGCAACATCTAAATTGTAAACTCTCATGCCGGACTGCGTTCCAAAGAACATATGGCCATCGTAGATGAACATTGTTTCTACATCCCAACCAACATTCTGTTTTCCAATAGCATCGGGATCATCATCAACGTTTACATCAAAAATATAAAGCGTAGACTGATCGACCGCATACAGATAGTCACTATACAATCCGAATCGGGCCATCGATCCACCGATCCCAAAGGAACCACCCGGCTGAGCAACACGCCCGCCGGCAACGCCATCAGACATAGCATACTCAGGACCAACCCCATCATAATAGACAGGATAGGTATAGTACTCCATCTTCTGCCGAACCCGTTTGATCTCCCATTCAATTATTACACCCTGCGATTCATCAATCCTGGCTACCGGGTACTCCTCATTGTATGGCGGTGTTGCATAAGGGAATATATCCTCGATGCGGGTCACCTCTGTCGGATCAGAAATATCCGATATATCGATCACAACCAAATCAACATAGCTGTCGGCATACAAAATGTCATTCTTAACCGCAATATCTGCATTCCCGGGAATCTCAATAAATCCAATATTCTGTGGATTGGCCGGATTGCTGTTATCGATGATGTGGATCCCCTTCAGCGCTTCATTGATAAAAATGGTTTCATCCTTAAAATATATTTTACCCGGATTGACCAGGTCGCGCGGAGATGAAAACTTCACCGACTCCCTCAACTGTTCATAACTCATATAGACCGGTGAATTTGCGGTAAAAACCTCCGTATATTCATCCCGGCAGGCATAGAACAGTGTGATGATAAAAATCACGATGTAGATTCTCTTAGCTGTTATCATGGTAAGATTTGTATTGATTAGAAAATAAAACCCAATTTAATCGTCAGCCGATTATAATCGACATCCAACCGGTAGTCATCTCTACCCGAATATCCCAATCGGTGAAACTGATACCCAAAGGCGATAGACATGCCAAACCCGGGATTAAACATCCCTGAATATCCAATGCCCGCATTGGCTAAAATCCCACCCTTCGGATCAAGCGGTTGATTGGCATTTATCGGCCCGGGCCAGAAGGTGTTCCAATTTGGAAATACCTCATAATATACCTGCCTGGACTCTTCCAATGGAATCATGTATCCGGCTTTTGCAAACAGATATGGGGAGACCAGAGATCGTTTGAGTGCATACTCAACATTCAAAAAGAGAGGCATGTAGGTCTCTTTTAAAAATTCAGCACCCAATCCCATCCCACCGGAAAATTGAGCATTAATGCGATAGTTCACCAATCCGGTAAGCGTAAAAGGAGCAGGCTGACTGTTGTCGGGATTTCCCAACAAAAAACCAAGTTCGGCACGAAAAAAAAACGGAAAACCAGAATCGAGCCGATCATCACCGGAGCTTTTCGCCTCTTCACGGGAGACCACCCGATCAATTTCTTCCGGATGAAAAACCCATACATTGCCACCCGTCTCAATCCGCACACCACCCGTTGCATCTATTTGATAGCGTCCTTTTAATATGGTGCCGTTTTTCAGATAGACAGATCCCCTCTCCAATTGAGAAAACGCAGTGAACGAAAAGATCATCCCAATAATCACCAAAATAAGTTGTTTCATAATTAAATTTTCAGTTTGTGTCAAAATTCGTCATGGTCGTTTCATCAGAGATTCTATAAAATCCCAAACAGTTGCGTGGAAATAAAAAATCTTTCTGCTTTGTAAAGCGATCAAAAATTGCAATATTCGTCTGGTTTTTGATTGCTTAAAAATCCACTCAAAAAAAACTTATATAAGATGAACAACCAAATAAAAACAACGATCCTGCTTCTCATTTTATCGCAAATGCTTTTCTGGCAACTTACAGCGCAGGAATCGATGGACTATTTCTTACCTGCAGATGTCAGTTACAACGCAGCCATCCCTTCGCCGGAAGTATATTTCAACCAGCCAATGGGAGAGTGGCACCTCACACACAGTCAGGTAATTGCTTACTTACAGGAGCTGGCACGGATCTCTGACCGGGCTGTCATTGAGGAGTATGCCCGGTCGCATGAAAACAGGCCCTTAGTCCACATGATATTTTCTTCATCTGCCAATCAAGACAAATTGGATGAACTTAAACAACAACATCGGATCTTTTCTGATCCGGGATCGAACATACCGGCGGAGGAGGCTCCACTGGTGATAACGTTAGGATACGGAATCCATGGAAATGAGTCAAGCGCCACCAATGCCTCAGTCATCACCGCCTACTATCTGGCAGCAGCTCAGGGAGACAAAATCAACCAATGGCTTGACAAGATGATTATATTGGTTGATCCCTGTCTAAACCCCGATGGTTTTACCCGGCACAGTACCTGGGCAAATATGCATCAAAACATCACCAATGTTACCAGTTCCGAAGCACGCCAGTACGATGAAATGTGGCCGGGTGGCCGATCCAACCACTACTGGTTTGATCTGAACCGCGACTATCTGTTGCTGGTTCATCCCGAAACCCGGGGGCGGGTGGCCAAATTTCATGAATGGAGGCCCAATGTATTGACCGATCACCACGAAATGGGCCCGGATAATACTTTTTTCTTTCAGCCTGGGATTCCGACCAGAAACAATCCGTTGACTCCGGAAACAAACTACCGGTTAACCTATGAAATTGCCCGTTACCATGCTCGTTTTCTTGATGCCATCGGTTCACACTATTATATGGAAGAGAGTTTTGATGACTACTACATTGGAAAGGGATCTTCCTATCCCGATATAAACGGAAGCATTGGAATATTATTCGAACAGGCCGGTTTCAGAGGAAGGATCAGAGAAACAACCAACGGGATCAGAACCCTGGCCTTTGGTATCCGAAATCAATTTACGGTTTCTCTTTCCACCCTGGAAGCATCAATGAACCTAAGAGATGAACTTCTCCGGTTTCAAAAAGATTTTTACGCCGAAGTTCGTACCCTGGCACAAGATGATGCTGTCAAGGCATATATATTTGGCGATGAATACAACCAGGGTACCACCAACCGGTTCATCGATCTCCTGAACCAGCATCAGATAAAGGTATATCAAAATAACCGGGAAATAACAGCCGAAGGAAAATCATTTAAACCCGGCAGCAGTTTTGCTGTTCCGCTTAACCAACAGCAATACCGGTTAATAAAAAGCATCTTTGAAATTACCAACACATTTACCGACAGCACATTTTACGATGTCTCTGCCTGGACAATCCCTTTTGCTTTTGATGTACCATTCGCTGCCCTAACCTCTTTAAACGCTCTCTCTCTGTCTGAAGAGCCCATTCAGTCCCTCCAGCCTGAGGGAAAGGTAAATGGAGGCATCAGTACACTCGGGTACCTGTTCCGGTGGGATGAATACAATGCAGCAGCAGCCCTATACCAGCTTCAAGCCAATAACCTTATTACCAAGGTAAGTACCGATAAATTCACCATGCATATTAACGGATCTGATGAACATTTTTCATACGGTACCATTCTGGTTCCGGTAACCGGACAAAACCTCAGTGAAAATGAGATCTTCCACCGGGTAACCGATGTATCAAAAACATACGGCATCGATTTCTTCGGATTGAAATCCGGTTTGTCAAAGCAGGGCATTCATATCGGCAGCGGAAGCTTTTTATCCATCCAAAAACCGGAGGTAATGATGATTATCGGGGATGGAACGACCAGTCGGGATGCCGGTGAGATCTGGCACATGTTCGATCAACAATTCCATATTCCGGTAACCCTGGTCGATAACCGGTCGTTTTCAGGCACGGGACTTGATCACTGCAACACCCTGATTGTTCCTCCCGGAGCATACCGGTATCTGAGTTCCTCTGCTACGGCAAGGATCAAAGAGTGGACACTGAAAGGAGGAAAACTTATTACCATCAAGAATGCCTCTGCCTGGGCTGCCCAAAACAACCTGGGAAATGCCGCCTATAAAAAAAGCGTCAGCAACGATTCAGAGATCCCGCCGAATTATGCCAACCGCAATCGCGAGCAAATTCTCAATACCATCGGAGGTGCTATATTCAATGCATCCATCGATATTACACACCCGATTTGCTATGGATATCAACGCCATGAAATTCCCATCTTCAAAACTGGAAGCACAGTGGCCGAATCACTGAAAACAGAACAGGCTGAACCGGTAAAATTTTCTGACTCCCCATATCTCAGTGGCTATGTGTCAAAAAAGAATATTGACCGGATCAAAAATGCGCCGGTGGTTACAATTCAATCGGCTGGCAGCGGGAAAGTGATCACATTTCATGAGAGCATGGCCTTCAGAGGAATATGGATTGGAACCAATAAACTATTTATGAACTCCATATTTTTTGGCAGCATAGTCCGGTAATCCAAATTAAAACCGGTAATTAATGCCGGTGTACAATCCTG
>CAZILU010000047.1:0-20897 GCA_964540165.1 uncultured Mariniphaga sp.
TGAGGAAAGTATATGCTTTTATTGCCTGTTTTATTCTGATATTAAATTCTCTGATGTTTCTGGGATGTTCAAAGGACGAGGAAGAGGCAGTCAAAGAAAAAGAGGCTTTTTGTAACGATATCAGGAACGGACTTACGGGAGAGCTGGTATATGTGACAAAAAGCAATCAGGTAAAGAGAGCTACATTTCATGGTAGTTCGGTTAATTTGGGCCATTCTGTTTTTGTACCGAAATGGTCACCCGACGGTCAGAGAATTGCTATCATTGAGAACGATAATGAAAATCTATATGTGAAAATATTTCATGCAAGCGGAACACCGGAAAATAGCTGGATACTAATTTCATCGGTAGCTTCCTCCGGAGATCATTCATTCGACTGGTCCCCCGATGGAACAGTCATTGCGATCTTAAACAAATAATCAAAAAATTATTGCCAAAGGCATTTTTATTAATGATCCGGTTTATGGCTGTGCCCCCTGTTGGATGGCCAATGGTAGCCAGGTTATATATGAGGGTGTAACCGGTACGGAAGGTTCCACGTTGATTCCCGGATTGTTTGTAACTGACATTGAAGGATCGTACAACGTTAGTATTGAAATGGAAGGATGCAAACCTGATTGCCGTTTTGACTCATAAATAAAGAGGCCTGTAAGTGATTTTCTTACAGGCCTTTAGTGGTATTTACACAGTGCCCAGAACAAGACTCGAACTTGCACGACCAATAACGGTCACCAGCCCCTCAAGCTGGCGTGTCTACCAATTTCACCATCTGGGCAATTATTTTAAGAACGTCTATTTCTGAATTTCTGCCGGATCACAATCGATTTCGGTTTTTATCAGAATACTCTGTTTTTGAAACAGCGATGCAAAATTATAAAATTTCCTGAATATCGGAGGATAAATGAAAAAAATGATGCAACGTTATCTCTCATATTCCTCTTCATAATCGGTTTTGACAACGATTCTATCTCTGACGGTAAAATAAAAACGCTCTTTTTTAATCACTTTCGGTGAAACGATTGGATCCAGCGTCATTTTTCCCTGGCCGATCTCCGTGCTGTTCAGCTGCTCGCTCCGTTGAAAAACGTAGAGTGAGTCGCCTGAAATTTCAGAATTGTATATGGGTTGTCCCAGTTTTTTTTTAACAAAGGAGATCTGTTGTCCGGTGAACGTTTTTCTTACCAGACGTGCAGTGCTGCAAGATGACAGCAGGAAGAGAGCCATTGTGGTGATTATTGCGATCTGTTTTTGATGAATCATAATTGTCAGTCTAAGTACCCGGTCAATCGTTATCACATTAGAAAATAATGAGATCAAAAGAGATTTATTGCCTAATATTGAGATATTTATTTGAGTACTATTTTGGTATTTCGTTTTTCAAAGAAACAGAAATTTTTGCGAACCTATCGCTTTTTATATAAAAACAGGAGTAACAATTTATGCGAGCGGGAATATTCAAATGTTTATTATGAAGGAGATTTTGCCGGAATCCGGGAGAAAATAATTTCTCTGTTAAACCGGATGTTATTCTTTTCCGTTGACCACGCTCTCCACCCATATTTTTCTATCTTTGCACCTTGTTCTATAACGTGGTCATTATCAAAATATAGCAGTGCAATGATTCAATTTTTCACGACACAGAGCCGCTCGGTTATTGCGGTTGATTCCTCCAGACCGCTACAGTCGGCTGATATAGATAAACTGGTTTGGTTATTTTCGGAGGCTACGCCTCTGGGTGCTGAACAGTTAGATGGGTGGTTTGTTGGTCCCCGGCGTGAAATGCTCACACCCTGGAGTACCAATGCGGTTGAGATTACGCAGAATATGGGGATTGAAGGCATTGTCCGGATGGAGGAGTTCTTCCCGGTGGAGGATGAACATGCCGGTTACGATCCGATGCTGCAACGAAGGTATCATGGGTTGACACAGCAGATTTTTTTGATTCAGAAACGGCCCGATCCCATTTTGCAGGTTGAGGATATGGCAGCCTATAACCGTCAAGAGGGTTTGGCATTGAGTGATGAAGAGATTGAATATCTGAATTCGGTATCGGCAGCTATGGGCAGGCCGCTAACCGATAGTGAAGTATATGGTTTTGCACAGGTGAACTCGGAACATTGCCGTCATAAAATTTTTAACGGTACCTTTGTTATCGATGGCAAGGAGATGGAGTCCACTCTTTTTCAACTGATAAAAAGGACCTCACAGGTCAACCCCAATAAGATTGTTTCTGCCTATAAGGATAATTGCTCCTTTGTACAGGGACCTGTTGTGGAGCAATTTGCCCCACACACGCAGGATAAGCCTGATTTTTTTGAGGTTAGAGATGTCGAGACGGTTTTGTCGTTGAAGGCAGAGACCCACAACTTCCCGACGACGGTTGAGCCGTTTAATGGAGCCTCGACTGGTACGGGCGGAGAGATCCGCGACCGTATGGGCGGTGGCAGGGGAAGCTTTCCAATGGCGGGAACGGCTGTTTATATGACTTCCTATCCCCGGTCGGAAGAGGGCCGTCCCTGGGAGCAGGCTACTGATGAGCGCCCCTGGCTCTATCAAACGCCGGAGGAGATTCTGATTAAAGCCTCTAACGGTGCCAGCGATTTTGGAAATAAGTTTGGCCAGCCGCTGATTGCCGGATCGGTTTTGACCTTTGAGCACTTTGAGCAGAATAAGAAGTATGGTTACGATAAGGTTGTGATGTTAGCCGGTGGTATCGGATATGCCAATAAAAAGTATAGCCTGAAAGAGGATCCTGAAAAGGGAGATACGGTTGTTTTGTTGGGCGGTGATAACTACCGGATTGGCATGGGTGGCGGAGCCGTCTCATCGGTAGCCACCGGAGAGTTTGAGAACGCGATAGAACTGAATGCGGTACAGCGTGCCAATCCCGAAATGCAGAAGAGGGTATATAATGCCATTCGCGCGTTGGGCGAGTCGGAAGAGAATCCGATCATCTCCATTCATGATCATGGGGCCGGCGGTCATTTGAACTGTTTGTCGGAGCTGGTGGAAACAACCGGTGGAAAGATTGATACGGCAAAACTACCGGTGGGAGATCCTACCCTGTCGCAGAAGGAGATAATTGGGAATGAGTCGCAGGAGCGGATGGGACTGGTGATGAAGCCGGAACATGTGGCGCTGTTAAAACGTATTGCCGAGCGGGAACGCGCTCCGATCTATGAGATCGGTGAAACAACCGGTGATATGCAGTTTACTTTTGAAAATTCAAAAACCGGGGAGCGATCGATCGATTGGCCGTTGGGGTATATGTTTGGTAATCCTCCCAAAACCGTTTTGGAGGATACCTCAATCCAGCCCGGATTCAGCGAAATAGAGTACCTTCAGGATGAGGTGCAACGGTATGTTGAAGAGGTTATTCAATTAGAGTCAGTTGCCTGTAAAGATTGGCTAACCAATAAGGTGGACCGGTCGGTAACGGGTCGGATTGCCAAACAGCAGGGAGCCGGCGAACTTCATCTTCCGTTGAATAATTTAGGGGTGATTGCCTTAGACTATCGCGGCAAATCAGGCATAGCGACCTCCATTGGTCATGCTCCCATTGCCGGTATGATCGATCCGGTAGCCGGTTCGCAGCTATCCATCGCAGAGGCTCTGACCAACCTGATTTGGGCTCCGCTGGCGGATGGAATTCGTTCCGTTTCGTTGAGCGCTAACTGGATGTGGCCGGCGAAGAACCCGGGAGAAAATGCACGGATCTACCAGGCTGTAAAGGCAGCCAGCGACCTGGCTTGCAGTTTAGGCATCAACATTCCTACGGGAAAAGATTCCATGTCAATGACCCAAAAGTATAAGAGTGATGTGGTTTATGCTCCAGGCACCGTGATTATCTCTGCCTCGGGTGAGGTTTCCGACGTACGGAAGGTTGTTGAACCGGTGTTGGTTAATGATCCATCCAAAGAGCTTCTTTTTATCGATTTTTCGTTTTCAGGGCGTGCCCTGGGTGGCAGTGCCTTTGCGCAGTCGGTTAACCGGATTGGCAAGTCTGCCCCGATAATATCGGATTCGGTGAAGTTTATTACTGCATTTAATAGCGTGCAGCAATTGATTGAGAAGGAGTTAATCCTCTCCGGGCATGATATGGGTTCCGGCGGATTGGTCACCACGTTGCTCGAGATGTGTTTTGCCCGTAATGAAGGTGGGATGGATGTTGATCTGACCGGCCTTGGTGAGGAGGATCTGGTGAAAGTGCTTTTTAGCGAAAATCCCGGGATTGTCATTCAGTGTGCCGATAATGATAAGGTGAAAAGAGCCCTGACTCAGTGTGGCGTTGAATTTGTTTCGTTGGGCTTCCCGACAGAGGAGAGAGGGATTACTATTAAGAACTTTGGCCGGGAATTGACGCTGGATACGGATCGTTTGCGTAATTTGTGGTTTAAGACGTCGTGGTTGCTCGACCGGAAACAGAGTGGAGAGAAGAGCGCATTGGAGCGTTTTCAGAACTATGCTAATCATGTGTTAACCTATAATTTTAACGATTTTTCGGGCAGAGCAGCCGATTTGGGTATTGATATCAACCGGAGAGAGCCGTCGGGTATCCGCGCTGCCATTATCCGCGAAAAAGGGGTAAACGGTGACCGTGAGATGGCTTTTGCACTTTATCTGGCCGGTATGGATGTCAAAGACGTTCATATGACCGATCTGATTTCGGGGAGGGAGACATTGGAGGATGTACAGATGATCGTTTTCGTTGGCGGCTTTTCCAATTCCGATGTGTTAGGCTCAGCGAAAGGTTGGGCCGGAGCCTTTAGATATAATGAGAAAGCACGTACGGCGCTGGAAAATTTCTATCAGCGGAGCGATACGTTGAGTCTGGGTGTTTGCAACGGTTGTCAGTTGATGGTAGAGCTGGGACTTGTCTATCCCGGGCATTCAGAACGACCCAGGATGGGACACAACGAATCGGGAAAATTTGAATCCGCGTTTTTGTCGGTTGATATTTTAGAGAATAATTCCGTGATGTTGGGGAATATGTCTGGTATGAAGCTGGGGATCTGGGTGGCACATGGCGAGGGTAAATTTATGTTCCCATACGATGAGCAGAGTTACCATATACCAATTAAGTACAGTTATAACAGCTATCCTGCCAATCCGAACGGATCAAATTACCGTGCGGCAGCGATCTGTTCTGTTGATGGTCGCCACCTGGCGATGATGCCTCACCTGGAACGGGCTTTTGCTCCCTGGCAATGGGCTTATTATCCATCGGAACGGAAGCAGGATGAGCTGGCACCATGGATCCGGGCGTTTGTCAATGCCCGTGAGTGGATTGCCCGCCACCGGAACGGCTAATGAACAATCATTTTTGTTGCTAATGCTTTGGCGCTGGCTTCACCGATAAGCATTTTTACGATCTCTAAAGCAAATTGAATGGCAACACCGGCTCCCTTGCCGGTGATGACCGTCCCTGAGCATTCAACGTCGGATCCGGTTACTATGGCTCCGGTCAGCTGATCTTCAAATCCCGGGAAACAGGTGGCTTTACACCCCTGTAAAATTCCTAAATGGCCAAAAACGATGGGTGCGGCACAGATCGCTCCCAAGTATTTACCCTCCCGGTGAAACTGCAGAATCCGCCGGGACAGCCCGGCGTGATTTTTCAGGTTCATCGATCCAGGCATACCTCCCGGCAGGACCAGCATATCATATTTGTTGTAGTCTGCCTCTTCAAAAAGGCTGTCGGCTAAAACAGAAATGCCGTGTGATCCGGTTACGAGTTTATTACCCGACATGGAGATGATCTGCGTCTCAATTTGTGCCCTGCGTAAAACGTCAATGATGCTGATGGCTTCAATCTCTTCAAATCCTTCGGCTAAATGTACGGCAACTAATTTCTTCATGTGATGACTATTTTTTATCGTTTTTATGCGGAATTCACCAGATTGAACCCCGCCAAACTGAGTATTGGCTACTTTTTACATATAGGAAGATACAACGAATGTCACCTATCCCGTCTTATTTTTCAATGCGTTTCCTGACGACTCGTATGATCTTCCAAAAATAAAAAAAGATCACCGGAATCCGATGATCTTTCAGTAGAAGAATTATTGTATCAGTGATTTGTGTAATTCTGTTTAATAATTTGCATACTCCTGAAGCGATTTTTCCAGTTTTTTCCGGGTGAAGAAAATCCGGCTCTTCACCGTCCCCAATGGCAACCCAAGCTCTTCGGCAATCTCTTTGTATTTATATCCGTCAAGGAACATTTTAAAAGGAATCCGGTATTCATCTTCCAACGCATCAATGCTGTTGTTAATCTCTTTTGTGCTGTAGAAAGAGTCTGGAGCCGGATAAGCTTTATCTTTCGAAAACAAAAGATGAAGATCGTTGTTTGAATCTTCAAACGTATTTCTGGTTTTTACTCCACGACGGTAATCGTTGATAAAGGTGTTTTTCATGATGGTGTACATCCAGGCCTTGAAATTGGTGTTTTGCGTGAACTTGTCGCGGTAGGTCAGCGCTTTTAACATGGTCTCCTGAAGCAAGTCTTCGGCCCGTTCCGAGTCTGAGGTTAAACTTAATGCGTAATAACGCAGTTTGGATCTGATGTCTAACAAGGCATTATTGAATTGGATCTGAGTCATGGTTGTATAATTTTTGATTTTTAATCATTTTTAATGTCGAAACAAATATAGAATCAAACGAACAAATAAAAAAGATTTTTAGCTCTTTTTATAGTTGATTTTATCTATGCTTAATAAATAATCTTTATCATTGTAAATAGATTCTTCATGGTTGTTCACCCGGTATTATTTTTAAACGTGAAGTTATTACCCGATAAATAATCTACGAAAAAGTCTTTTATTTGTTCCAGTCGTGATAAAATTTCTATTTTCGTACGGTAATTAAAAAAACAGTTCATATGTATCATTTAAAGGCTTATCAGTCCACGGCTGTCTTTAAGCAATGGGGAAGAAAGAGTTATTCTCTTTTTACCGTATTAAAGCGGGTTGTGAAGATTTCTGTTTTGTCTGTGGTCTATTTTGTAACGGTACCGGTAAAAGCTGTTACGTTAGATGCAGATAGTGCAGAGGTAAAGATGCAGTATGATCTGGATGAGATTGAGGTAACGGCCTCCCGTGCGCCGGTCCTGCTTTCGCAGTTGCCAAGGGTTCTTTCGGTGATCACGAAGCAGGATATTGAGCGGGCGCCGGTAGTCAGCATCCAGGATCTGCTGGAGTATGTAACCGCCATTGATGTCAGGCAGCGCGGTCCCGCGGGAATACAGGCCGACATCAGCATTCGGGGAGGAACTTTTGACCAGACACTGATTCTTTTAAACGGAGTAAACATCTCTGATCCACAAACAGGTCATCACAACCTTAATTTACCGGTTAGTTTATCACAGGTGGAGCGCATTGAGATTTTGCGTGGAGCCGGTGCCCGGATTTTTGGTCCCAATGCTTTTACGGGAGCGATTAATATCGTAACAAAACATCCGGATGGAAAGTCGCTGTATGCCGATTTTTCCGGAGGCAGTTTCGGATATTGGGATACCAATTTATCCGGGGAATTTTCTACGGGTCGTTTTGACCATTCTCTTTCGGGCAGCTATAGTCAGTCGGAGGGATATAGAATAAACACTGATTTCAGCAACCGTTCGCTATTTTACTCGCTACGTCATTTCGACACAGCTGGTCATCTCTTTTTTCAGGGAGGCATTTCAGATAAAGATTTTGGTGCCAATAGTTTTTACACTCCGAAGTATCCGAACCAGTATGAAGAGACTGCCACGCTCTTTTCTTCCATTCGCTGGGAGTCATCATCGAAATTTCATTTTTCTCCAACGGTTTATTGGCGAAGACATTACGATACATTTATGTTGTTTCGCTTTGATGCACCGGAATGGTATCAGAATCACAATTATCACCGGACCGATACCTGGGGGGGATCGCTCAATGGGTGGTATCGCTGGCGGGGAGGAAAAACGGCTCTGGGCATCGAGTACCGGTCGGAGATGATCCTGAGCACGGTTCTTGGGGAAGCGCTTCAACGTCCGATTGCAGTACCTCACGAAGACGCAGATTATTTGTTTGGAAAGACCAGGGGAACGTCATCGCTCTTTTTGGAACATTCCGGTGTGATTAATCGTTTTTCGGTTAATGGGGGGGCAATGGTCTCTTATATATCCGGAGCGGGATGGAACCTGTTTCCCGGTGTTGATGTCAGTTACCAATTGACTGCTGCTGTGGATCTGGTCGCATCCTGGAATACCTCTCTTCGGATGCCTACATTTACGGATCTTTATTATGCCAGTCCGACCAACATAGGAAATCCCGACCTGTTTCCGGAGGAGTCTGTTTCCATCGATGGGGGATTTAAGATGAACAGGCACGGCATCAATGGTTCGTTGATCCTTTTTCATCAAAAAGGGACCCATTTAATTGACTGGGTAAGGGATCAGGAAGAAACCGTGTGGCGATCGATGAATCATACCTCAGTGAAAGGTAGCGGATTAGAGATGAACCTGGTCTGGTATCCCCGGATGCTTTATCGTGGCCATTGGCCAGATAAGCTTGAGATTGGCTTTTTTTACCATGAGCTGAACAAGAGCGATGGTGCGTTGATTTCTTATTACATTCTTGACTACCTGAGAAGTAAAATTGTTTTTTCGGCCAATCATACCCTGTATAAAGGATTGATGGTTGACCTGAAACTGACCGGTCAGAAACGAATGGGAAGCTACACATTTTTCAATGAGGGGGTTGCAGTTGAAGAGAGAGCCTATGAACCCATTTGGCTGGTGGATGCCAAGTTGATCTATCCGATTCGAAATTTTACGTTAAACCTTTCCGTTAACAATTTGTTAAATCAGAACTATTTTGATTTGGGGAATATCGTTCAGCCCGGCCGTTGGGTGAAGGCCGGGCTCTCTTATCAATTAAAAAATAGATAGACTTAGTGTTGAATTTTTACAAAAATTGTATCTTCGCTTCAAATATAAAATTATGCTAAAAGGAGTCATTGCAATCTCTGGGCAGCCTGGATTATTTAAGGTTGTTGCAGAGTCAAAGAATAACATTGTTGTTGAGTCGTTAGAGACAGGCAAGCGAAGTGCGGCCTATTCGACCAATAAAATTTCGGCATTGGACGATATTGCTATCTATACAACCAGTTCGGATGTTCCTTTGAATGATGTATTTAAATTAATATACGAAAAGGAGAACGGAGCAGCGGCTATTGATCCCAAGTCGCCTGCGCCCATTCTTAAAAGCTATTTTGAAGGGGTGATGCCCGATTATGATAAAAACCGGGTATATATATCGGATATTAAGAAGGTGGTTACATGGTATAACCTGCTGCAGAAAAGAGAGATGTTGAAGTTTGAAGAAGAGGAAACAGCCGGTGAAGCAGCGGATCAGGCAGAGGGAGAATCCTGACTGCAGTTGCGGTAATATGGTTGATGCCGCATTGAAATTTTTTGCCGCTTTTTTCGGGTAGTGAGTGAAAGGGATCAAACAAAATTTATTTTTATGCTTTTAATTAAAAGATTATGTATAAATTTGTTTGAAAATATTGATTATATTGAACCGGTTTTTGAAGTAGAAACGTATAAGTTTGAAATTAAATTACTAAGAATAAGAATTACTAAAAGTTATTAATTATGAAAAAGCTTACTTTCATTTTTCTTTCCTTTTTGATAATGGGAAGCACATTTGCCCAAAATGCGGAAAAAAAATGGGCTATCGGATTGGGCCCCGGGCTCTCCTATAATCTTGAGACAGAAGATTTAGGATTGATGGGGGATTTGTATCTGAGCCGGTATTTGAGTCCTTCTTTTGATCTGCTTCTTAAAACCGAAGGGGGTTTTTACAGCGATGGAATTGACTTTATGAATCCATCTTTGAATTTGCGTTATAAGTTATTTAACGGTAAAATTCTATCGGAGACCAGTGCTCTTCAACCGTATCTATATGGTGGTGGAGGTTATTTATGGGACAACATGGAAGCGGGCGTTAATTTCAATGCCGGACTAGGAACAAAAGTTCCGATCAGCCCGAATACAGCCCTCTTTTTAGAGGCCGGTTATATTCATGGAATTGACGGTCAAAGACATAATGCTGCCGGTCAGTTGGAAAGCTATCACGACAATCTGTTAAAATTAACGGGAATTGTTGAATTTGCCTTTGGCGCTGCCAAGGATTCAGATGGTGATGGTGTTCCCGATAAGAGAGATAAATGTCCCGACACTCCTCCCGGAGTTCAGGTCGATGAAAACGGCTGTCCGTTAGACAGAGATGGTGACGGTGTTCCGGATTACCTGGACAAATGTCCGGATACTCCCGGATTGGCACGTTTCGATGGTTGCCCCGACACCGATGGTGACGGCGTTCCGGATCACCTGGACAAATGTCCCGACACCCCGGCTGGTGTAGCCGTTGATCAGAATGGTTGCCCGTTAGACAAAGATGGTGACGGTGTTCCGGATTACTTAGACAAATGCCCCGATACCCCGAAAGGTGTTCAGGTTGACGCCAATGGTTGCCCGTTAGACAGCGATGGTGACGGCGTTCCGGATTACTTAGACAAATGCCCCGATACCCCGAAAGGTGTGAAGGTCGATGCAAACGGCTGTCCGGCTGAAGAGACCTTAGAAATTCCGGCCATCTATTTTGATTTCGATAAAGCTGTTCTGAGACCTGAAGCTATTGCTGACTTAGACAAACTGGTAGGAACACTCAGCCAGAGCAAATCATATGATGTCGTTGTTGGTGGTCACACCTGCGATATCGGTGGCGAAGGTTACAATATGAAACTTTCTGAAAGAAGAGCTCAGGCTGTTGTTAAATACTTGTTATCAAAAGGTATAAGCAATACCTATGTAGGTTCAAACTATTACGGTGAAACCAAACCGGCTGTTCCGAACTCTTCCATTCAGAACCGGAAGTTGAATCGCAGGGTTGAATTTGAAAAAGCAACCATCAACCGGTAATTAATGACTTTTTATGATAGGGATAGCCTTGCCTTCGGGCAGGGCTATCTATTTTTTAGGCCGGTTGGTTTGTAACAGTTTGACGGTTTGTGCAATCGTTTGGTCGATCGATTGGTATTCGAAGGGGATGGTTCTGGTGATTTTACTTCCATCGAACATGGTTTTGTTAGCGGCTGAGGCTGCCGCTTCCCTGGTGATAGCTGCCGCTTTTCCGGTGAAAAATGCCTGTAGAGCCGATGCGCGCCAGGCCAGTTCGAGCATCGTTCTTGATGCAAAAAAGCGGGGCCGGGGTTTGTTCATCGCATCGGCTATCCGGTTGAAGAGCTCCCGATACGACAGATTTTCCGCATTTAAAATGTATCGTTGGTTTTTATTGGCTTCAAAATTTGATTCTGACATTAATTGAGTCATTGCCCTTACTACATCGTGAACACCAACAAATCCGGTTCCACCTTCAGGGTAAAATTTTTGTCCGTTCTTTATGGTTTTGAAGAGTTGTGTGCTGCCGGAATTTAGATCTCCAGGGCCTAAGACTATGGATGGATTTACGATGATTGAATCCAATCCCTCTTCGATGCCCCTCCATACTTCAGCTTCGGAAAAAAATTTGCTTTCACTATAACCGGTGTGTTTTTTCGTTGTCTCCCGGCTGCTGTTTTCATCGGTTAACCGGCCCTCGGTTGTTGTTCCGAGCGCTGCTACCGAGCTGACATGACAAAACTTTTTAACGCCATTTCTTATGGAGGCATTAATGATGTTCGCTGTTCCTTCCCGGTTATTATGAATAATCTCATATCGATCCTGAGTTTGAAAAGAGACAATGGCAGCACAATGGTAAACTTCAGTTATTCCTTCCAATAACGGTTCAAGGGCTACATTGTCAAGGAGATCTCCGTCAACCCAGTCGATGCGGGAGAACAGCAATTCCGGATCAACTGCATAATAGGCAAATGTGTTTTTAACCCGTTGCAGATCACTTGATTTGCGTTTTAGGGCTCTAATCCTGTTCCCTGATGATGCCAGTTCATATAATAAATGGCCTCCAATCAGTCCTGTCCCTCCGGTTACAAATATCATAGCGCTATATTTTTATCAAATTAAACTAAATCCTGATTCTGTTTCTATATTGGCGGGGCGACAATCCCATCTTTTTTCGGAAATCGCGGGTGAAATAGTAGGGATCGGAATAGCCCAGACGGTAAGAGATATCTTTTATCTTCAAACTTGTGTAATCTAAGTATTCACACGCTTTCAGTATTTTTAGGTGTGAAAAATAGCTGAGGGGAGGGTAATTGGTTACTTTTTTAAACAGGATGGTGAAATAGGTTGTAGCGTATCCTGCCTCCTGTGCAACCTGCCGGAGTGTTAACTTCTTGTCCAGGTTCTTTTTGAAATATTGAATGGCTTTGCGAACGGCCGGATTTGATTCATCGGCCAGATCCTCACTGGTCTGGTTGGCAAAAATAAATGCAGCCAACAGGTGGCCAAAACAAAAGTTAACAAAGGTAATTTTTTGGTCGTGAAATCCTTTTGCCAGGTTATTGAATATTTCATCAAATAACATTTCCCGGTTGGCAACCATGTTATTAACCGAAGGCGTTAGATTTCGAACGACAGAATACTCTCTGCTTAATTGATCCGCCGTTGTTCCGTTAAATCCGGCAATCAGGAACCGGGCATGAATATTTGATCCGTTATAGAATTTAAAACATTGATTTTTTGGAACAATAAAATATTGATCGGCAGTGAGGGGCAGTTGTTCACCTGAGAGTAAAACAATTCCTGATCCTCTGGTGCAAAAAACCAAAAAATGATGATCCGCCGGTTCCCGGCATTCCCATATCGTTTCTTGTTCAACCTCAATCTCTCCAATTTCGGTCAGATAAAGATCACGGAAATACCAACCGATTTCCGGCACATCGGTTTGTAATGACGGGAGCCTGAAGAATCGTAACTCTTTAATCATTCACAAATAAAGTAATATTATCCATCTTTTTCAAAAAAAATACTATTTTTTCAATGACAGGATCCCGGTATTTTTGTTCAAATTATAAAAACCAAAAATCAAAAAGCAAAATGAGTGAATTACTATCAAGAATTGCAGCGTGTGTTGAATTTGGTAAAATAAACAAGGCTGCTCCGTTTCCTCCCGATATGAAGGGACAAGAGGGTGCTGATGAGTTGACCCGTCAGGCGTTGGATGAAGGCATTTCAGCCCAACGGATATTGACGGAAGGGTTGATGATCGGTATGGAAAAGGTAGGTATAAAGTTTCGGGAGAACCGGGTTTTTGTTCCTCAGGTGTTGATGTCGGCCAAAGCGATGAGTACGGCTATGATTCATTTAAAGCCCTTCTTTTTATCGGGAGAGGTTAAAGAGAAGGGAATATTTATTATTGGAACGGTTGAGGGGGATCTTCACGATATTGGGAAGAATCTGGTTTCGATGATGGTTGAGGGCAATGGCTGGAAGGTGGTGGATTTGGGTACCGATGTAAAGGCAGATCGCTTTATTGAAGCGTTACAGGAACATAAG
Source organism: uncultured Mariniphaga sp. (assembly GCA_964540165.1). GTDB lineage: Bacteria > Bacteroidota > Bacteroidia > Bacteroidales > Prolixibacteraceae > Mariniphaga. The sequence goes on from CAZILU010000047.1 coordinate 13,487, forward strand.
AATGCATTTGTAGGATTGTCGGCGCTTTTGACAACCACCATGGTAAATATGGAGAAGATTGCGAAGGCTATTAAAGTGGCTGTTCCCGATGTTAAAATAGCTATTGGCGGAGCACCGGTAACCGATGAGTTCCGGCAGAAGATTGGTGCAGATGCATATGCTCCTGATCCACAAGGCCTGGTTGAGTATTTGAATGCTCAGGTTGCCTAAAAAAATACGTTTGATATGCATGGATTGGAATTAATCAAAAAGGCGTTTGCCCTCGAGGAGGTTAAGAGAACTCCCTGGGTGCCTTTTGTTGGTGTTCACGGCGGTTATTTAACCGGTGTTGATGCAGCTGCTTACCTGAAGTCGGCCGGAGAACTGGTGAATGGGATCAGCAAGTCTGTTGAGGCTTATCGGCCGGATGGCATACCGGTGGTTTTTGATCTGCAGGTAGAGGCAGAGGTTTTGGGTTGTGACTTGCGTTGGTCAGAGTCGGGGCCACCGGCGGTGGTTTCTCATCCATTAGCGGAGGGCGTAAAACTTAGTGATTTGAAGGTGCCCGGGCAGCAGGATGGTCGCATTGGCGTATGTATGGAAGCTACCAGGGAACTGCGCAGAAAATACCCCGATCTGGCCTTGTACGGATTGATTACCGGTCCGTTTACCCTGGCTTTACATCTGTTAGGAACCGATATATTTATGATGCTGTTTGAAGCGCCCGATGAGGTAAACCGGGTGATGGCTTTCTGTACCCGGGTAGGCCGGCAGATGGCAGAATATTATATGGATGCCGGGTGTGATGTGATTGCTGTTGTTGACCCTATGACCAGCCAGATCGATCCTGATACCTTTGAAACGTTTGTAACTCCTTTTGTTTCAGAAATATTTGAACATATCAGAAGCCGGGATAAGCTCAGCTCCTTTTTTGTTTGCGGACATGCGCAACAAAACATTGAAGCGATGTGTGATTGCCGTCCGGATAATATATCGATCGATGAGAACATTCCCCTTGATTTTGTGAAGGAGATTGCGCTACGAAAAGGAATCAGCTTTGGTGGCAATTTGAAACTCACCGTGGTGCTGTTAATGGGTACTCCGGACGATTGTCGTGAGCATGCCCTGGAGTGCCTTGACCTGGGAGGCGAAAAGGGATTTATCCTAGCTCCCGGGTGCGATTTGCCCCGCGATACCCCGGTTGAAAACCTGAAAGCCGTATCGGAGTTGGTGCGTGATCCTTACCAACAGGATGTTGTAAGAACTCTGGAAAAAAGGGAGAGTTCCCTGGAGGTTTTTAATATGAAGGATTACGGACAGTCAGAAAAGGTGATCGTTGATATTATTACGTTAGATTCCGAATCGTGTGCTCCCTGTCAATATATGGTTGAGGCAGTCAGGCGTATTGCTCCCTATTTTGAAGGGGTGGTTGAGTGGCGTGAACATGCCATTAAAAAGATGGAGGCAGTGAGTTTTATGTCCTCACTCATGGTTAAAAATATTCCAACCATCTGTATCGACGGCAAGATTGCTTTTGTATCCAAAATTCCTCCCGAACGGGATCTGATTGCTGCCATCCAGAAGCGGATCAATGAGAAGTTGCGACGGAAGATCAAGTCGAAACGAAGCGAGTTGATTCTGCTGGCTGATGATCCGGAGCAGGCTTTTTTGCTTAATGAGCGCACTGAGCGAGCCATTATTGAGTTGGGAAAGGAGGTGGAGATTAAGGTTATTACGGGAAAAGAGAAGCTGGTTTCCTATGGTATTACGCAGGGACCGGCCGTTGTTGCCGTCAGCTACAAGTTGAAATCAGAAGGTGTACTTCCATCGGCAGATGTCATTAAAGAGTGGCTGAAAGAGTTGTAATGCATTAATTCGGTTTATAAAGCGGGGGATTTTCAAAACAAGAGGCGATGGGAAAAATTATTGACAAGATCAGGAAGGGAACCGTTCTGGTTTCAGACGGTGCCTGGGGTACGTTATTGCAGGAGCGGGGCATGGAGCCCGGAGATTGTCCTGAATTGTGGAACCTGACGCACCGGGAGGAGGTGTTTGATATTGCCCGAAGTTATATTGATGCCGGCGCTGATTTGATAGAGACCAACAGTTTTGGCGGCAGCCGCTATAAACTGGAGTCGTATCATTTGGCTGACCGCACGTACGAATTAAACAGAGTAGCTGCAGAGATCAGCCGCGAGGCAGCGGGCGACCGGTTTGTATTGGGATCGGTGGGTCCCACCGGAAAGATTCTGATGATGGGCGATGTTACGGAAGAGGAGCTATACGAAGCATTTCGGGTGCAGGTGACGGGCCTGGAAGCAGGGGGAGCTGATGCCATTATGATTGAAACCATGAGTGATCTTGATGAAGCCCGTATTGCTGTTCAGGCTGCCAAAGAGAATACACGGCTGGAGGTGTTCTGTACTATGACCTTTGAGAAAACCGTGCAGGGAGAATATCGCTCGATGATGGGTGTATCTCCTGCAGACATGGTAGAGGTTCTGGTGGAATCCGGAGCCGATCTGATTGGTGCTAACTGTGGAAACGGAATGGCAGGCATGGTCGATATTGTCAAAGAGATCAGGGGAGTTCATCCTGATATTCCATTGCTGGTACATGCGAATGCCGGTCTGCCGGTATACCATGACGGAAAGACCCTGTTTCCTGAAAAACCGGAGGAGATGGCAGCTTTTGTTCCTCAAATCGTTGCTGCCGGGGTAAATATTATTGGCGGATGTTGCGGAACAACTCCGGAACACATCCGACGAATGCGTGCCTATGTCAACCAGTTGCAAGGATGAGGATCCCGCTTCATATCGTTTCCGGATTTTTGGGTAGTGGAAAAACAACCCTCCTGAAACGAATCATAGGCCGTTATGCCGATGAATACCGGTTAGGGATTATCCAAAATGAGTTTTCTCCGGCTTCGATCGACGGGGTGGAGTTGAAAAATACAGGCAAGGATTTTCAACTGCTTGAAATCAATAATGGTTCGGTTTTTTGTGTTTGTTTGTTGGGGGATTTTACCCAATCCCTGGAGAATTTTATCGATCGTTATCACCCCGATGTTTTGGTTGTTGAAGCATCCGGGCTATCGGACACCACAGCGGTTGCCGAAGTGATGTCGGCCGGTCGGCTATCAGAAAAAATTTTCCTGGCAACCCATTGGAGTGTCGTTGATGCTCTTCATTTTTTTAAAGCTCCTGCTATGCGGGAGCGAATGGTCCATCAGATTCGAATGGCCGATGTTGTTCTATTGAATAAGGTCGATTTGATCGAATCTGTCGGGACGTTAAAAACTGAGATCAGCCAGATCAATCCGTTCGCTGTTATTCACGAAACACAATATTGTGATGCTGATGTTCCGCTTGGAGAGAAAGCGGTCACTAAGTTTTTTCCCCAATCCGTTCATTCATTGCATCGACCCGAACTAAATTCTATGGTGATCAGAAGTAACCGGAAAATTTCAACCGATGCATTACGCAGATTTTTAGATCAATGGGCTCCCCGATCCTATCGAATAAAAGGTTATGCAAATTTGGAGGATGGTAATACCGTGGCCGTGCAGTGTGTTTTCGACCGTATTGAGTTGAGGCAGGTGACCGGTTTTTCGCGTTCGACGGAGCTGATTGCACTCACCGGAGAGTTTACATTCAGAGAGTGGAATCAGTCATTTAAAGAGCATATTGTGCGGTAGTTTAAGAATCTGTAAGTCGTTGTAATCCGCTGATTGTTTAATAATTATTCCTGTTTTCTCCTTAGAAACAATATAAATTAGTTATTTTGGCAAAAACTTTTTGGGGGAAAGAGCGTGTTGGGCTACTTTTGTCCGGATTTTATTGTCATATTGATTAAATAGATAATTTATGAGCAAGTTTGTAACTGCATCTATTGGCAGAAAATTTATCATGAGCATTTCAGGGCTCTTTTTGGTTATGTTCATTGCTGTTCACCTGGCAGTCAATTTGATGTTGATATTTGATGACAGTGGTGAGCTGTTCAACAAGGCTGCACATTTTATGGCTACCAATCCGGCTGTAAAAATTATGGAGCCACTGCTGGGATTAGGGTTTCTGGTGCACATTCTATGGTCATTTTTTTTAGAGTATCAGAACTGGCGTGCCCGGCCTGTGAAATATGACCGGAAGAATCCCGGTGTCTCCAGCTCCTGGGCCTCACGCAATATGCTATTGTTGGGTGCATTGGTACTGGTTTTTTTGATTATCCATATCATCAACTTTTTCTGGGTTATTAAATTCAATCCGGAAGCCATGAGTACGGTTACTATTGGTGGTGAGACGATGGAAGACACCTATTCCCTGGTTTCTGATCTTTTTAAGAACAGTGTTATGTATGATCTTTTTTACGTGTTGGGAGGGATTCTGCTGGGAATTCATCTTTCGCACGGCTTTTGGTCGGGCTTTCATACGATGGGCTTAAGCAATAAACAGTGGATGAGCAGGCTGCAGTTTCTTGGGAATGTATATGCTATTTTAGTAGCCGTTGGATTTTCAATCATTCCCCTGTACTTTCTTATTAAATTCTAATCTCGAAAAAGTATCTGGATATGAGCATATTAGATTCAAAAATACCTGAAGGGCCCTTGGCTGAAAAGTGGAACAATCACAAGGCGGCGATCAAAGTGGTTAGCCCTGCCAATAAACGCAAGCTGGAAGTAATTGTTGTAGGAACCGGATTGGGGGGTGCATCTGCTGCTGCCTCATTGGCTGAGTTGGGATACAAAGTTAAAGCTTTTTGTTACCAGGACAGTCCCCGGAGGGCGCACTCCATTGCTGCCCAGGGAGGGATCAATGCAGCGAAAAATTATCAGAACGATAACGATTCGGTGTTCCGGTTATTTTACGATACGATCAAGGGGGGTGATTACCGTGCGCGTGAAGCGAATGTTTACCGTTTGGCTGAAGTATCTCCCAATATCATTGATCAGTGTGTTGCTCAGGGGGTACCGTTTGGTCGTGAATACGGTGGTTTGTTGGCCAACCGTTCGTTTGGCGGTGTGTTGGTTAGTCGCACCTTTTATGCCCGTGGTCAAACCGGTCAGCAGTTGCTTTTGGGTGCATACCAGGCGTTGAACCGCCAGATAGACCTTGGGAATGTTGAGATGTTCAGCAGGCATGAGATGCTGGATGTCGTGATTATCGATGGCAAAGCGCGGGGAATCATTGCGCGCGATCTGGTTTCCGGAAAGATCAAACGATATGGTGCTCATGCGGTTGTTGTGGCTACCGGAGGTTATGGGAATGTTTTTTTCCTATCGACCAACGCTATGGGTAGCAATGGATCGGCTGCATGGCAATGTTATAAAAAGGGAGCCTTTTTTGCCAATCCCTGTTTTGTGCAGATTCACCCGACCTGCATTCCTGTTCATGGCGATCAGCAGTCGAAACTGACCCTGATGTCGGAATCGTTACGGAACGATGGCCGGGTATGGGTTCCTAAAAAGAAGGAAGATGCAGAGAAGCTTAGAAAGGGAGAGATTGGACCGAACGATATACCGGATGAAGATCGTGATTTTTATTTGGAGCGCCGTTATCCATCGTATGGAAACCTGGTTCCCCGGGATGTTGCATCGCGGGCAGCCAAGGAGCGTTGTGATGCCGGTTTTGGGGTGAATTCCGAGGGAAAAGCTGTTTTTTTAGATTTTAAATACTCCATCGAGAGGCTAGGAAAAGATGTCATCGCTGCCCGATATGGCAACCTCTTTCAGATGTATGAGAAGATTACCGATGTCGATCCGTACAAAGAGCCGATGATGATCTATCCGGCTATCCACTACTCCATGGGCGGGACCTGGGTTGATTACAATCTGATGACCTCAGTGCCGGGTCTTTACTCCATTGGTGAGGCCAATTTCTCCGATCACGGAGCTAACCGGTTGGGAGCATCTGCCCTGATGCAGGGACTTGCCGACGGATATTTTGTATTGCCGTACACCATTGGAGACTACCTGGCAAATGAGATTCTTACGCCAAAAGCAGACACAAATGCTCCGGAATTTGAAGCGGCCGAAAAAGCCGTGACCGGTCGACTGGAAAAACTATATCATGTGAAAGGGTCAAAACCGGTCGATTACTTCCACAAGAAACTTGGCCATGTGATGTGGGATTACGTGGGGATGTCAAGAAATGAGGAAGGTTTGAAAAAGGCGATTCAGATGATTCGTGAAATTCGGGAAGAGTTCTGGAAGGATGTGAAGATTCCCGGAGCGCTGGATAACCTGAATCAGGAGCTGGAAAAGGCAGGCCGCGTGGCCGACTTTTTTGATATTGGCGAGTTAATGGCCATGGATGCCTTAGACCGGAAAGAGTCGTGCGGCGGCCATTTCCGTGAGGAGTCGGTTACGGAAGACGGAGAGGCGAAGCGCGACGATGATAACTTTACCTATGTCTCATGCTGGGAGTATAAGGGCGAGGGTAAGGAGCCGGTTCTTCACAAGGAGAATCTGGTGTTTGAAAATGTCAAACTGTCGCAGAGAAGTTATAAATAATTTGTTGTTCGGCTTGCGGAACTCAACGAATATCATAAAATCAAAGTGTCATGGCAGATAAAATTTTAAAGAAGCTCAATATAAAAGTGTGGCGGCAGAACCATGCAGCCGATAAAGGAGGTTTTGAAACCTATACCATTGAAAATATCTCAACCGGTTCATCTTTTTTGGAGATGCTCGATATATTGAATGACAATCTGATCATTGAGGGAAAGGATCCCATTGCTTTTGATCACGACTGCCGGGAGGGGATTTGCGGGGCATGCAGCCTGTATATTAATGGACGTGCCCACGGACCTGATACGGAAGTGACTACCTGTCAGCTTCATATGCGTAAATTTAACGATGGAGAGACCATTACGATAGAACCCTGGCGTGCAAAGGCATTTCCGGTCATTAAGGATCTGATCGTTGATCGGACCGCTTTTGAAAAAATATTGCAGGCCGGAGGTTTTGTTTCGGTAAATACCGGCGGTGTTCCCGATGCCAATGCCATTCCGGTAGCCTATGAAGATGCAGAAGAGGCGATGGATGCAGCAGCCTGTATTGGATGCGGCGCCTGTGTGGCTGCCTGTAAGAACTCATCTGCCATGCTGTTTGTCTCTGCAAAAGTTTCACATCTTGCCAAATTGCCTCAGGGCAGAGTGGAGGCTAAAAAGCGTGCCCGCAATATGGTCGCTAAAATGGATGAACTGGGCTTTGGCGGATGCACCAATACCGGCGCCTGTGAGGTTGAATGTCCTAAAAGCATCTCAATTACCAACATTGCCCGGCTTAACCGGGAGTATCTTACCGCTCGTTTTTCCGAATAACGGGGAAGCAAAGGATATTCAAAAACGGGCTCATAATTTATGAGCCCGTTTTTGATTACTTAACTTCCGATCCGTTTTTTACTTTCTGGTCGGGTTTTACAATCGACAGCGA
>CAZILU010000048.1:0-4188 GCA_964540165.1 uncultured Mariniphaga sp.
GAGGTTCCATATTTATAGGTGATTGGGGGCGTGTATAATCAGAATTTTCCAAATTTGAAATTCAATCCGAAATGGAGGCCTTTTAAAACATCCGGATCTGTTACGACAGTGAGTTCAATATCGGAGGTATATCGATAACTTACCGTGAGTGCTGTTCTGAAAAAGCGTGCCATATTAAATTCCAGCTCGATGGCTGGTTCAACAATAAAAAAGAGGTCTTCCTCGATCGATTCATAGGTAGGGTAACCCCAGTCGCCGGAGGGGATTTTTGCAATTTGTGTGATTCCTCCGATTCCCAGAAGTACCGGAAATGAGAGGTGCACCGGTTTTAGTCCGTTGAGGATGGGTTCAACAAATAGCCCGCCATATCCACCGGCCAATGAAAGTCTGACCTCCGCTTCATTATTCCATTCGTAACTGTCGAGATCGTTCACAAAACCATAGCCTGCCAGGCCAATAGCCGTTGAGTGATTGAAGATCAGTGCCAGCCGGCCACCGGATACCAAAGCATCCTGGTTGTCGATTTGGGAGTATCCCAGTGAGAAGCCGCCATAGAATCCGATTCCCTGGTGCGATGAAAAGAGTGTTTGGATCTCGTTGGTTTCAGTTTTTTCCTGTCCGTAAATGAATGACGTAAGTAATACGAATAATATGGCTACCATTGATCGTTTCATAACATTCTGTTTTTAATTGTTTTTAAATTGTTAAAATCTGAGCTGTGTTTGTTGAGATTCGATTTAGAAGAGGTATTTAAATGTGAGGGCAAAATCGGGGGTAACGATATAGATTCCATACCGGCCAAAAAGATCCAGATAAGGTTTAACTTCGAACCCGGCCACTACGGGGGCGCTATAGAAGACATATTCTAATCCGATGAGCCCGTCAATTCCTGCCAGGAGTGATGACCGGGTTTCAATTCGGGGTGTATTGTTCAAATGCCAGCGGTAGTCCCAGCTTTCAAATCCCACGTGTGCGCCGGCACCATAAAAAAACTGAAGCTGATATGAAAACGGGAAAAGGTCGTATTGGTGGAACTCTGCAAGCGCATGGAGTTGCACCCCCCGGTTTCGGAAAGCCAGCAATGCCTTCATCGAGTTTATGTCGTTGAAGTAGTAGCGATATTCAATTCCGGGTGAAATCCATCCGGCCCTGATGCCCACTGCCTGCGTATAGCCCTGGGCTTTCGCGGCGTTTATTGCCATCAGTAACAGAAATATTGCGTATACTTTTTTCATAAACATCCCAATTTTGGGCACAATTTACCTATTTTTTTAAAATTCAAGGTTGTTTTTAGTCGTGAATCAGACCCCGCTAAAGTCGACATGGTGAAAAAGCAGCGAGGGTGTTTGCCAGGAGCTGTTTTTGAACGGATCATTTCCGGTCTCTGCGATCCCTGACCAGAGGGTTTTCATGTTTCCGGTGATGTTCATCTCCGACACCGGATGGATGATTTTTCCCTCTTCAATTAAAAATCCCTCAATGCCATAAGAGAAATCCCCGGTGGTTCCATTGCAGTTTCCTCCGTTGAATCCGGTTACCAGAATTCCCCGGCTTACCTGTGCGATCAATCCGGTCAGATCTTTATCTCCCGGGCTGAATATTAAATTGGTATTACTGCCGCTGGTTGGTTGCATCTCCAGTTTATCAGCATAATAGGTGTCGATGTAATAATTTCGCACCACTCCATTTTCAAATATCAATCGCTTTTCAGTGGCAAGCCCTTCGCTGTCGAACCGTCTGCTTCCCATGCCTGAAATGATAAAGGGATCATCGGTGACGGTCAGTTTTTTGGAAAATACTTTTTTGTTGAGCTGGTCGATCAGGAATGAATTTTTTTGCTGAATAGCGGATCCGTTCAGGGCATTGATCAGCGGGCTGAAGATCCTGGAGACGACTCTGTTCTCCACGATCATCTCCATTTTACCCGAGGCCGTTTTTCGTTGACCGATCTTTCTCAGTGCCAGATCAAGCGCCTTTGTGCCGATGCCCGATTTTTGCAACTGGTTGAAGAAGAGTGCTGATTCGCTCCAGGAATCGGATGGCCTGGCCTCTCCGCTCTTCACCGACACCTGAGTGTTCAATCCGTATCGGGAGTTTGCCCGGTCGCCTTCAAATCCATTGCTGGTCACCATTACCATCTCGTTTAAGCCATCATAATAGCCGGCGGTAACGGAGATGATCCGGTCATCTCCCCTCAGGGCCTCTTTTTCGTTTTTGAAGGCCAGCTCTATTTTTGCCTGGGGGTTTAACTGCTCATAATCCCGGTCAACGGTTTTAAGATCGGCCCCACCTCCCTGGTAGTATAGTTCCGGGTTGGGCAGTTTGCGAAACGGATCGGGCGACAGGTAACGGGTTCCGGCGATCGCTTCTTCGATGAACCGGGTGAGATCTTTCTTTTTAATCCGGTTGGTGGAGTGAGCTGAATATCTGTTGTTGACAAAGAGCCGGATGTAAAGGCTGCTTTGAATGGCCTGTTCCAGTTTGTCGATTTTCTCTTCCCGCACCTCAATGCTGCTGTTGCTGCTGTTGGAAATGGTTACTGCGGCCTGGTCGGCCCCGTTTTTCAGGGCGTGGTTCATTGCCCAGCGGGCTAATTGGTATTTTTCTTCTTTTGTCATGATCAATCCTTTGTTGTTGCCGGTTTATGAAATTCCACCAACGGTGAGTTTTTTAACCAGTATGGTAGGCAATCCGCAGGTTACCGGAACGGTTTGTCCGCTCTTGCCGCACGACCATGAGCCGTTGTCGATCAGAAAGTCGTTGGCAACCATCGATATATCTGCTAAAGCTTGCGGCCCGTTACCAATGATATTTATATCCTTGATAGGCCGGGTTCGTTTTCCGTTTTCGATGAGGTATCCCGATTTTACGAAAAAGGTAAAATCGCCGGCCCCGATTTTCACCTCCCCATTGCTGAAGTTGTCGACATAGACCCCGTATTTTACGGAAGATATGATATCTTCGGCCGTGTGGGGACCCGGATCCATATAGGTGGCACGCATGCGGGGCAGGGGAATGTCGCGGAACGACTCCCGCCGGCCATTGCCTGTGGGAGAAACGCCATAATAGCTGGCACTGATACGGTCGTGGATGTAACTGTTCAGTACCCCTTCCCGCACGAGCCAGGTTTTTTGAACGTCGTTCCCCTCATCGTCGATATTTACCGATCCCCGGTTATTGGGCAGGGTGCCGTCATCGATGATATTTACAAAAGTTTCTGCAACCTTTTTCCCCATCTTATCGCTGAAAATCGATGTGCCTTTCCGGTTGAAATCGGCTTCAAACGTGTGTCCGATGGCCTCATGAAGTAAGATGCCCGACCCGCCGGCGCCCATTACAACAGGCATCTCGCCTGCTTTGGGTTTGGTGGCATCAAAAAGCAGGTTGGTGCGCTCAACCACTTCTAAGGCCAGGGTGTCAACCACTGCCTCGGAGAGCCACTCAAACCCGGTTCGAAACGACCGAGCCGCATAGCTGTTTTCAATTTGATCTCCTTTTTGCATGATGCATACCGTGCCAAAATTAACCAGAGGCCGGTAGTCGTATGTCAGGATCCCTTCCGAATTGTAAAAGAGAATCCAGGCTGTTTCATCGGTGAGAAACGCGTTGACCTTTATGACCTTCTCGTCAAGCGAGAAAATCTTATCGTTTAGCTTTTGAATAAACGGTACCTTGTCGGAAACCGGGACATCCTCCCACCGGCGCGATAGTTCGTAATAAGATGCCGGTTTTCTTTCCGTGACCGGCACAGCATCATACTTTCTGGAACTGTCTGCAATGTTGGCTGCCACCCGGGCGGCATTCAGCATAGCCTCCGCAGTAACCGACTCTGAATAGGCATATCCGGTCTGGTCGCCTTTTAATACCCTGATCCCAACGCCAAAATCGATATTGGAGAGGGCCCGGTTTACCTGGTTGTCTTCCAACGCCAGGCTATTCGTCGTTTTGTGCTCGAAAAAGAGATCGGCATAATCGCCTCCCTTGCTCATCGCTGCAACAATAACCTGTTGCAACAGCGGTAATGAAACTTCAAAATGGGTCAGATAATTTTCCACACGTTCTGCTTTTTGCGGATTTTGGTACGATTGAAAAACCGGAGGAATCAGAACTCCCCCGGCGACAACGGTTCCGCTGGTTTTAATAAAATCACGTCTGTTCGATGACATCTTTGAATATTTTATTGCCTTG
>CAZILU010000048.1:4288-20508 GCA_964540165.1 uncultured Mariniphaga sp.
ACGATGGCACATTTTAGACTAAAAGCATTGGAAGAGGTTATGAACCGAAAACCTGAACCGGTTGTACGTGAAGACAATTTGGTGTCGAATTATTACGGTCGATTGGTCTTTGATCGTCCGAAGATGAAAAAGTATTTGTCGAAGGATGCGTTTGAAGCGGTAATGGATGCCATTGACAATGGAACACCGATTGACCGCAAAATGGCTGATCAGATTGCACAGGGGATGAAGTCGTGGGCACTGGAAAACGGAGCAACGCACTACACTCACTGGTTTCAGCCGCTCACCGACTCAACGGCAGAGAAACACGATGCATTTGTTGAGCATGGGGGCAATGGCGGCGTGATTGAGGCTTTTTCGGGCACGTTGTTAGCACAGCAGGAACCCGATGCTTCTTCGTTTCCGAGCGGAGGTATCCGGCAGACTTTTGAAGCCCGGGGTTATACCGCATGGGATCCTACCTCGCCGGCATTTATCAGTGAAACTACGCTGACGATTCCTACCATTTTTATATCATATACCGGTGAGGCGCTTGATTATAAAACGCCATTGCTGCGGGCATTAAGTGCGGTTGATAAGGCAGCTACGGCTGTATGTCAATATTTCGATAAAGATGTAAAGTCAGTGCAGGCCAATTTAGGTTGGGAGCAGGAGTATTTCCTGATTGATGAAGCGCTCTTTATGGCTCGTCCCGACCTGGTACTAACCGGCCGTACCCTGATGGGGCATTCCTCTTCCAAAGACCAACAGTTGGATGACCACTACTTCTCATCCATACCTACCCGGGTAAATCGTTTTATGCAGGATGTTGAAAATGAGGCATATAAATTGGGTATCCCGGTGAAAACGCGTCATAATGAGGTTGCTCCCAACCAGTTTGAGCTGGCCCCGATATATGAGGAGGCCAATCTGGCGAATGATCATAATCAGTTAATTATGGATATTATGCAGAAGATCGCCCGCCGTCATAAATTCCGCATTCTATACCATGAAAAACCCTTCTCCGGGATCAATGGTTCGGGAAAGCACAACAACTGGTCACTTTCAACGAATACCGGGGTTAACCTCTATTCTCCGGGGAAAAATCCGAAATCGAACCTGTTGTTTCTCACCTTTGTCATCAATACGTTGCAGGCTGTATACGAGCATCAGGATCTTTTGCGGGCCAGCATTTACCACGCTGGCAATCAGCACAGGCTTGGGGCGAATGAAGCTCCTCCATCCATTATTTCGGTTTTTTTAGGTACGGAGGTATCGAAAATGTTAGAGATCATGGAAGAGTCGGTCGTTGACCGGAAGATGACACCGGAGGAGAAAACGGCATTGAAACTGAATATCGGCCGTATACCCGAGATTATTCTTGACAGTACCGACAGAAACCGTACCTCACCTTTTGCCTTCACCGGAAACCGTTTTGAGTTTCGTGCCGTCGGATCTTCGGCCAACTGTGCCTCTGCCTTGATAATTCTTAATGCCGTAGTAGCCAATCAGTTGAATGACTTCAGGGCCAAAGTGGATGCCTTAATTGAGAAGGGGGTTAAAAAGGATGAGGCTATTTTTCAGCAGTTAAAAGAGTTGATTATAAAATCCAAACCCATTCGTTTTAACGGCGATGGTTACAGTGCGGAATGGGTGGCTGAGGCTGCCCGCCGGGGATTGACCAATGTGAATAACGTTCCGGAAGCCCTGGCTGCATACACCAGGCCGGAGTCTGTCACTCTTCTGAAATCGTTAGCCATTTTGGATGAGCGGGAGTTGCATGGGCGTGTGGAGGTTGAATATGAGAAGTTTATCATGAAAGTCCAGATTGAAGCGAGGGTATTGGGCGATCTGGCCATCAATCATATTGTACCCACTGCCATTCAGTACCAAACCATGTTGCTCGAAAATGTGAAGCATATGAAGGATGTGTTCGATGCAGATGAGTTCGAGCGGTTAGCCAGCGGGCGCAAAGACCTGATTCGGGAGATTGGCGGCCATATCTCCACCATTAAAAGCAAAACTCACGACATGATTGAGGCAAGGAAGAGGGCAAACATTATTGAAGATGTCATTGAAAAAGCAAAGGCATACGATGAAATCGTAAGACCTTATCTCGATGAGATCCGTTACCACATCGATAAACTGGAATTGGTTGTCGATAATGAGTTGTGGCCGCTGCCTAAATACAGAGAACTGCTTTTTGTTCGTTAATACGACCATTTACCAACTTTACAACGGGGGCTTCGGATTATTCCGGAGTCTCTTTTTTATTTTTATATACTTAAAACCGTATAAAGGCGTTATTTTTACAACCGCAAAAAAAAATAACTTACTTTTACTTTTTGAACGGATTGACGGGAATGAACAGATACATCAGAATCATCTTTTATATACTATGCGTTGTTGTACTGGCCTCTTGCGGAGCTGGCAGATACGGTCGCGATGCGTTGATAGCCAAGGAAATTGGTGAGTATTACAAAGCGATTGAACGGTATCGCAAAGCGAGCAGGAAGGAGAAAGACCGGATATTGCGTCGCGATTATGCCTATGCTATCGCCGAGTGCTATCAATATATTGGCGATTATGAACGGGCTGCGCTCTATTACCGGAATGCCATCAGCCGGGGCCTGGAGGATTCGCTTGCCTTTTACAAGTTGGCGGAGATGTATCGATTCGTGCAAAAATATGAAGAAGCCATTGAGAGTTATCAGCAATACCTGAAGTTTAGACCCGGAGATACACTGGCGATTAACGGGTTGAATGCCATTAAGACTACGCAGGAGTGGATTGAAAATCCGACCCGTCATGTGATCAACCCCATCAAAGAGATCAACTCCCGCGAAAGTGATTATGCTCCGGTATTTGTCGGAGGACGGGCCAATGAGGTGATCTTCACCTCCAGCCGAAAGTCAGCAACCGGAAAGAAAAAGAGCATGGTAACCGGCCAGAGTTATGCCGATCTGTTTCGTGCTACCTTTAATGTACAACGCCAGAAATGGGACCAGCCGAAGTTGTTAGAGGAGAACCTGATGATCAATACCGGTGATGAGGATGGTGCGGCAACGCTTTCATCAACGGGTGAACAGATGATCTTTACCCGTGCCCGTTACGATAAAACCAAATCATTAGGATCGGAGCTTTATATGAGCTCCCAATCGCGGGGGTCGTGGTCTGAACCGATTAAGATCCAGTTGGTTGGTGATAGCCTGATCGCTGCTCATCCTTCTCTGAGCCTGGATGGTTCGGTGCTCTATTTTGTCTCTGATATGCCCGGGGGATTTGGCGGTAAAGATATCTGGAAAGCAGAAAAGAGTGGCGGTTCCTATAGCGGTCCTGTTAACCTGGGGCCGGCAATAAACAGCCCCGGCGATGAGATCTTTCCTTATATCCGGGATAACGGTGAGCTCTATTTCTCATCAAACCATCATTTGGGGATGGGAGGGTTTGACCTGTTTCATGCCGTGCAGGATGAGGATGGGGAGTGGATCGTTGAGAATATGGGATACCCGATGAACTCCCCGGCCGATGATTTTGGTATTGCGTTCGTTGAAGGAGAGGAGCAGGGGATGTTTACATCCAACCGAAAGGGCTCTTTGGGCGATGATTTGTATGCATTTTTTGTGCCGCCTGTGCTCTTTCGTGCCGAAGGAAATGTATTTGACAAGGAGACCGGGGAGGCTATCGATGGCGCCACGGTGCGGATCATCGGTACCGATGGTACCAACCTTCGTTTACGAACGGAGGCAGGGAAATTCCAGGTTCCTTTGAAACCCTCCACTGAATATATTTTTGCTGCATTTAAGGATGGATTCCTTCGCGATAAGGTCTCTGCTACCACCGTGGGGCTTGGAGAGAGTACGACCTTCAGGTTCGATCTGTTTCTGACTCCGACCGATGCGCCGGTGAACCTGGAGAATATCAACTATGCCTTTGGAAGCTGGGAGTTACAGCCCGAATCAAAAACCGCCCTCGATACGCTGGTGGCTCTGCTGATTCTCAATCCGACCATTACGATAGAGATTATGTCGCATACTGACCATGTGGGCAGCGACCAGTTCAACTTCGACCTTTCCCAAAAGCGGGCACAAAGTGTGGTTGACTACCTGGTTGAGAAGGGGATCTCCCCGCAGCGGCTCACGGCCAAAGGATATGGTGAGACCTGGCCCAAGACGGTTACCCGCAGCCTGGCGCGCCAGCACGATTTCCTGAACCGGAACGATGAGCTTACGGAGGCGTATATACTCAAACTGACGGAAGAGCAGCAGGAGACAGCGCGGGCGATCAACCGGCGGACTGAATTCAGAGTGCTCTCCACCGACTACATCGAACGGTTTGAGGCCAATCCGGAACGTTAGCCATACCACTTCCGCTCACGTCCCAGGTCTGCCTGTATGAGATTATGCATAATATTTGCATTTTCAATGACCTGAAAGTCAAACATCCCTACGCAGATAAAGTCGGCTCCGTTTTTAAAAGCGTAGCTGAATCCGTCTTTCGGAGCGATAGCCCCGGCAGCTAATACCTTATAGGCGATCCAGGGGATGTCGCACGTTTTAAAGAATGCAGCGGTTTCAGCAGCATCCACGCACCAGATATTGTCGTGTTGCTTATTGTGATCGCTACTTCTACCTTCGTTTACAATGTATTCGTTACGATTCTCCTCGGGGTGAGCTGACCAGTACTGGTCGTGGTGGAGTGTTTTCATGAAGAAGTCGGGACGGATATCGCTCTCCAGACATTTTTTCGGGACGTTGATCGAGTGGCCGGCCACACCGGCAACCAATCCCAGGCTTCTGATGAGGTCAACAGCGGTGGCTAACTCTTCGATCTTGTTGTTATAAACCATTTTGTCTGCGATGTTTCCCATGACAAAGGCGGCAACGGCACCGTTATCAGCGGCCATATGGATATTGGAGAGATCACGCTCTTTGGGGTAGGTCTGTGCCAGCCACTGAATCTTACCACCCCGCCGCCAATACTCACGGAGTATCCTGACGGTTTGTTCATCGGTTCTTAAAATGGCACTGTTAATACCGGCATCTTCATATCGCCAAAGGGTCTCGATTACCTTCTCATCGGTGTAGTATTGCTTGATCCATTTCGATACATAGATCAGATCGCGCGCATGGGCAAATCCGGCGATGAGGTTCCCTCCGGAGATCATCCGGCTGATCTCAAGGTTTTTGATTTTTCCTGTTGGCACCTTTCCCAGAAGTTTCTTCAGGTCGAAGTCGTCGCGGTAAAGAACCGACGCACTTGAAATGGCATCAGCGCTCTTTAATCCTTTCTCTTCAAAGCTTAACCAGCCCGTTTTTTTTGCCATGCCGAAGAGAGCCGTTCCAAAGACCGGAAGAACAGCCAGGTTCTTGATGAACTCCCGTCGTCGGTTCTCTTTCTCCGGGAATTCGTGGTTGACAGCCGGTGGGAAGAGCTGATTTTTCCGGTTATGAAAATGGATTTCCATAAGCCGGTCGATTCCCCAATGCCATGGTTTTGGCATAAATGCCAGCACGAGCAGAAAAGCTGCCTCAAGAAGCTGGTAGTTTATGATATAAAAGTGTCCTCCGCTGTTGGGAACGATAAACGGGGGAACAGCCACATAATAGAGCAGCAGAAGCAGCGTTCCACTGGCAGCAGCCGGTCGCGTAAACAGTCCCAGGATGAGGGCGGTGCCAATCAGGATTAATCCCCAGACATTTAGCATGTCTGTTATTGCCAGTATTGGGGTATCGGTGGCAATGCGGTGAAACAGGTCAGAAAAGAGCCAACGCGACTGAATGAGGTAATCGTACGATGACCAGTTCTCTGAGCTCAGTTTTATGATCCCTTCGTAAAGGAGATGCCATCCGGTAAATATACGCAATACGGTCAGGAGCAGGGGCAGGTGTTGATTGTTTTTTTGATCATTCATTGTATATGGTTTTGGTTTATTTGCCAGAATTATTTAAATAAAATGGTCTAAATCACATGACAAACTTAATTTTTTTCAGGTTTACTAATACCGGCAAAAAAAGATTTATATGGATGGAGCGTTGGATTTGGCCGGAGAGGATTTTCAGGAAGTTTGTTAAACTGTGTTAAATGGTGCTGTAGCTGTTTTTTAAAAAAAATCTATTTTTTTATTTTCGCGTTTCAAAAATCACACAGTTAAAAAAGATGGATATAATCGTTGACGGAATCACGAAAACCTATGGCCGCCAACATGCGGTCAATAACCTGAGCTTCCGTGTAAATACGGGAGAAGTACTTGGTTTTTTGGGGCCGAACGGGGCCGGGAAAACGACCACGATGAAGGCTATTACGGGTTATCTGATCCCCAATGCCGGGGACATTCGGGTCGGAGGAATCTCTGTTACGGAGAATCCGGCCGAGGTAAAAAAGCATATCGGCTATCTTCCCGAGCACAATCCGCTTTACCATGATATGGCCATTATTGATTACCTGGCATTTGTGGCCGGATTGCATGGTGTAGATAAGGCAAAAACGGAAGAGCGTGTGTCGGAGATGATCCGGGTATGTGGATTGCGTAGTGAGAAGCACAAGAAGATCCGGGAGCTTTCCAAAGGGTACCGTCAGCGGGTTGGATTGGCGCAGGCGCTCATTCACGATCCCGAAGTGCTCATTCTTGATGAGCCGACTACGGGGCTGGATCCCAACCAGATTGTGGAGATCAGGGAGTTGATCCGACATATCGGGCGGGAAAAGACCGTTATTCTGAGTTCCCATATTTTGGCTGAGGTGGAAGCGACCTGCGATCGTATTTTGATCATTCATAATGGGAGTATTGTGGCTAATGGCACCGCCGAAGAGTTGCGCCATCAGGCTCAGGGAAACGAGTTGTTGCGGGTTGAGTTGGGCAATGCCGAACGAAATGAGGCTTATGAGGCTTTGAAACGGACTCCATCAGTGGCCTTGGTCGATTTCACAGGGGCAGAAGGTGCATCTTTCGAGATCCAGTCCCGCGCGGGAGAAAGTTCAGCAAAACCCCTGTTTGACCTGTGCGTGGAGAAGGGGTGGTATCTGAAACAACTGACCCCGGTGGAGACGAAGTTAGAAGATATATTCAGGGAAGTAACTAAAAATTAAATAGAAGCGTGATGGTACAGATATGGTTAATCGCACGAAGGGAGCTGCAATCCTTCTTTGATTCTTTAATTGCCTACATCATGATTGTCGTATTCCTGGTGCTTAGTGGCATGTTTACCTGGCTATACGGAGGCGACATATTTTTTGTGAACCAGGCCAGTCTGCAATCCTTCTTTTCGATCGCATTCTGGACACTTTTTTTCTTTATCCCGGCGCTCACGATGAAACAGATTGCGGAGGAGCAGCGGGGAGGCACGATTGAGATGCTGTTAACAAAGCCGGTATCGGAATGGCAGGTGCTGTGGGGGAAATTTTTAGCGACACTGTTGCTGATCTGCACTGCGTTGCTGCTTACCCTGCCTTACTATTTTACGGTTTGGTCACTGGGCCCGATTGATCATGGGGCTGTATGGACGGGGTATCTTGGATTGGTGTTGATGAGCTGTGCCTACATCAGTATTGGTATTTTTGCCAGCAGCCTGACCAACAATCAGATTGTCGCTTTTCTGCTGGCACTCTTTATCGGGCTCTTTTTCCATTTGCTGTTTGGATTTCTGGCATCCAATATGCCCGGCAGTGCAGCCTCCATTTTTCACTACCTGAGTCTTTCAACCCATTACGATTCCATAACCCGTGGAGTCATTGATACCAAGGATATTATCTATTTCTTTTCCATTGTATTCATGGGGATTGTCAGTGCGGAGGCGATTATGGTTAAACGAACGGTTAATTAAAAGAAGCAACGATGAATCGAAACAGGTCTATACTTACTTATCTGCTGTTAATTGCGGGAATATTAATTCTGGTAAATATACTGGCCAGCCGCTTTTATCTCAGGCTCGATTTTACCGAAGACAAGCGGTACACCCTGAGTCGTGCCACCCGGGATTTATTAAATGATTTGAGTGATCCGGTAACCATAACCGCCTATTTTTCTGAAGGATTGCCACCCAATATTGACCAGGCCCGTCAGCGGTTTAAAGAGTTGCTTTCGGAGTATGCTATGCGTTCCGATGGCAAGATTGTGTATGAGTTTGTCAATCCCAACAAGGATGAGCAGACAGAGCAACAGGCTGTAAGAAACGGCGTTTCTCCGGTGGTTATCAATGTGCGGGAAAAAGACCAGTCGGTGCAGAAGCGGGCGTTTTTAGGAGCTGTGCTGCGGTTCGGTGAGGATGAAGAGGTTATCCCTTTTATTCAGCCGGGATCAGCGATGGAGTATACCCTCTCTTCGACCATAAAGAAACTGACGGTTACGGAAAAGAGCCTGGTTGGTTTTATTCAAGGGCATGGTGAACCATCGACTTCGATGATGCAACAGGTTATGGAGTCGCTGGTGGTGTTGAATGAGGCGGAGGCGGTACATCTGACCGACTCTACCTATCTCCCGAAATATAAGACGTTGGTTCTCATGGCACCCACCGATTCCATCCCGGGTGAGCACCTGGCGATGCTGGATGCTTATCTTAGCGGTGGCGGAAATCTTGTGGTTGGTATCAATCGCGTCGATGGCGATTTGAACCAGGGTATGGGAACGGAGATAACAACCGGATTAGAGTCGTGGCTTGCTGGAAAGGGAGTTCAGGTGGAGGGCAGTTTTATTGTAGATGCCAATTGTGGTTCTGTTAACGTAGTTCAACAGCAGGGTATGTTCTCGTTTTCCTCACAGGTAGAGTTTCCCTATTTGCCGGTGTTTACTACGTTTCAGGAACATCCGGTTACCAATGGCCTGGAGACGGTTGTTATGCAGTTTGCCAGTCCGATTACCTATACCGGAGATACGGCATTACAATTTACGCCGCTGGTGTTAAGCTCTCAAATGTCGGGTGTGCGTAAGTTGCCGGTTTGGTTTGATATTCAACACAAATGGGGTCGGGATGATTTTCCGATGCAGGAGCTTGTTGCTGCTGCGGTGCTGGAAGGCAAGTTCGGCGGTATCAATGATTCCAGGCTGGTAATTATCGGCGATGGTGATTTTGCCGTTAATGGTCAGAATCGTCAGCAACTCTCGCCCGATAACGTGAACTTACTGGTAAATGCCATTGATTGGCTTTCTGATGATACCGGTCTGATTGAGCTTCGTACCCGGGGGGTAACCTCCCGTATGCTGGATCAGATCGAAGACGGGAAGAAGAATTTCCTGAAATGGTTAAACTTGATTCTGCCTGTATTGCTGATTATTATTTATGGTCTGTTCAGGCTACAGCGGAATCGCATCATCAGAGAGAAGAGACGTTCAGAATCGTATAACAGATAATGTACAATATTTGAGTCATGTATCGAAAAATTGATATTAAGCATCTTATCATTGTTTTTGCCCTGTTGGCAGGCATTGTGGTTGTAACAGAGTGGATCAGTCGTCGTCATCAGGGGCGCACCTTCCGGGGAGAGCTGGTTGAACTGAATCCGGATGCTGTTACCTCGATTGAACTTTATCCAAAGGTCTCCGGGCGATCTCTGGTGAGGCTTTACCAGGAGGCCGGTACCTGGATGGTTGAATCGGATAATCAGACGTATATTGCCGATCCGGTTGTCGCTCAGTCTCTGATCGGAGAGCTGAATGGTTCTATTCCCGAACGGGTGGTCGCTGTTGGAAAAGAGCGGTGGGAGGCCTATGAAGTGACTGACAGTCTGGGAACACGGGTGAAGGTTTATGAAGGATCCAACCTAGTTGCCGATCTTATTTTAGGGCGGTTCAGTTTCTCGCAATCGAGGAAGATGACCACCTATGTCCGGTTAGCCGGCGAGCGCGAGGTGTTTGGTGTTGAGGGGATGCTGGGAATGTCATTTAACCGGCCTGTTGATGGTTTTCGGAATCGGACCGTGCTGAAATCAGGCACCTCCGACTGGAAGCGGCTGACATTCTCTTATCCTGCGGACAGCTCATTTGTTTTGGAGAAGATGGGCGAGCGGTGGAGTGTCAACGGGGAGCCGGCCGATTCGGCGGCTGTTGCTACCTTTTTTAACGCTGTGGGTAATCTGACAGAGAGCCGTTTTGCTCCGGAGAAACCGACCGGATCCTTCACCCACCGTTTGTTCATTGAGGGTGACAACCAAATGGAGCCGGTTGAGATAACCGGTTATTATCAGGATCCGGATCGCTTTGTCATTGAGAGCAGCCAGAACCGGGGGAACTATTTCAATAGCACCGACCTGGCAGAAAAATTATTTGTTTCCAAATCACAATTTTCTGGTGATCCGAATGAGTAGAAATGTAATCTGGCAATAAATCCATTATTGCTTGACGGTTTTAATCTTTGAGTTCTTTTATCTTTCCGGGGCCGGAAAGATCTGTTTTAGGGTATCATGTTATTATTTACCAGCTTCCATGTTGATGGCAGCCGATCTCTAATCAGGTTCAGTTGTTCTTCTGAAATGACCTCCGAAGAGAGTGGTACGGTAAGAGTGTACTCTTTTAACTGATTGATTTCTCTTGTTTTATACTGGTAGTCGTAGGTGAAGTTGCCATCCGGGCCGGTTTGTATATCGGGATCTGAACTATTGGGTACGGTCAGGAAAAACCGGCTTTTTTCCAGAAGAGGATCGGGGTTGTTGCTGAAGAGCTGTTGCTCGTTCAGATGGGCATAAAGCTCTTTCGCTGTGTTGATTGCCGGATCTACAAAATAAACGGTGTCGGCAATTAATGGTCTGTACCGGTCTGTCGCTCTGAGCTCATCGGTGATCACAGAGAGCAGGTCCGTCACATACGGATAGTGAGTGCAGCCCAGGATGACCGCCTTTAAGGGGGTGGGGTTTTTCTGTTTTCTCAGTTGCTCCACAATGCTGACCATATGGTAACGGGCATAATTTTCTACCGAGTTAAGAGCGATGGTGTCTGCTGATTTCAGCGGGTTACGGTTGCAGAGGAGATGGTTGGCAGTCGTGTCAAAGCAGTAGTATGGCAGCAGCTCTTTTTCAATTTTATAGAGTTCGCTGTTTAGTGAGGGCCCCTGGTATTCATCATACGGTTTAGTATAATGCCTGCCGATAAATCCAGGCTTGTTGTCAATCGATTCATGAAGTCCTTTGCCTCCCTGTTGTATGATATGGATGGTGCCTGTATGACCCTTTTTAACCTGGCTTAAGGTATTTACATACGCCATCGATTTTACGGTTGCCGGTGTTGCGAACACCGCGATGGTCGCTTTCTCCCCGGCATCGATCAGATCGATGGCCCCTTTGCAACCGGCATCGATAACACCAATGACACGGATGTTATTATCCAGTACCCGGCACAGCTCCTCTACGTGGGGTTTGCCATAAGCCGTTGCGGTATTACAGGCAATGACCATTGCTTTGATGGCCGGTTTGTCGTTAGCCGTTTCAGGAGAACCCGGGTTGGGATGGTACCGGTTGTTCAGCAAAAAGAGTGCATCCTTGAGTATATGTTCAGCCAGAAGAAGCTCCTTCCCCTCCTCTGCGTAGTTGCTGTAAGGCATATTGGCCTGATCGGCCAGGTAGACAAACTGTTCATGTTGAAAATCCCGGATCCCGTCCGGTTGATTTTGGTGATCGCTGTTATAGAAATCGATGTTGATCATGGCATCGAAAACGGTTAATCCGCCAATCCCTGAGTCAAACACCCCGATAGCCAGCTTTTTATCCGGCTTCGATTGGTTCTTCTTTGAGATGGAATAGAAAGAGCTATTCTTTTGCGTCACATGATCGATAAGGGGTTTGTGAGGTTCCAACAGATCGTATGTAGCTCTTTTCTGACATGAAAACAACATTAGACCTGCAGACAGGATTAGTAATCGTTGTATTGGATACCTCATGGATCTATGGTTTTAGAATCTGTCATGCAACTTCTTGATTCAGGTTACATTCAGATTAGCGTTTTTCTCATGAGATTTTTTGGCCGGCAAGCGGGCCGGGTTTGAGGCTGTGAATCTCATCTATGTGCAGCAGAATAACCGCTTTGGGCTTAGGCATCCCTGCTTTTAACGACATCTCTGCCGATTTCACATAGACCTCGCCTTCGGTAACAACCGTTGGTGTGCAGATAAACCGGTATCCATCCATCACCTCCCGGTTGACCACAGCCACGGAGTCTAACGAACCATCGAGAATATTCTGATAGGTCGTTTTTCCGACACCTTCGTTAAAGATGAGTGTTTCATCGTTGAAAACGCGGGTGGATCGTTTGGGGGCGTTGTTGGGAATTCCGTTCTTGCTTACCGTAGCATGGAAGCACTGTTGCGATGCGATCATCTCTTTCATCTCCGGGGTGAGCTTTGCCATAATCTCATGTTTAAGCGTTATTATTCTTTTAATATTATCTCATTAAATTTTCAGCACGGACCATTTTCTTTATAAAATTGATCTTTTGGTTGAAAACCTTTTTACGGTCCGATGGAAATCGCATACTTTTTAATCCTGCTCGTTTGTGTCAAAAACCGTCATGCTCGTTTCATCCCAAAGATAACAAAATCGATGGAAATCGGTTGTTTTTGAGTCCGGGTTATCCAATTTTTACCGATGTCATGGTCAATGAGCCGGCCACGGCCTTGTCGTTGAACAGCTCAATGGGTTCGTTATCCTTGCTGAGGGCCAGGATGTAGAGCAGCGGCAGGAAGTGCTCCGGGGTGGGGATGGCGAGCTGGAAGGCTCTTCCCTGCTTTGGATAATCGATCAGCGGTTGGTGGTTGCTTTCCTGAATGAACTTCTTCATCATCTCATCGGCTTCCAGTGCCCAGTCGTAGCCATACGACTCGCTATTCAGCTTATCCCAGGCTACTCTTCGAAGGTTATGAACCATATTGCCGCTTCCAATAATCAATACCCCCATTTCTCTCAGGTTGGAGAGCTCTTTTGCCAGCTCGTAATGGCGGGCGGGTGACTTGCCGTAGTCCAGGCTCATTTGGATGACCGGGATATCAGCCTTGGGGTACATATGCCGGATCACCGACCAGGCTCCGTGGTCCAGTCCCCAGTGGTGGTTCAGTTCAACCGGTTCCGATTGCACCAGACTTTGCGTTGTTTCGGCCAGTTCCGGACTGCCGGGGACCGGGTATTGCACATCGAACAGCGCTTTGGGGAATCCACCGAAATCGTGGATGGTTCGTGGTTGCTCCATCGCTGTCAGCTGCGTCCCCCGGGTCTCCCAGTGGGCAGAGATGCAGAGTATGGCGGCGGGTCTCTCCATCGATTGAGCCACCGCACGAAATCCCTGCACAAACTCATTCTCCACGATAGCATTCATGGGTGTGCCATGGCCAAGGAAGAGTACCGGCATTTTACCGGTACCCATCTTCGGTGTATATGTATGTGGGAATTTTGTAGTCATATTGATTGCTTTTCCTTTGTATTTGAGGATTTTGGAGCGAATGTTTACTCCTTAAGCCGGTTGCCTCTTTTGCATGGAACTTTCTGTTCTCCCCGCCACGTTTCTGTTTTCTCTTCTTCGTTTCGGCCGATTCCCGGCATATACCGTCAGGATTGTCCTAACCCAGCTTTTTTGCGATCAGATGGTCCACCGAATATTTACCCCCACCGGTGAGGAAGAGGACTGAAAAGATGATTGCATAGAGCAGTGCCATCTCTTTATTGGCAAAAGGATCATCGGCGTGGATGACGAAGGCAGCGGTAAGCATGGTGATGATGAGTGGGATGGCGGCCAGCCGTGTTCCGATTCCAAATAGAATGAGAATGGAACAGACCGCCTCGGCAAACACTGCCAGGGCAAGAGAGAGCGTCATGCTCATCCCCATCACACTGGCAAAAGCAATGGGCTCACCCGAAAAAAGCTGCATCAGTTTGGGAATGCCGTGTGTCAGCATTAGCGAAGCAGCTCCGGCACGGAGCAAAAGAAGTGCTGCATCGGTATTGGCCGGCTGAAGGATTTTTCGTAATAAGATATTCATGCTCAAGACTGTTTGACAAACTGTACTTCTCCCTGGATTTTCACCTCTTCGCTAACCAGAACGCCCCCCGATTCCAGGGCTGCATTCCAGTTCAGGCCCCACTCTTTGCGGTTGATTTTTCCCGACAGAGAGAATCCCGCTTTTTCATTACCCCACGGATCTTTGTTGGTGCCGCCAAACTCCACATCGAGAACGACCTCTTTCGAAACGCCTTTGATGGTGAGCATCCCGCTGAGTTTATACTCGTCGTCATCCACTTTTTTCAGTGATGTAGACCGGAAGGTGAGCTCTTTATGGTTCTCCACATCGAAGAAGTCAGCGCTCTTCAGATGATTGTCGCGATCCTCGTTGTTGGTGAAGATGGATGCACTGTCGATGGTGACAGAAATGGGAGCTTTGGTGAAATCTTCTCCGTCGATTTCAGCCGAGAAGGTTCTGAATTCACCCTTTACATTGGTGATCATCAGGTGTTTTACTTTGAATAACAGTTCGCTGTGTGTTGGGTCGAGTACCCATTTCGTTGTTGCCATATTTTTCTGTTTTTAATATTTAAAATTATGGTACAAAGATACGGGCAGTTCGGGGGTGCGTGGTTACACGATTCGGAAAAGGTGTTGTCGATTTAGGAAACCAGATGTTTCATTGTCTTGCGGAACGTGGAGGGTGACTGACCTGCTTTTTTCTTAAAGACGTGTGTGAAGTGTGACTTTTCGTTGTAACCCAGCTCATAGCCGATCTCGGCAATATTCATACCGGTGGTGATCAGTAAATTTTTCGCTTCGGTAAGCTTACGGGTCTCGATGATCTCGGAAACGCTCTGCTGGAGAATATTTTGACAGACGATGTTCAGGTTGCGGGGGGTCATAAAGAGTTTTTCTGCGTAGAAGGAGCCTCCGACCGGTCGGCGGAAGTTCTCTTCCAGGATGGCCAGGAAATTTTTGAAGGTCTGCCCTTGTGTCTTCATCGTTCCTGTGCTGTCCGGCATGCTCTTTTTCCGTTGCGACTCGATCATGATAAAGAGCGCCTGGAGCAGGTGATGAATGATGGCCAGGTCGGGATCGGCCTGCTGGTACTCTCGGTGCATCATCTCACAGAGCGTATGGATGCGTTCAAAACAGTAATCACCTTTGAATTCCTGATTGGCCTGTTCGTGGTAGATGCCGTAGAGGCGAAAGATGGTCTCCGGGAGAAATTCACTCTGAAAGCGGATCACCCAGGCATAGAACTCTCCCTCTTCCAATACCGGCTGAACCCGGTGCACTTTCCCCCGGGTGATAAAACTGATGTAAGGGGCATGGGTGAGTGAAGATCCAAAATCGATGAAATGCTCCAGGTGCCCTTTAACGCCCACGATCAGCTCCTCATAATCGTGTTGGTGAGGTTCGTTGACGGAGTTGATGATCTCGACCGCCTCTTTCGTAGTAACCGGGTATATCCTGAATGTTTCGTTCATATATGCTCTCTTTGCAATCACAATACTACAAAATTTATATGTATAAATTGCCGGCGACGATCTTTCACGTTCAATTTGAGAGAATGGATAGACGGTTTTCCGTTTTTGTCAATTTTGGTTTTACAAAAAAACGAGTAACTTTCAGCGGTAATCACAAGAGGATATAGCGATGTCAAAAGTTGAACTGATCATAGAGGAGCGGGCTGCCGATATTGGCAATTTTACGGTAGGCAGATTGTTGCCTTTTCGCAAAAGGCGCAGCGTGGGACCATTTGTCTTTATGGACCACATGGGACCGGCGCTGTTGAGTGGTTCAGAGAATGTGGATGTCCTGCCTCATCCGCACATTGGGCTCTCTACGCTCACCTGGCTGTTGCAGGGGGCTCTGATGCACCGCGACAGTCTGGGGTCTGTACAGGAGATAACGCCGGGCGCGGTGAACTGGATGACCGCCGGCCGCGGGGTGGTTCATTCAGAGCAGACGCCTGAGTATCTTCGGGGAGTGGAGAAGACCTTTCACGGAGTCCAGATATGGGTTGCCCTGCCGAAAGATCTGGAGGAGACGGAGCCCTCCTTCACGCATATCCCGGCCAGCGCACTTCCGGAATGGGAAGCGGATGGTCTGTCATTCAGATTAATTGCCGGAGAAGCCTTTGGCAGAGAGTCTCCGGTGCCCGTTTATAGTCCGTTGTATTTTGTTGAGATAAGCAGCAGGAAGAGTGCCCGGTTTACCGCTGTTACTCCCATACCTGGCGAAAAGGCCCTTTTTATTTTACGCGGGGCTGTTCGGGTGGATGGGGTCCGATATGCATCGGGCAGGATCCTGGTACTGGATC
>CAZILU010000049.1:0-20449 GCA_964540165.1 uncultured Mariniphaga sp.
TTGACCTGGATATTTAATCTTACTGTCGTTCTTTATTCTTAATCAAAATTTCCGGCTCTTGAAAAAAGTTCAATGGGGTCAAACTATTATTATATTCTAATGAATTTGATTTTTTGCAGGATAGACCAAATCCTGCAAAAAAAATGTTGATGGATCGGATATACCCATGAAAAAATTGTGTACATTTCGGAACATGTTTAAAAACTAAAATTATGGACGGAAAGACAAAATCCATTATTGCTCATATCACCTTGATCGGGTGGGTTATTGCTCTGGTATTAAACAGCAATGAAAAGGACGAAATGACCAGTTTTTACATTCGGCAGCTACTGGGACTCTATCTGTTAAATTTGATTTTATGGATGATCCCTGTGGTTGGATGGCTGTTGAATATTGTTGTATTTGTTTTTTGGCTGATGAGCCTGATTGGCGCTATTCAGGGTGAAAACAAAGAAACTCCCATCGTTGGAAAATATTTTCAGGAGTGGTTTAAATCGCTTTGATTGACTTTTAAAATAAGATAGGCTGTTTAACAGCCTGTCTTATTTTTATGGTTCCTTATGTTTATCTCTGAATTTTCTAAACATGTGCATTTTAAATTCACTCTCTCCTTTGTATAACTTTAATACTTTTCCGGCAGGAAGGATTTTTAGAAATTTTTCATTATAAATAACCAGCATTTCACCTTCTTTCTTTAAACTGCCTGCAAACTCACGGGTGAGTTCCTGGATTTTATGATCAGGCATTGTTTCTTTTGCTTCTAAAACTTTTTCTTCCAGTTCTTTGCGAAGCTTTTGCGCGTCCCACCGTTCATTTTCTAATTGATTATACAGCGGCCAGAATTTTTGTGCCTCATCCGGACTTAGATCCAGATAGTTTGTAAGAAAGGCAATTTTCTCTGAACGGTATTTTTCCCACCGCTCTTTATGCTCGCTGTTCCCCGATTGTGCATGAGCAAAAACAGAAAAGAACAGAATGACTACCAATCCAAAATATCTATTCATTTAAATAATTTTTAGTTTGTCGTTTGCAAATAGATCTCATAATCGGATACCTGAGTGCTCAGGTAGTTCATGAGTTCCTCATCATTTAATCCCGATTCGACCGAATTTTGCTCAACCGGAAAATCCATCAGCAGTGCAAAAAAGGATTGCTCATCAATTGCATCTACCAGTGATATGAACGTCTCATCTTCCAGGGAGGTATCAGTGGTTGCATTCTTATCTGCCAAAAAATCAGGAAGAAAGGATTTAAGTGGCCAATACCCCAATAAAAAAATCAGAGCAAAGCTGGCTGCCATGGCAAGAGCGGGTTTAAGCAGCCTTACCAATCGATTTCCAGGCAATGGAGGAACACCCGCTTCAGCCTCCATTCGCGAATGCAGACGGGCATAGAAATCATCAAAATATTTCGGTGGAACCACAAATGGTTGTTCCTTTGAAATTTTAGACAATTCAGGTGCTCTGTTTTTAAGTTTACTCATTCTGTGAATTTTAGCTATTTGACCAATCGATATCAAAAAAGTTTAATGCCCCTGGTTAATCGCTGTTTTTGATATACTCTTCTACTTTATTCACAGCGTGGAAAAATGATGCCTTTAATGCTCCGACGGAGGTTCCTAAAATTTTTGACATCTCTTCATATTTCATCTCGTTGAAATAACGCATATTAAAAACTATTCGTTGTTTTTCAGGAAGTTTAATAATCGCTTGTTGCAATTTCATCTGCAAATAATCCCCATCGAAATAGGGATCCGATTCAAGGTTCTCTTTCAAATATTCACTGATATCGTTTAAGGGCAGCATGTTTTTTCTTTTTTTTGAATTCAAAAAGGTTATGGACTCATTGGTTGCAATGCGATATAACCAGGTAAACAGAGATGACTCTTCTCTAAAGTTGTCAATGTTTTTCCAGACTTTGAGAAAGAGGTTTTGCAGCACGTCATCTGCATCATCATGGCTGAGAATAATTTTTCTAATGTGCCAGTATAACCGTTCCTGATAGAGTTCGACCAGACGATTGAATGCTCTTTCCCTGGTGTCGGGATCTTTTAATCTGGTTATTATCTCGCGGTCGTTATGATCCATTTTTTATCTTTCTAATTCTGACGATTTAACCGATGGATGGTTTAACCTTCAGATCCATTATTATGCCTGGCCCGACAAAAGTATAAATAGAACGTAGATTTTATCTATTTTAATTTTTATTCATGGGCTATTTTTTTTTCTAATTAAATTTTTAGTTCATGCATCTCATTCCAATTTAATCGTTTTTTTTGTTTTATGACGCTTTCGATGCCCGATGCAACTCGTATAAATTTTTATTGCTGTTTGTCTTGTATGTCATTTTGGTCGATCTGTTTTAGGTAAAATTATTCCGTGGGAAAAAACAAAAAGTGTTAAAAGAATTTTGAAACCATTACCTTTGCAGGTTCAAATTTTAAACTTAAAAAATGGCTTTAAAATGTGGCATTGTTGGTCTGCCTAATGTTGGAAAATCGACCCTGTTTAACTGCTTGTCGAGTGCCAAAGCACAATCGGCAAATTTTCCATTTTGTACTATTGAACCCAATGTGGGGGTTATTACGATCCCTGATGAACGGTTAATTCGCCTTTCAGAGATTGATAATCCCAAAAAAGTTGTTCCGACAACGGTAGAGATTCTGGATATTGCCGGACTGGTTAAAGGAGCCAGCAAAGGAGAGGGATTAGGCAATCAATTTCTGGGAAATATAAGAGAAACGGATGCCATTATTCATGTATTGCGCTGTTTCGACAACGACAACATCACCCATGTGGATGGATCGGTTGATCCTGTTCGTGATAAAGAGGTGATTGATGTCGAATTGCAGCTGAAGGATCTGGAAACCATTGATAACAGAATTGAAAAACTTGAAAAGCAAGTTAAACATGGATCCGATCCAAAAGCAAAAAAAATGTATGAACTGGCGATTCGTTATAAAGAGATTCTTGAAAAGGGATTCTCGGCCCGTACCCTGTTATTGCCTGAAGAAGAGGCACGCATTGCAAGGGAATTTTACCTGCTCACAAATAAACCGGTTTTATATGTGTGCAATGTGGATGAGGGATCGGCAAAAAGTGGGAACGTATATGTGGATAGGATAAAAGATGCGGTGAAAAATGAGAAAGCCGAACTGTTAGTGATTGCGGCAGCGACAGAAGCCGATATTGCTGAGTTGGAGGATTACGAAGAGAAACAGCTTTTTCTTGAAGAACTGGGATTAGATGAACCTGGTGTTAACAAATTGATTCATGCGGCATACCGGTTGCTTAATCTGCAAACATTCTTTACAACCGGATCGGATGAAAGCCGGGCCTGGACCTTCATCAAAGGCACAAAAGCTCCTAAAGCGGCCGGTACCATTCATACCGATTTTGAACGTGGTTTTATTCGGGCTGAAGTTATCAAATATGCCGACTATATTAAACTGGGGTCAGAACATGCCTGCCGGGAAGCAGGAAAAATTTTCGTTGAGGGGAAAGAGTACATTGTACAGGATGCGGATATTATGCACTTTCGGTTTAATGTGTAAGTTTATCTATGTGGTTTCAATGAATTACCGTTTTCCGGGCAGATGTAAAGTTTCATTCGTCAAGTCTGTTCCGAATTATAAACAAAAATGGGTTGGTCAATGAAATACCAACCCATTTTTATGGTATTCGAATGTTCTTATTTCTGCGGAGTTGCAGCAGCATCAGCCATGTCTTTGATGATGCCGTTTTTGTCTACCTTGATTTGAACATCTTTAGCAATCTCTAAAATAACTGTCGTCTCTTTTACTTCAATGATGCGGCCATATATGCCTCCGGTAGTAACGACCTTGTCTCCTTTGGAAAGGCTTTCACGAAATATCCGTACCTCCTTTTGGCGCTTCATTTGAGGCCTGATCATAAAAAAATAGAATACAACAATAATCAGCAACAGAGGGAGAAAACTCATTAATGGATTGGCTTCCTGTCCTTCGGGTTGCATCATTAATAAATAATTGATCATTTTTTTAGTGTTTTTAATTAATATTCAATGTTTTGTAATCGTTTTGACAAAAATACATATTTGTTTTGTTTTGAATTCGTTCTCTCTCGATTTTATTAAGATTCGCCAAGCAATCCCCGGCCTTCTTTGACTATTCGTTCTTTTGTTTTCAGATCTTTTAGGGTTTTATCCAATATCCCGTTAATAAAATTCCGGCTCTTTTCTGTACTATAAAATTTTGAAAGTTCAATGTATTCATTTAGTGACACTTTTGTTGGTATCGTTGGAAACCAGAGAAATTCTGTGATTGCCAATTGCATGATCAGAATATCCATGAATGCGATCCTGTCAAGATCCCAGTTTCGCGAGTGCTCTTTTATGATCTGGTGCAATTCATCGTGGTTAATGATCGCTTTTCGCAACAACTCTTTGGCAAAATCCTGGTCGTCGGGATCTTTAAACATAGGCATCAGGCCCTGATCGGATTCAGACCTGGAGTTGAATTTTTTTAGCGTTTTGACTATCATGGAAATAACAAAGTCAACGTCATCATTCCAATAGATGCTCTGTTCTTCAAGAACATCATACAGCTCTTCGGAGAGCAGAATGATTTGAGTGAAGACCTTCTCAATGAATTTGCGATCATTCTGATATGTATAGTCAGAGTCTGCCATATAGGCGATGTAAAAATCAGACTCAACGAGCAGCTGATATAACTCTTTGATCAACTGTGGATGGTTTATCCAGCTAAGCTTTTGCTGTTGCGCATATGCCTTAAGGTACCTGTTTTCACGAATTTGAATAATGACCTGATTGGATATAAACCGGGTGTTTGGGTGTAGATCTTCGTACGTAGGTTGATGCTTGTTTCTTCTGATCTCTATTCGTTCTTCAGCATAATCGGCTATTTCAATTACCAAAAGCAGAAGGTAGTGGTATAAATCATAACTTTTTCGAAGGCCAAGAAATAGCTCTTTCTCAATATTAATCAGTGTCTTGTCAGTTGAAGTATAGTAGGCGTACAATATTTGCATCACCTTGGTACGGATAATCCTTCTGCTAATCATACTATAATGAACTTCTTATTTTTTTCGAAGGCAAAAATAGTACTTTTTAACATATTTTTTCGGGGAATTACGCTTTTTCCTTCTTAATGTTAGATTGAATTAAAATCTATTTATAATTCGTTGTCAGGCAGTGCCTTTTATGAAGTTCTTTATTGGTTGTCGGTATGGAACGTTTGGTCCGGGATTCCACTCAAAAACTTTTTATTTGTAATGCATCATATAGCTCGTTCAGCGAATCCCTGTTTTCAGAAAGCACAAAGAGTTTGTCCCCTGCTTCGAAACTGGTTGAACCAGAGGGTGTTATATATTTTTTATTTCGTAATATTATGGAAATTAGTGTGTTTTTTGGTAACGCCATTTGGACAATCTGTTTGCCAACAACCGGACTTTTTTCAGGAATTATGATTTCTGTAAAAATAGAGTTGATCCCGTCAGAAAGCTCCAGGTCCTTTTGATTCCTCTTCTTTAATCCTTCGGGAAGGGTTAACTTGAGCCATTTGGCTACGACTGGCAGGGTTGTCCCCTGAATGATTACAGAGGTCAATGAGATAAAAAAGACAATGTCGAATATGATGCCGGCTTTTTCGGCACCGGCCAACAATGGATATGTAGCAAAAACAATGGGAACAGCTCCTCTTAATCCAACCCAAGAGTAAAAAATGCGATGACTTGTTTTTATTTTAAATGGAAGTAAACTGAGAAAGACACTAAGTGGACGGGAAACAAGGATTAGAAATGCAGAAATTAATAAACCAACTCCGATAACCGGAATTACCCTGCTGGGAGAGACCAGCAATCCCAATGTCAGGAATAGAACGATCTGCATTAGCCATGCAAAACTGTCGAACGATTTGAGAATTTTTTTCTTATGAATTACCTCTTTGTTTCCAAGATAGACTGCAGCGATATAGACAGCAAGAAATCCATTCCCTTTGATGAAATTGGTAAAAGAAAAGGTGAAAAACATAATGGCTATGACCAGAACGATGTATAACCCTTCATATTCCAGTTTAATTTTATTGATGACCCAGGTGCCGGCTTTGCCAAATAGTAATCCGAGAAATCCTCCCAAAAAGAGTTGCATAAAAAACATAAGTAATGCATCCGAAAAGTTTGCATTATGGGTAACAACAATGCCAGTAAAGAGTATTGTTAGAATGTAGGCCATAGGATCATTGCTTCCGCTTTCAAGTTCGAGTACGGGCCGCAGATTGCCTTTCAACGCCAGACTTTTGGAGCGAAGAATTGAGAATACCGCAGCTGAATCGGTAGAAGATACGATAGCTCCCAGCAACAGTCCCTCAAAAATGGAGAAATCGGTTATTGCCCATACAAAGAGCCCTAACGAAAATGCCGTTAACATAACACCAAAGGTAGAAAGGGTAATCCCCTGCCAAAATATGGGCTTTACCGATAGCCAGTCGGTATCAAGTCCACCGGAAAACAGAATGAAGTTTAAAGATACAATCCCGATAAACTGAGCGATTGCCGGATTATCAAATTGAATTCCGCCCAACCCTTCCGATCCGGCCAACATGCCAATCGAAATGAAAAGAATTAATACAGGGACTCCGATCCGGTAAGAGGTTTTCCCTGCAATGAGAGAGAGAAACAGAAGTATAGAACCAACAAGTAAGATGTTTTCTGTTGTTAATGTCATTCGATCAAGTTGTTTGATACATGATAATTAATTGTTAATTGAGCCCTTTTTTGTTTTTATATGTTTTTGGAAGTATCCGGGCAATTTACAAAATTTTTGATAAAAGATTTTCCATTCAAAAATCATTTGGATGGAAATGTTATGATTAACCTTGCTTCTCCCCTGTATGACTGGTGTTTTGATGATTATAAAAATTAACGGATTCTGTATTGTTTGTTTGTCCATCCGATGGTTGGGGGAAATTATCAGTCCCACTGAATTCATCTTCATCAGTCTCCTCTTCCCAGTCAAATTTATTGCGACGAATGGTATATTTTCGATAATAAATGGCCAGGATGATTCCCCAGAAGGCACCCCAAAAGTGGCCTTCCCAGGAAATTTTCGGATCAATCGGGAAGAGTCCCCAGATCATACCTCCGTATAGAAACACCACAACGATTGACAATGTAAGCAGTCGAATGTCGTTTCGGATAATTCCACTGATAAAGTGAAAGGAAGCCAGTGCATATACAATTCCGCTGGCTCCAATGTGCCAGGCTTCCCGACCAGCGATCCACACCATCGCTCCGGATAAAAGGTAGAGCTGAAAAAATATCCGGTAGGAGATCCGGCGATAAAAAAAGATGAGGGCCGCCAGCAAAATGAAGAGTGGAATAGAGTTGGAAATGAGGTGATTAAAATCGGAGTGAATGAATGGAGCCAGAAGAATTCCCGGCAATCCTTTCCAGTGCAACGGGTAAATGCCATATGTTGTATAACGGGTGTTATTTGCCACCTCAATTAGTTTTACCAGCCAACACAGCGTAACCACTACGCCCGGGATAAATAAGCTGTGAGACAGTATCCTTTTTTCCATCTTAGGATCAAGGTGGCGGGGATTGTCAGGGTAATAATTAAACAGTGCCATATCGTGCAGATTATTGGCAGCCTGTGTTGGTTTTTCGTTGAATGCTTTTTTTATGCAGGCTCATCACAGGCCGGGTTACATGTTTTTGCTTCCCAAACGAAGTATTTACATACGCTCTTGTAACAATTTGTTAATTAATCGGGTAAATTCAAAAATTTCATTTTCTGTTGTATCAAAGGAGGTCATCCATCGAACTTCAGCCTGTACTTCATTCCAAACATAGAAAAAAAACTGCTTTTGAAGCGGCTCTATAATTTTCCGTGGAATTTTTGCAAAAACACCATTCGATTCAACGGGTTGTGTTATCTCTATTTCAGGAATTTTTGAGATCTCATTTTTGAGCAATTGAGCCATTTTATTGGCGTGCGATGCATTTTGCATCCATAGATCATTTTTAAAGTAGGCTAAAAATTGTGCACTGACAAAGCGCATTTTGGAATAAAGCTGCATTGACTGTTTTCTCAGGTATTTGGCATTAACGGCTAATGCCGGATCAAAAAACAGAACTGCTTCACCCATCATCATACCGTTTTTTGTTCCCCCAAAGGAGAGTAAATCCACGCCACAATCTTTTGTGAACTCTTTGAAATCCATTTGAAGAGTTATGGCCGCATTGGCAATTCTGGCACCGTCCATATGCAGCAACATGCCGTGATCGTGGGCAATCGTTGCCAGATCACGAAGTTCATCAGGCTTATAAACGGTTCCCATTTCAGTTGATTGTGAAACAGAGATTACCCGGGGTTGGGCATGATGTTCAAAATCAAACCCCTTCAAATGCCGCTCCACGAGAGCGGGGGTTAATTTTCCATGTACAGCCTCAACCGGAAGCAGTTTGCACCCGGTGAATTTTTCGGGAGCACCGCACTCATCCTCTTCAATGTGGGCTGTGTCGGTGCATATTATGGCGTTGAAACTGCGGGTAACCGTTGAAAGTCCCAAAACATTGGCTCCGGTACCATTGAAAACAAAAAACACCTCAGTCTCTTTTCCAAACTTATCTCTGAATAGCTCAATGGCTTGCTCTGTATAGGGATCGTGGCCGTAGCCGGTTACATGGCCATGGTTCGCTTCTTCTATGGCTCTTAATATTGAGGGATGCACTCCGGAATTATTGTCGCTGGCAAATCCTTTCATTTTTAATTTTTAATTTTTAATTGTATTCGTTTGTGTCAAAATCCGTCATGCCCGTTTCATTTTGTCTGTTTATTCCGGAATTTTGCCGGATTATTATAATTTTATAAACTGTAAAGTAAGAAAAAAACGAGCGCAAAAAAAAATGGAAAAAGTGATTGTATTTTGGTTTCGTCGGGATTTGCGACTGTTTGATAATCGGGGTCTGTTTGAAGCTCTGTCTTCCGGATTTCCTGTTCTTCCGATATTTATCTTTGATCCGGAGATTCTTAATAAACTCGATTCGAGAGATGATGCCCGGGTTACGTTCATCCATCATGAATTGGAGCATCTTAAGTGTGAACTTGAAAAATACGGTAGCAGTTTAAAGGTATTTATCGATGAACCGCTGCAAGTTTTTCGAACATTAATGGCTGAATATGACCTTTCTGAAGTATATGCCAATAGAGATTATGAGCCCTATGGGCGGCAACGTGACCGGCAGGTAGAACTGTTATTGAACAGTTATGGCGTTGGTTTTGTTCTCTTTAAAGATCATCTGATTTTCGAAGGAGAAGAGGTTTTGAAGCCGGATGGTACTCCTTATTCGGTTTATACTCCCTACAGCAGGAGATGGAAAGAGGCTTTTTTCAAACAAACGGTTGAATCATATCATTCGGAGAAGTTGTTGGATCGAACAATGAAAATTTCACCCGCCCAATTTCCCGGCATTGACAGGCTGGGATTTCAGCGAAATTATATGCAGATTGATCCCCCTCGTATTATTCCTGAAATTATAAAAAAGTATTCCGAAACGCGTGATTATCCGGCACTCTCCGGCACAACGCGCCTGGGAATTCATCTGCGTTTTGGAACCGTCAGCATTCGGGAACTTACCCGCAACGCTGCTGATTGGTCGGAGATTTTTTTAAATGAACTAATTTGGCGAAATTTTTTCAGTATGGTTCTTTGGCATTATCCGGATGTTGTGTCGGATTCATTTAAACCCCGCTACAGGCGGGTGGAGTGGCGAAATGACGAAGAGGAATTCAAGCGTTGGTGTACCGGAGAAACCGGTTTCCCGATTGTAGATGCCGGAATGCGTGAATTAGCTGCCACCGGATTTATGCATAACCGGATTCGTATGATTACCGCCAGTTTTTTAACTAAGATTTTGCTTATCGATTGGCGGTGGGGAGAGGCATGGTTTGCCGCCCGGTTACTAGATTATGAACTCGCTTCCAATAATGGGAACTGGCAATGGGCAGCAGGTACAGGATGCGATGCAGCACCCTACTTTCGAATTTTTAATCCCGGGAATCAGGCTAAAAAGTATGATCCTTTGGGTCTGTATGTAAATAAGTGGGTGCCTGAGGCAGGAAGCAAACGTTATCCCGGGCCAATAGCAGACTATCGGTTGGCTCGTCAACGAGCGTTGGACCGATACCGAAAAGCGTTGGATTAACTAATTATTCAGGTTTTACTTGTCTTTACTATGGTCGTATTTTGCGATGTGATCAGCGTTTTTTTGTCAGATTTTATATTGTTATTGAAAAAGGCAAAAGAAAAAGGGATAATTGTTTATCTTTGGTCGAAAGAGAAAGACCAATGCATGCATGGAAAATTTTATTGTTTCAGCCCGAAAATATCGCCCCGATTCATTTGACACGGTTGTAGCTCAATCAGCCATAACCACCACATTAAAAAATGCGATCAAGAACAATCAATTGGCGCACGCGTATCTTTTTTGCGGCCCCAGGGGAGTGGGAAAGACAACCTGCGCCCGCATTTTCGCAAAAACCATAAATTGTCAAAATCTTACTTCGAATATTGAGGCTTGTAATAGCTGTGATTCTTGTAAGGCATTTAATACAGGCCGTTCGTTTAACATTCATGAGTTGGATGCTGCTTCTAATAACTCGGTCGATGATATTCGTCTTCTCATCGATAAGGTTCGCATTCCTCCACAGATCGGTCACTTTAGTGTGTATATTATTGATGAGGTGCATATGCTTTCACCCCAGGCATTTAATTCTTTTCTTAAAACGTTGGAAGAACCACCGAAGCATGCGATTTTTATATTGGCGACTACCGAAAAGCATAAAATCATCCCAACCATATTGTCCCGCTGCCAGATCTTTAATTTCAATCGGATTGGAATATTAGATATCGTAGGTTATCTCGATTTTGTTGCGGGGAACGAGGGAATAACGCCGGAAAAGGAAGCCCTGAATATCATTGCCCAAAAGGCTGACGGAGCCATGAGAGATGCACTTTCAATCTTCGACCAGATCGTAAGTTTCTCTGGAAAACAATTTACATACCAGGATGTTATTAATAACCTGAATGTACTCGACTATGACTATTTCTTTCGGATGACGGATCACCTGTTGAAAAATGAAGTGGCTGATGTTTTATTGATATTTAACGATATTTTAAATGGAGGATTTGAGGGAAGCCATTTTATTACCGGACTGGCCGGTCATTTTCGGAACCTGATGGTATGCAAAGATCCGGTAACGGTGCAGCTTCTTGAAGTAGGAGGTGATGTTAAACAACGCTATCAGGTACAAGCTGGATTTTGCGAACATGATTTTCTCGTTAAAGCGTTAGAAATTACCACTGAGTGTGAGTTGCAATACAAAACCAGTCAGAATAAACGATTGCTGGTGGAACTTGCATTGGTTCGGTTGGCTCAGCTAACCATAAAAAAAAAATAGCTGACGATAGAGAGCTCACTGATGATATCTTATTGCCACTGTTTAAAGAATTTCCGGAGGTTGTTGAGGACAAAAGAAAACCAGAACTTCCTGCTCAGGAACGAAAAGTAGAAACACCCCGGAAAATGCCCGTTCGAAAGGTAAAGGTCTTAAATGAAGGGCCTTCAATCCGTGAGGCTTTATCCGGAAAATTAAATCAGGACAAAATTTCAGCGAAAGAACAGCATGAAATTTATACTCGTTCAGGGGAAATAACCGAGTTTACTGTTGATGAGTTGCTGGGAAAATGGAATCTGTTTTTGTCCGGGCTGAATGACCGTCCAAATCTCCAATCAACACTGACGGGCCCCCCCCGTATGATCGATAATTATCAATTAATTCTTGAGATCGATAATTCCGTTCAGGATGATCTGATAAACAGTATCAAACCTGAATTGGTATCCTGGTTGAGACGCGAGTTGAAAAATTCTGATATACAGTTGATTACAAAAATTTCAGAAACTGCGAAAGAGAATATAATCTATTCAGATTCAGATAAATATGCTGAAATGTTAAAGAAAAATCCTTATCTTGATCTTTTGAAGCAGAAATTTAAGCTTGACTTTGAATAGAGGGAGATCTGTTCGGATTATCCGTTGACTCTGTTTTCCTCTTTTTGTCATGATATTTGTCATTGGTTTTCAGGGGGCTAATCTGGATGTTTTCCACCCTTCAGCACTTTTTACATAGAGAATACGGTCGTGCAGTCTGTTTGTGCGACCCTGCCAAAATTCGATTTTATGTGGGATGACCCTGTATCCTCCCCAAAATGGAGGCCTTGGTGGAGATTGATCCATGAACTTTTTTTCAACCGTTCGATATTGATCTTCTAAAAAGGTTCTGGAAGGAATTTCTTTACTTTGATTGGAGGCCCAGGCGCCAATATTGCTCTCTTTGGGTCTGGATGAAAAATATTCATCCGAGGTTTTATGGTCTGTTTTGACGGCAATTCCGGTTATACGAACCTGGCGTTCAAGCTGTGGCCAAAACATGAGCAGAGCGACCGAGCTGTTATTTTCGATGGATTTGCCTTTTTCTGAGGTGTAATTGGTGAAAAAGACAAATCCATCAGAATTGAACTGTTTTAACAACACAATTCGGGCTTGTGGAAAACCATCATTACCGATGGTAGACAAGGTCATGGCGGTTGGTTCTTTTTCTTTCGAATTGAGCGCTTCCTCTAACCATTGTTTAAATTGGCTAAAAGGTTCGGCATAGATTGGATCAAAATTTTGATTTGAACGACGATACTCGTTTCGAACGGATTCAATATGGTGCTTCACGACGATAAAATTGCATTTATTTTGGCGTTTTTGCCTGATTATTATACCCAACTTCTTCAATAAAACAAATGAACGGAATCAATGTTTGACTGAACGATTCATGAGAGGAATTCAGTTAATAAGAATCAATGAAATTTTTTTATTCAGAAGCATTATTGTCGCCTTCTTTACGAATGAAAAAGCTGAAGTTTACTTTGCCGTATTTCCGACATTCGATGAAGTTGCGATGATTTGAAAAGTTGAACGATCCGGGATGTTCCAAAATAAAGAGACTTTTTTCATGGAGGATCCCGGAATTGAATACAGCATTAGGAATAGATTCTAATTCAGGCAAATCGAATGGTGGATCGGCAAATATAATATCAAATGTCTGCCGACAGTTTTTCAAAAACCGAAAGACATCTTCCTGAATCAGATGGGCATTTGAAACTCCCAGCTTTAAAAGTGTATCACGGATAAAACGTACATGCAATCGATTTTTTTCTACGAAAGTAACATGATTTACACCTCTGCTAATAAATTCATAACCAATACTGCCAGTGCCAGAGAAGAGATCGGCTGCCTGGAATCCATTAAATTCGTATCGATTGGACAGGATATTAAACAGTGCCTCCTTGGCCATATCGGTGGTTGGTCGCGCTGAAAACTTTTTATTGGGCGTAAAAATTCTACCTTTATATATTCCTCCAACAATTCTCATGATCAGAGTATTAACGAGTAATGGTGTGGGTGAAAGGGAAATTGCTCATCGTTGATTTGAATTTCCGGAGACATGAAGGAAATATTCTCAAAATGACGGGATAAGGCTGAAAACCGGTCATCATTAAGGTTAATAGATCCGGATAGCCAAAGAATTGTGTTACGGATTGAAATATCATGCAATTTTATTCCCGTTAAAAGGTGATAAATGATATCGTTTGGATGGGTGAAACGATAACTATTTGAAATGATTAATTTTCCGTTGTCGAACAGAAGCATGAAGAACTGCGAATTGCAGAAATGGAGGGCTAATTGAGCTTCTTTCCGGTTAAGGTCCAATTTAGAAACGATGGAAGAAACCGGGTGAAAGAAGAGAGGCTGCGGATATCGTTCTGATAGGTACTGATGGAGATCTTGCGGTATTGAAAAGATTACATTGGCTTCAATAGACGGAATATAGTTGTCGATGATTTTCATTTTATCAGGTAAAACGAACATAAATTCCGTCAAGGATTTCTGTTTTTCGAAGTCGTAATATTCACCGGGGACTACCTGATATTTAATGGTTGGATAGATAATCCTCACGGAGTGAAATTTTTTAGTTAGCAGAGAGTGTTTATCTATCCATTCAAAAAAACGTCGACTCGTATAGACTTCTGAGTGGATGATGGCCGGTTCAGTCAGAAAGGCCACTAACCGGTTATTGGTGGGGTTTGTAACTGAAAAAGAAAACCCATCCAGGCTAACCTGGATGGATAAATTATATTTTTCCGTACCGTTAGGATCGAAGGTTGGATCTGCAGCCAGGTTGTCCATTCCGACTATTCCCAGTTTCCGGCATTATTAACCGTTTCGGTAAGCGATCCCACTTTCAGCCCGGGGTACTTTTCATTCAGCCGTCTTTGTTCATTCATATTGATAACAAGTTGCCTGTCAAGGCCTCTTAGAATAACATTATTATGAGCTTTCGCCTCAAATACCGGCACTTTAATTCCTGATCCGGTTTTGAGAATATTTGCGCCGAGATTAAATTCAACGATGGTATCGGGTATTGGAACGAATTTCAGTTGATCGGCATCATAATTCTCGCCAAATATGGTGTGAAGGACACTTTCCCTGATGGTGTCACGGATGATCAGTCCTAACCGCATGGCTTTTCTTTCGGTCAGGCCTGCTTCAATCATACTATCGGTTAGCTCTCCGATTTTTCTGACGTTCCTTAAGGAGTCATACTTTACAAAATGGATCAGGGTATCCCAGCTTCCCGTAAAACGACCATACACATCACGATAGGCCAGCTGGGCTTTTCTAATGTCTTTCAATCGTTCAATGGTGACATTGTACCTGGCAT
Source organism: uncultured Mariniphaga sp. (assembly GCA_964540165.1). Classification (GTDB taxonomy): domain Bacteria; phylum Bacteroidota; class Bacteroidia; order Bacteroidales; family Prolixibacteraceae; genus Mariniphaga. Next base: position 14,833 of record CAZILU010000049.1, read on the forward strand.
CTTTTGCTTTTTCAAACTCGATTGGATCCTGAATTCCCTGATAGATCAGATATGCAAAGCCGATTGCCACAAACACGAGTAAAATTTGAATAATGGTTTTCATTTTTATATTTTTAATACAATTATCATCGATTCAGTGCAAAATTATAAAAAAAAACAAATTAGATTCCTTTGCTCTTTGTTATTTTAGACGCTATGAATAAAAATCATATTTCAAGTCTGTTGAGAAGTCATCTTCCATTTACTCCAACGAACTGTCAGTCAGTTTTAATCGAAGGTATTTCTGATTTTATAATCGGTTGGGAAGAAGATTCCATTCTTTTGATTAAAGGATTTGCCGGAACAGGAAAAACGACCATAATTAATCTGATATCAAAGACGGTAAGAATGCTGAAAAAGGAGGTCATATTGCTGGCGCCAACCGGACGGGCAGCCAAAGTAATTACCGGTTACACATCACTTCCCGCCTATACGATACATAAGAAAATATACCGGCAGCGATCCTCTTCCGATGGGATGGGTAAATTTGTTCTGGACAGAAATATGAGCAGGAATACCTGGTTTATTGTTGATGAAGCCTCAATGATATCCAATGAAAGCAATGATGCAACTGTATTTGGAAGTGGTAAATTATTGGATGATCTGCTGACTTTTGTCTATTCGGGCCTTGGTTGCCGGTTGATTATCGTTGGGGATACGGCTCAGCTTCCACCGGTAGGTTTTGTCATTAGTCCGGCACTTGATCCTAAAGAGCTGGAAAAACAAGGATTTAATGTTAAAGAATTTATTCTTACAGAGGTTGTAAGGCAGGCTTCCGGGTCGGGAATTCTAAGCTGTGCCACTGAAATTCGCCGGTTGATTGAGCAAGGTAATACATCGAAATATTTGCCGCTGCACCTAAAGGGATTTACCGATATTTTTCCCATTACCGGGGGTGATTTGATCGAAACGATCAGTACCTGTTACGACCGGTATGGTATTGAGGACACGATTGTCGTTACCCGTTCAAACAAGAGGGCTAATCTATACAATAAGGGCATCAGAGGTTCCATATTGTACCGGGAGAATGAAATAGAAAGGGGTGATCTTCTCATGGTTGTTAAAAATAATTACCATTGGATGGATCCTGGGGGGAAGATCGGTTTTATTGCCAATGGTGATATTGTGAAAGTAGTTTCAATTTATGGATATGAAACGCTTTATGGGTTCCGTTTTGCCAATGTATCTCTTCGGTTTGTTGATTACGATGACGAAGAAATTGATTGTAAAATTTTTTTGGATACGTTGGAGATTGAAACTGCCTCATTTTCTGTTGAGCAGAGCCGTTCTCTGTTTTATGCCGTTTCAGAAGACTATATGGATATCAGCAATAAGCGCAACCGTTGGGAGAAAATCCGAAAGAATCCCTATTTTAATGCCTTGCAGGTTAAGTATGCCTATGCCATGACATGCCACAAAGCGCAGGGAGGACAGTGGAAAACCGTGTTTATTGATCATGGGTATCTGGAAAACGCAATGGTAGATCAGAATTTTTACCGGTGGCTTTATACCGCGTTTACCCGGCCGGTAGAGCGGTTGTATCTGGTTAACTTTGCCAAAGATTTTTTTGCAGAGAAGTAAGCGTATCGCTCTATATCTTTTGATTAATTCGGTAAGATTTTCCGTCTTCTGCTGCTATTGTATTGGGGAATACTTCTTTGGCCTCTTCTAAAAAGGGATTGACCGATTTGTAGCGGGATGAAAAATGCCCTAATATCAATTGATCAGCATTTGCCAGACGTGCCATCGTTGCCGCATCTTTTGCTGTTGAATGAAGCGTTTTATTTGCCCAGTCACGCATGGTTTCCGTAAAGGTAGATTCATGGTAAAGCAGATTAACTCCCTGAATTGTTTTCACTATGGTTGGGAAAAATGCCGTATCGGAACAGAAGGCATAAGAGCGTGCCGGTGCTGGTTTTATGGTTATTTTTTCATTGGGTATTAGTTCTCCTTCGGCTGAGGTGAAGTCAGCTCCTTTTTTAATGGCTCTGATCTGTGCGACGGGAATCTGGTAATGGGAGATTGCCTCTTTTTTGATGTTTAGATCGGCAGGTTTTTCTCGGAAGATAAATCCACAACATGGTATGCTGTGTTTGAGTGGAAATGAGATAACCTCAACTTTTTTGTCTTCAAAAATTAACCGGGGTTTTTTAAAGTCTAACGGATGAAAGAGTACCCTGAATTGCATTTCGCCCCTTAGAAAATCGAGTTGAGGTTGAATAATGTCTTTGATTTGGGAAGGGGCATATATATGAAGGTCATTGCTTATTCCCAGCAGGTTGAACGATGATATCAGCCCGATTAGTCCGTAAAAATGATCTCCGTGAAGGTGTGAGATGAAGATGTTCCTGATTTTTCCAAAACCAATTTTGCTTCTTCTGATTTGCATTTGGGTTCCTTCTCCACAGTCGATTAAAAAATACCGCCCAAGTATATTTAATACCTGGGCGGTAGGATATCTCTCAGAAGTTGGTGTGGCCGAACTGCTTCCCAGTATGGTTAACTCAAAAGTCATTTTCGACTACAACTCCCCCTTTTTTGCAAGCAACTCTTCTGCCTGACTGATCGTTTCAGCAATTAACAACACCGTATCGAGCATCGACAATTTAATCAAATATTCAACATCGGGTTGCAGTCCACACAGAATGAATGTACCAATGGCATCTTCACACATCCTGTTTCCAACCAGTATGGCACGTAATCCGGAAGAGTCGCAATACTTACAGCAACTTAAATCGAGAACGATATTTTTTTCGCCACGGGTTGTTAATACAACGAACTCCGCCTTCAGATCAGGTGCAGAAAAGGTATCAAGCCTTTCGGAAGTAACCTTTACAAGGCTATACCCACTCTTTTGGAGAATTTCTGTTGACATGGTACAATTTACGAAAATCAAATTGAAAAAATCACTTGATTTCTGAATTATTTTGTATCGTTATCAACATTTTCATTTTTTTCTTTCTTCTCCATTTCGGTTTTTAAGGCAGCCAAATCCGAAATATCGCCTAACGTGGTTTTTTCGATATTGTCGTTCACTGCTTTTACCGATTTTTTAGTCGTACGGGGTTGGGATTTCCGTTTGGTGGTATCTTCAGCCCGTTTCATATCTTCATAGATTCTCGAGTGAGAAACGATGATTCTTTTTGCAGATTTGTTAAATTCGATTACTTTAAAATCGAGTTTTTCATCTTGTTTTGCCTGGGTTCCATCTTCTTTTACCAGGTGGCGGGGCGTTGCAAATCCTTCTACTCCATATGGTAGAGCAACAACAGCACCTTTATCCATCAGATCAACTACCGTTCCTTCGTGGATAGAGTCGGTGGTAAATATGGTTTCAAATACATCCCATGGATTCTCTTCCAACTGTTTGTGTCCAAGGCTCAGTCGACGGTTTTCTGTGTCGATGTCAAGTACCACAACTTCAATCTCTTCACCAATCGAGGTGAATTCCGACGGATGTTTGATCTTCTTCGTCCAGCTGAGATCAGAGATGTGAATTAATCCGTCAACACCTTCGGTAATTTCAACAAATACTCCGAAGTTAGTGAAGTTTCGAACCACGGCTTTATGTTTTGTTCCAACACCAAAGCTCTCTTCAATTTTTTCCCAGGGATCACTCTTCAGTTGTTTCATTCCCAGCGACATCTTCCTGTCTTCACGGTCAAGTGTCAGGATTACCGCTTCTACCTCATCGTTAACCTTCAGGAAATCTTGTGCACTGCGAAGGTGCTGGCTCCAGGACATCTCCGATACATGAATAAGTCCTTCGACACCGGGGGCAATTTCAACAAATGCACCGTAGTCGGCCAAAACAACCACTTTGCCTTTTACTGTATCACCAACTTTCAGATTTTCATCCAGTTTATCCCATGGATGGGGTGTCAACTGTTTCAATCCAAGGGCAATCCGTTTCTTGTCATCATCGAAATCGAGTATAACAACATTCAATTTCTGATCCAGTTCAACAATTTCGGTCGGGTGGGAGATACGGCCCCATGAAAGATCGGTAATGTGTATCAGTCCATCAACACCTCCCAAATCCATAAAGACACCATAAGAGGTGATATTTTTAACCGTTCCTTCAAGAACCTGACCTTTTTCAAGTTTGGCAATAATCTCTTTCTTCTGTTGTTCCAGTTCTGCCTCGATCAAAGCCTTGTGCGATACAACGACATTGCGGTATTCGTGATTAATTTTTACCACTTTGAATTCCATTGTTTTGCCGACAAATACATCGTAGTCGCGAATTGGTTTCACATCGATCTGAGACCCTGGCAAGAAAGCTTCAATGCCAAATACATCGACGATCATACCACCTTTCGTGCGGCATTTAATGTACCCTTTAATAATTTCATCCCTTTCAAGTGATTCATTGACGCGATCCCATGAGCGGGTTGCTCTTGCTTTTTTATGGGAAAGGATCATCTGACCTTTCTTGTCTTCCAGGCTTTCAATATAAACATCGACTTTGTCGCCAACTTTTAACTCGGGATTATACCGGAATTCATTGAGACTGACGATCCCATCCGACTTATAACCGATGTCAACAACAACTTCTCGCTTGTTTAACGCGATGACGGTTCCTTCCAGAACCTCTTTTTCAGTAACGGTGTTGAGGGTATTGTCATATAAATTTTCCAAATCTGCCCTCTGGTTTTCTGAATACCCGTCAAGGCCGCTCTCAAGAGCTGCCCAGTCGAACTCTTCCTCTTCTTCAGGAACTTCCGATCGACTTTCACTGATCATCTCCTGGTTTTTCTCTTTAACTTCATCCTGAACTTCTGCAATTTCAGGTTGTTCTTTGGCTTCCAAAACTTCTGTCTTGTTTTCTTCACCGGCTGCACCGGCCTCTTGAACGGGAGCTTCTTTGATCACTTCAGCTTCCTGCTCAACTGCTTCATTTTTCTTTTCAGTCATGTAATTCTTAATAAATTAATAAGTTAGACATTATTGTTGTTCTAAGACGCGCGCAAAAATAGAACTTAATTTGTTTAATTCAAAGGTTTTAAGAATTTTATTTTATCTGTTTTACAAATCCATTACAATGGTTCCATGATCATTGCGACAAATTTTGAGTTAAAAATAAATGATTCATGGCAGGCCAATTTATTTTGCTAATTTTGAATTTCATTTAGTCACCGTTCTTCAGAATATTTTGAATAACTATGTTGACAATTGACAATTGGCGATTGGCGACGGAAGACCGGAGACTGAAGACGGAAAACGGGAGAATGGAGAACGATGACGGGAGACAGAAGAAAAGAAGGCCGAAGATTATGAAATAAATTTAGTGCTACGAAGAAACTACTTTTGCCTTTTTACTTTTTACTTTTTACTTTTTACTTTTGCCTTTCTCATAGATGAAACGAGCATGATGTTTTTGGCCACAAACGAGATGAATTAAATCTTATGCGAGTTCCATCGGGCCGGGAAAACGGAATGAAACCGGAGGAGCATTTAATAGAGATAAGATACACGAACTGAAAATTTAATTAGATGAAACGACCATGACGAATTTTGCCACTAACGAGCAGGATTAAAATTATGGGAGTTCCATCTGATGCAATAGAAAACTTAC
>CAZILU010000050.1:0-19774 GCA_964540165.1 uncultured Mariniphaga sp.
ATATTGCGGGAGTAGCTCAGTCGATAGAGCATTAGCCTTCCAAGCTAAGGGTCGCGGGTTTGAATCCCGTCTCCCGCTCAATCAGAGATTGGAATTTTAAGCAGTAATGCTTTTGATTCCTGTCTCTTTATGTGTTTAAAGCCGGAGTAGCTCAGGGGTAGAGCGCATCCTTGGTAAGGATGAGGTCACGAGTTCAATTCTCGTCTTCGGCTCAATGAATTTAGATAATAATTAAAAATTAGAAGTTATGGCTAAACAAACATTTGTAAGGGATAAGGACCATGTTAATATTGGTACGATTGGCCACGTTGACCATGGAAAGACTACCCTGACTGCAGCTATTACGATGGTATTGGCCAAGAAGGGCCTTTCCGAAGTAAAATCATTTGATGCAATTGACAATGCTCCCGAGGAGAAAGAGCGGGGTATTACCATTAACACATCGCACGTTGAGTATCAGACTGCCACGCGGCACTATGCTCACGTTGACTGTCCCGGCCACGCCGACTATGTTAAGAACATGGTAACGGGTGCTGCCCAGATGGACGGTGCTATTATTGTGGTGGCAGCAACGGATGGTCCGATGCCACAGACACGCGAACATATCCTTTTGGCCCGCCAGGTAAACGTACCGCGGTTGGTTGTATTTATGAACAAAGTGGATATGGTTGATGATGAAGAGATTTTAGAGCTGGTTGAGATGGAGATTCGTGAACTGCTCGACTTTTATGAATTTGATGGTGACAATACCCCGGTGATCCGTGGGTCTGCGCTGGGTGCTCTTAATGGAGAAGCTGAATGGGAAGAGAAAGTAATGGAGCTGATGGATGCCGTTGATAACTGGATTCCGCTGCCTCCGCGTGAAGTTGACAAACCGTTCCTGATGCCGGTTGAAGATGTATTTTCTATTACCGGACGTGGTACTGTTGCCACCGGTCGTATTGAAACGGGTGTTGTTCACACCGGAGATGAGCTACAGTTGATCGGTCTGGGTGCTGAAGGTCGCAAAACCGTTTGTACCGGAGTTGAGATGTTCCGTAAGATTTTGGATGACGGACAGGCTGGTGACAATGTTGGTTTGTTGCTTCGTGGTGTCGATAAAAAGGAGATCAAGCGTGGACAGATTCTGGCTAAACCGGGATCGATCACTCCGCATACCAAATTTAAAGCTGAGGTATACGTATTGAAAAAAGAGGAAGGGGGCCGTCATACGCCATTCCACAACAAATACCGTCCCCAGTTCTATCTTCGCACCCTCGACGTAACCGGTGAAATTCACCTGCCCGAAGGACGCGAAATGGTTATGCCTGGTGATAACGTATCGGTTGAGGTAGAGCTGATCTACCCGGTAGCCCTGAACATTGGTCTCCGGTTTGCCATCCGTGAAGGCGGACGTACCGTAGGTGCCGGTCAGGTCACTGAAATTGTAAAATAACAGGAGTTTTCTCCAATGTTATATGGTAATCCCGGGCTTTGTGCCCGGGATTCCTTACGGAAGTAACTCAGGTGGGAGTTTTCGGTAAGTTCGAATCTTACCTTCCGTTCAAATTAACCGAAATAAGATGAAGTTAAAAATCTATTTGCAAGAGGCTTACGATGAGCTTATTCACAAAGTTACCTGGCCTACTTGGAAAGAGCTGCAAAGCAGCGCATTGGTTGTAATGGTTGCTTCCTTTATTATATCACTCTTGATATTTGTTATGGACCTGGGATTCAGGAACATAATGAGTTTCATTTATGGATTGTTTTATTAATTGAAATCCGAAGGTCAAAATGAGCGAAACCACAAAAAAATGGTATGTTCTTCGTGCTATTGGAGGTAAGGAGAAGAAAGTGAAGGAATATATCGAAAATGAAATCGCTAATGGAGATCTGAAGGGTTTTGTTGAGCAGGTTTTAATCCCTACGGAGAAGGTATATCAAATCCGAAACGGTAAAAAAATCAGCAAAGAGCGAAACTTTTTCCCCGGATATGTTCTGGTTGAAGCATCTCTGGTTGGCGAGGTGGTGCATATTCTCCGGAATGTGCCCAATGTTATGGGATTTCTTGGCGACACCAAAGGTGGAGATCCTGTACCTGTCAGAACCAGTGAGGTAAACAGAATTCTTGGGAAAGTGGATGAATTAGCTGAATCGGCTGAGGAGTTGAACATTCCATTTGTAGTTGGAGAGACCGTGAAAGTAATCGACGGACCATTCAACGGCTTTAACGGAACCATTGAGGCAATCAATGAGGAGAAGAAAAAGCTGCAGGTGATGGTGAAGATATTTGGACGTAAAACTCCTTTGGAACTTAGCTTTATGCAGGTTGAAAAGGAATAAACGCTTTATACAATAATTATGGCGAAAGAAGTAGCTGGATTAATTAAATTACAGATCAAAGGAGGGGCAGCAAATCCCTCTCCACCGGTTGGGCCTGCATTAGGTTCGAAGGGGGTTAATATAATGCAGTTTTGCAAACAGTTTAATGGTCGTACGCAGGATATGGCCGGAAAAGTTCTTCCGGTTATCATCACTGTTTACAGCGATAAATCGTTCGACTTCATTATCAAACAACCTCCGGTAGCTATTCAACTGTTAGAGTTAGCAAAAGCAAAAAAGGGTTCGGCTGAACCCCATGTCAGTAAGGTTGGAGCAGTTACCTGGGAACAGGTAAAACTGATTGCCGAAGATAAGATGGCTGACTTAAACTGCTTTACGCTTGAATCGGCAATGAGAATGGTTGCAGGCACTGCCAGAAGTATGGGAATTACCGTGAAAGGTACTTCACCATTCATTAACAAAAATTAAAACGTTTAAAATGGGCAGAATTACGAAAAATAAGAAAGCTTCTTTGGGAAAACTCGAAAAGGATAAATTTTATACCATCGACGAAGCTGCTGCACTGGTAAAGGAGATTACTTTTACCAAATTTGACGCTTCCGTCGATATCGATGTAAGATTGGGAGTGGATCCAAGAAAAGCTAACCAGATGGTTAGAGGCGTAGTTTCTTTACCCCATGGAACAGGAAAAGAGGTCCGTGTACTTGCATTGGTTACTCCCGACAAAGTTGAGGAGGCAACCGCTGCCGGAGCGGATTTTGTTGGTTTAGATGATTATATCGATAAGATCAAAGGTGGCTGGACTGATGTCGATGTGGTGATTACGATGCCTCCGGTGATGGGTAAGGTTGGTCAGCTGGGACGTATATTAGGTCCCAGGGGATTGATGCCAAACCCCAAAAGCGGAACAGTAACCATGGATGTTGGGAAGGCGATCGGCGAAGTTAAACAAGGTAAAATCGATTTTAAAGTTGATAAGTTCGGTATTGTGCATACCTCGATCGGGAAGGTCTCTTTTACACCCGAAAAGATCAAGGAGAATGCTATGGAATTTATTCATACGATTAACAAGCTCAAACCAACCGCTGCTAAAGGTACCTATATTAAAAGTATCTATCTTTCCAGTACCATGAGCCCTGGTATTAAAGTAGAACCCAAGTCAATCGCTGATTAAAACAGAGTAGGAATGAAGAGTACAGAAAAGAAAGTCATTATCGACAGTTTAAAGGATAAAATAGATGCGTACAACCATTTTTACCTGACTGACATCAGCGGTTTAAACGCTGCTGATACCAGCGAATTAAGAAGATTATGTTTTAAAAGGGACATAAAACTGGTTGTTACGAAAAATACCCTCTTCCGTATAGCTCTTGAACATTCTTCCAAGAATGCCGGGGAGCTGTATGGCGCACTGAAAGGCAACACTTCGGTCATGTTCTCCGACCAGGGGAATGTACCTGCCAAACTGATTAAAGAGTTCAGCAAAAAGTATAAAAGGCCCGTCTTAAAGGCTGCTTTTGTTGAAGAGTCGGTCTACGTAGGAGAGAACCAGTTAGACGCACTGATTGCAGTGAAGTCGAAGAACGAACTTATTGCCGATGTGGTGGCACTTTTACAATCACCCATGCAAACCCTGCTTTCGCAGTTACAGTCGGGTGGTAATACAATACATGGTGTTCTTGAAACACTGAAAGAGAGAAAGTAATTTTTTGAAATTTATAAATTTAATTAGAAATGGCAGATTTAAAACAGCTTGCAGAAGAGTTAGTAAACTTAACTGTTAAAGAGGTTAACGAGTTAGCTGGGATATTGAAAGACGAATATGGAATTGAACCCGCAGCTGCAGCAGTTGCTGTTGCCGGTCCTGTTGCCGGTGGTGCAGAGGCTGAAGAAGCCGCTGTTCAGACCGAATTCGATGTTGTTCTGAAATCAGCTGGTCAGTCAAAACTGGCCGTGGTTAAACTTGTTAAAGAACTTACCGGACTTGGACTGAAAGAAGCCAAAGCCGTTGTCGACGAAGCTCCAAAAGCGATCAAAGAAAAAGTATCCAAAGATGAGGCAGAAGCCTTGAAAAATCAATTGGAAGAAGCTGGAGCGGAAGTCGAAATCAAATAATCGCAATCAGACCTGTTGATAGGTTAGATGGTTTAGAATTATGCTCGTCATGATTCTAAACCTTTTTGTGTATTTATATTATCTACCATTAACTTCCCTTATTTGATGTCAGTAAAAACAAAGATCGAGAGGATTAATTTCTCCTCAACACAAACCAGATTCGATTACCCTGACTTTTTAGAAGTACAAATTAAATCTTTCAGGGAGTTTTTTCAGTTAAATTCTACTCCGGATCAGCGAAAAAACGAGGGATTATATCGTGTATTTCAGGAAAATTTTCCGATTACCGACACCCGGAATAACTTCGTTCTCGAATTTATCGATTACCAGGTTGATCCGCCCAGGTACAGTATTCATGAGTGCATTGAACGCGGATTAACTTTCAGTGTGCCGGTGAAAGCCAAACTCAAACTTTACTGCACCGATCCCGAACACGAAGATTTTGATACCGTGGTACAGGATGTTTATTTAGGGACCGTTCCCTACATGACCGAAAAGGGCACTTTTATTATCAATGGTGCCGAGCGTGTGATTGTTTCGCAGTTGCACCGGTCGCCGGGCGTTTTCTTTGGCCAGAGTATGCATGCCAACGGAACCAAACTATACTCAGCCCGGATTATCCCTTTTAAGGGCTCCTGGATCGAATTTGCCACTGACATTAACAGTGTCATGTTCGCCTATATTGACCGGAAGAAAAAGTTGCCTGTTACAACCCTGTTGAGGGCCATCGGATACGAAGGGGATAAAGACATTCTTGAGATATTTGATCTGGCCGATGAAGTTAAAGTTTCAAAAACGGGGCTTAAAAAGGTGATCGGAAGAAAGCTGGCTGCCCGTGTTTTGAAATCGTGGGTTGAAGATTTTGTGGATGAGGATACCGGTGAAGTGGTCTCCATTGAAAGAAATGAGATTATCATCGACCGCGAGATTGTCTTAGAGGAGGAGCATATTGACGAGATTGTCGATTCGGGAGTTAAAACCATTTTGGTCCATAAAGATGATCAGAAACAGCAGGATTTTGCCATTATTTATAATACCCTGCAGAAAGACCCATGTAACTCGGAAAAGGAAGCTGTTCTTCATATATACCGGCAGTTGCGAAATGCTGAACCGCCCGATGAGGCAACGGCACGTGATGTGATCGATAAGCTGTTTTTCTCGGACAAACGGTACGATTTGGGAGAGGTTGGACGTTACCGGATCAATCGAAAACTGGGCCTGGAAGTTGGCTCCGAAATCCGGGTACTGACAAAAGAAGATATTATTGAAATTATTCGATACCTGATTAAACTGGTCAATTCCAAAACCGATGTGGATGATATTGACCACCTGAGCAATCGACGTGTTCGCACCGTTGGTGAGCAGATGTTTAATCAGTTTGGTGTCGGATTGGCCCGTATGGCACGGACCATCCGCGAACGGATGAACGTCCGGGATAATGAGGTTTTCACACCCATTGACCTGATCAACTCAAAAACACTGTCATCGGTAATTAACTCTTTCTTCGGAACCAATGCACTGTCTCAGTTTATGGATCAGACCAATCCGTTGGCTGAAATGACTCATAAGAGACGTATGTCAGCATTAGGACCCGGCGGGTTGTCGCGTGAAAGAGCCGGTTTTGAAGTGCGTGATGTTCACTTTACCCATTATGGAAGGCTCTGTCCGATTGAAACGCCGGAAGGGCCGAATATTGGATTGATTTCGTCACTCTGCGTATTTGCCAAAATAACCGATCTCGGATTTATTGCCACACCCTACCGGAAAGTTACCGATGGTCGTGTTGATCTCTCCGATGAAGGGTCGGTATATCTGACGGCTGAAGAGGAGGAGGGAAGGGTAATCGCACAGGCCAATGCGCCGATTGATGCCGATGGCCACTTCATTAATCAGAAGGTAAAATCGAGGCTTGATGGTGACTATCCGCTGGTCGATAAAGAAGAAGTTAACCTGATGGACGTTGGTCCCAACCAGATTGCATCGGTAGCAGCCTCTCTCATCTCCTTTTTAGAGCATGATGATGCCAACCGGGCGCTGATGGGATCGAACATGATGCGACAGGCCGTTCCGCTGCTTCGTCCCGAGGCCCCGATTGTCGGGACCGGACTTGAAGGAAGAGCTGCTGCCGACTCCCGGATATTAATCCAGGCTGACGGTGACGGTGTTGTGGAGTATGTTGACGCCAACCAAATTATTGTTCGTTACGATGCGACCGATGATGACCGCTATGTGAGCTTCGATCCGGAAGTGGTAACGTATGACCTTCCAAAATATAACAAAACAAACCAGGGAACAACGGTTGACCTGAAGCCTATTGTTGTTAAAGGGGAGCGAATTGAAAAAGGACAGATCCTGACTCAGGGGTATGGAACCGAGAACGGTGAATTGGCGTTAGGCCGAAACCTGATGGTTGCATTTATGCCATGGCAGGGATACAACTATGAGGATGCGATTGTAATCTCTGAACGTATTGTTCGTGAAGATGTATTTACTTCCGTACATGTCGATGAGTACAGTCTCGAAGTTCGTGACACTAAGCGCGGAACCGAAGAGTTCACCTCCGATATTCCGAACGTTAGTGAAGATGCAACCAAAAACCTCGATGAGAACGGATTGATCCGTATCGGTGCCGATGTAAAACCCGGCGATATTCTGATCGGCAAAATCACCCCGAAAGGAGAATCGGACCCCTCACCGGAGGAGAAACTGTTGCGTGCTATCTTTGGTGATAAAGCCGGAGATGTGAAGGATGCATCACTGAAAGCATCTCCCTCCCTGTCGGGGGTTGTGATCGATAAAAAACTTTTCTCCAGGGTTACCAAAGAGAAGAAGGGAAAAACAGCGACAAAAACATTGTTAGACCAGATCGATGAAAATTTCGACCGGGAGATTGCTGCTCTTCGCTCCAGACTGGAAGATAAACTTTTTAACCTGGTAACCGGAAAGACTTCGCAGGGAGTAAAGGATTACTACGGAACAGAGGTCATTCCCAAGGGGGTTAAGTTTACCTTGAAACAATTACAGGAAGTTGATTACCTGACCATCAATCCATCGAAATGGACGACCGATAAACAGAAGAACGATATGATCTTCCGGGTTATCAACAACTATATCATGAAACATAAGGAAGCTGAAGCCTTTGCCCGGCGTGAACGCTACAATGTAACCATTGGTGATGAGTTGCCTGCCGGGATCATTCAGTTGGCCAAAATTTTTATAGCGAAGAAGCGCAAGTTGCAGATCGGTGATAAGATGGCTGGTCGTCACGGGAATAAGGGTATTGTTTCGCGGGTTGTTCGCGACGAAGATATGCCGTTCCTTGGCGATGGCACTCCGGTTGATATTGTACTTAACCCGTTGGGTGTGCCCTCCCGAATGAACCTGGGACAGATTTATGAGACGGTTCTTGGGTGGGCCGGAAAGCAGCTGGGGGTTAAATTTGCAACACCGATTTTTGACGGAGCCTCACTTCAGCAGATCAATGATTATACGGGTAAAGCCGGATTGCCAAGCTACGGGAAAACGGTTCTTTACGACGGAGAAACAGGAGAGCCTTTCGATCAGCAGGCGACCGTGGGCGTTATCTATATGATGAAGCTGGGACATATGGTTGAAGATAAGATGCATGCCCGATCTATCGGACCATACTCACTCATTACCCAGCAACCACTTGGCGGTAAAGCTCAGTTTGGTGGTCAGCGGTTTGGGGAGATGGAGGTTTGGGCACTTGAGGCTTTTGGTGCTTCTCATATCCTGCAGGAGGTGTTGACCGTCAAATCGGACGATGTCATGGGAAGGGCAAAAGCGTACGAGTCGATCGTTAAAGGTGAGCCGATGCCACAACCCGGTATTCCCGAATCTCTGAACGTGCTGTTGCACGAACTGCGGGGCCTTGGCCTGAGTATTCGTATGGAATAGTCGCTTGTTTTACTGGATTTTGGTTCTGTTAACATGATTTTTAACTAAGTATTATGGCATTCAGAAAAGATAATAAAGCAAAAGGGGGGTTCTCAAAAATCTCAATCAGTCTCTCCTCTCCCGAAGAGATTCTGGAAAGATCGTTTGGTGAAGTTTTGAAACCTGAAACAATAAATTACAGGACATATAAACCGGAACGGGACGGCTTGTTTTGCGAGCGGATTTTTGGACCGGTGAAAGATTACGAATGCCATTGCGGTAAGTACAAACGCATTCGTTATAAGGGGATTGTTTGCGACCGCTGTGGAGTTGAAGTAACGGAGAAGAAGGTTCGTCGTGAACGGATGGGGCATATTGCATTGGTGGTTCCCGTAGCGCACATCTGGTATTTTCGGTCACTACCGAATAAAATCGGATACCTGCTGGGATTACCTACGAAAAAGCTGGATTCGATCATCTATTACGAACGATACGTGGTCGTTAATCCCGGGGTCAAGGCCGTTGATGGTGTTAAAGAGCTCGATTTTCTTACCGAAGAGGAGTACTTAGACATTGTTGACACCCTGCCCAAGGAGAATCAGTTTTTAGATGATGAAGATCCGAATAAGTTTGTGGCAAAAATGGGTGCCGATGCCCTTTTCGAAATATTGAGAAGGCTTGATTTGGATGATCTCTCCTTTAATCTGAGGCACAAGGCAAACACAGAAACTTCCCAGCAGCGCAAGAATGAAGCGTTGAAGAGGTTGCAGGTGGTCGAAGCATTCCGTGCCAGTAAAAACCTGAATCGTCCCGAATGGATGATTGTAAAGGTGGTGCCGGTAATTCCTCCCGATTTACGGCCGTTGGTGCCGTTGGATGGCGGGCGGTTTGCCACATCCGATCTGAACGATCTCTACCGCAGGGTTATCATTCGTAACAATCGGTTGAAACGGCTGATCGAGATCAAGGCGCCCGAGGTAATCCTTCGCAACGAAAAACGTATGCTTCAGGAGGCTGTTGACTCACTGTTCGATAACTCCAGAAAGTCAAATGCCGTCAAAACGGAAAACAACAGGGCATTGAAATCCTTGTCCGACAGCCTTAAGGGCAAGCAGGGAAGGTTCCGTCAGAACCTCCTGGGAAAGAGGGTTGACTATTCAGCCCGTTCGGTCATTGTTGTTGGCCCTAAATTAAAATTGCATGAATGCGGCCTTCCGAAAGAGATGGCTGCCGAAATTTATAAACCTTTCATTATCCGGAAGTTGATTGAGCGGGGGATTGTAAAAACCGTGAAGTCGGCCAAGAAAATTGTCGACAGGAAAGACCCGGTGGTATGGGAGATCCTGGAGAACGTGATGAAAGGACATCCGGTGATGCTCAACCGGGCACCTACCCTGCACCGGCTATCGATTCAGGCTTTTCAGCCGGTGATGATTGAAGGTAAGGCAATTCAGCTGCATCCGCTGGTATGTACCGGGTTCAATGCCGACTTCGACGGTGACCAAATGGCGGTGCATCTTCCATTGGGGAATGCAGCCATTTTAGAGGCGCAGTTGCTGATGCTCTCTTCCCACAACCTTCTCAATCCGGCCAATGGTGCTCCGATCCATGTTCCTTCTCAGGATATGGTTTTAGGATTGTACTATATGACAAAAGCGCGGGAGGGATCCAAAGGGGAAGGAATGACCTTCTACTCGCCGGAAGAGGTGATGATCGCCTACGACGAAAAGGTGCTGGGCCTGCACTCGATTATTAAGGTCAAAGTAGAAGATGTTGATGAAAATGGTAAATTTTTCAGGCACATCATTGAAACGACCGTTGGCCGCGTACTTTTTAATGAATATGTGCCTCGTCAGGTTGGGTATATCAATCAATTGCTGACAAAAAAATCGCTTCGTTCCATCATCTCCGATGTATTCAAGCGATGTGGAAACACCGAAACGGTAGTTTTCCTCGATGCCATCAAGGATCTTGGTTATTATATGGCATACCGGGGTGGATTATCATTCAATATTGACGATGTGATGATTCCTGCCGATAAGCAGGAGATCGTAAATAATGGCTACGAAGAGGTCGAAGAGGTAATTGCCAATTACAATATGGGTTTTATTACCAACAACGAACGCTACAACCAGGTTATTGATATCTGGACACATGCCAACTCAAAACTGACGCATTCGGTGATGAAGACGATTAGCTCCCATAAACAGGGATTTAACTCGATCTATATGATGTTAGACTCCGGAGCCAGGGGATCTAAAGAGCAGATCCGCCAGTTGTGTGGGATGAGGGGATTGATGGCTAAGCCTCAGAAGTCGGGAGCCACCGGGTCTCAGATTATTGAAAACCCTATTCTGGCAAACTTCAAAGAGGGTTTGTCGGTACTGGAATATTTTATCTCAACACACGGTGCACGTAAAGGGTTGGCCGATACTGCACTTAAAACGGCCGATGCCGGGTATCTGACCCGTCGTTTGGTTGACGTTTCACAGGATGTGATTATCTCAGAAGAGGATTGTGGTACCTTGCGTGGTATCGTGGCTACCGCAATCAAGAATAACGAAGAGGTGGTTGCATCTCTCTATGAGCGAATTATTGGCCGGACGTCAGTGCACGATATTTACAATCCGTTGAACGGAGAGTTGGTCGTGAAGTCGGGCGATGAGATTACAGAAGAGATTGCTCAAAAAATTGAAGACTCTCCGCTCGAAAGCATAGAGATTCGGTCGGTACTTACCTGCGAGTCGAAGGTGGGTGTTTGCACCAAATGTTACGGAAGAAACCTGGCTACCGGTAAAATGGTTCAGAAAGGCGAGGCCGTTGGTGTTATTGCTGCCCAGTCGATTGGTGAGCCCGGAACACAGCTTACCCTTCGTACATTCCACGTGGGTGGTATTGCCGGGAATATCTCCGCTCAGTCGACCGTTGAAGCCCGTTACGATGGGTATATTGAAATTGAGGAACTTCGTTCGGTCGAGTTCAAAGCCGAAAATGACCATCCGGTGGATATCGTTGTCAGCCGGCTTGCCGAGTTGAAGATCATTGATAAAAACACAAAAATTCCTTTGTCAACGCACTCTATTCCTTATGGTTCAAGGCTTTATGTCAAAAATGGCCAGGAGATCAGAAAGGGAACGATGATTTGTGAATGGGACCCGTTTAACGGTGTAATCATAACCGAGTTTGATGGTAAGATTGAGTTTGAAAATTTGATTGAAGGGATTACCTACCGCGAAGAGTCGGATGAACAGACCGGCTTTAGTGAAAAAGTAATTATTGAAACCAGGGATAAGACCAAGAATCCTACCCTGAAGATCATGGAAAAAAGCGGAGAGATGATCCGCTCGTATAACCTGCCTGTTGGCGGGCATATATCGGTATCTCAGGGACAAGCGGTTAAGGCAGGTATGGTTCTGGTGAAAATTCCCAGGGCAGCAGGTAAGGCTGGTGATATCACCGGTGGTTTACCGCGTGTTACCGAGCTGTTTGAGGCACGAAATCCTTCCAATCCGGCTGTTGTTTCAGAGATCGATGGAGAGGTCTCTTTAGGGAAGATTAAGCGGGGTAACCGTGAGATCGTAATTACCTCAAAAACCGGTGAGGTGAAGAAGTATCTGGTACCGCTGTCGAAACAGATTCTGGTGCAGGAGAACGACTACATTCGTGCCGGCACGTCACTTTCCGACGGAGCCATTACCCCGGCCGATATTTTGGCCATTAAAGGACCTACAGCCGTTCAGGAGTATATTCTTAACGAAGTACAGGATGTTTACCGGATGCAGGGTGTAAAGATCAACGATAAGCACTACGAGGTGATCATTCGCCAGATGATGCGTAAAGTGGAAATTGAAGATCCGGGTGATACCCGTTTCCTTGAAAAACAGATCGTTGACAAGAATGAATTCCTTTCCGAAAACGATTGGATCTGGAATAAGAAGGTTGTAACCGATCCGGGTGATGCCGAAGGTTTGAAAGCCGGGCAGATCATATCTGCACGACGATTGAGGGATGAAAATTCACAGCTTAGACGGAAAGATAAGAAGCTGGTGGATGCCAGAGATGCTATTTCAGCCACTTCCAGCCAGATTCTTCAGGGAATTACCCGGGCGGCTCTTCAAACCCGGAGTTGGTTGTCGGCAGCTTCATTTCAGGAAACGACCAAGGTGCTCAATGAAGCAGCCATTAACGGTAAGGTCGATTTCTTAGATGGATTAAAAGAGAATGTGATCTGTGGACATCTGATTCCTGCAGGAACCGGATTGAAGGAGTATAAAAATTTAATTGTTGGTTCAAAAGAGGAGTACGACCGTTTGATCGACATGAAGAAAAACAGTTAAGAAGCTGATTATGGATGAAAAGAAACCAAAACAACAACCTTTGAACATTGAGTTGAGTGAGGAGATGGCGCAGGGTGTCTATTCGAATCTTGCCGTTATTACCCACTCCAGTTCAGAATTTGTGGTTGATTTTGTGCGAATTATGCCCGGAGTTCCCAAGGCAAATGTGAAGTCGAGGGTAATCTTGACCCCGGAGCATGCAAAACGGCTGTTACTCGCTTTACAGGATAATATATCCAAATATGAAGCAACGTATGGGCCTGTCAAGATGCACCAGTCGGGTAATGGCCATTCGATTCCACCGATGGGATTTGGGGGGCCGACGGCTCAGGCATAAACCGTAAAATATTTGAATAACACAAAAGGGGATCTGACAGGTCCCCTTTTATGTTATATGGTATTGTCCTTGATTTTGTGCCCATGGTGGGGATTAAAAGAGATCTTCGATCGACAGATAGCGCTCTCCATGGTCATAAACGAACGTTAGTATGCGTGATCCATCAGGAATCTCATTAATTTTTTTTGCAACGGCTGCCAGGGACGCTCCCGATGAGATCCCCACAAACAGCCCTTCCTGTTTCGCTGCTTTTCGGGTATATTCATAGGCTTCATCGGTCGTGACGGTAATAGTCCCGTCGAGGATCTCCCGATTCAGATTGTCGGGAAGGAATCCGGCTCCAATCCCCTGAATCCGGTGGGCTCCGGGTTCTCCGCCACTGATAACCGGACTTTCGGCAGGTTCTACAGCAAAGACTTTCATTTTTGGGAACTCTTTTTTTAACGTTTCTGCCACCCCGCTGATATGTCCGCCGGTACCTACACCGGTTATCAGATAATCAATCCCCTCCGGGAAGTCATTAATGATTTCGCTGGCTGTATGTATTCGGTGAGCATCGACATTGGCGGGATTTGAAAACTGAAAAGGGATCCACGAACCGGGGATCTCCTGTGCTAACGCCTCTGCTTTGGCGATTGATCCTTTCATACCGTTCTCCCTTGGGGTAAGAACCAGCTCAGCTCCCAGTGCCTGTAACACTTTGCGGCGTTCCAACGACATAGACTCTGGCATCGTAAGTATGATCCGGTATCCTTTGACTGCCGCAACCATGGCCAGCCCGATCCCCGTATTGCCTGAGGTGGGTTCAATAATCACCGAACCAGATCTGATCCGTCCCTCCTTTTCTGCCTGCTCTACCATCGATAGGGCGATACGGTCTTTGATGCTTCCGCCGGGATTGCTCTTTTCAATTTTTGCCCAAACTTCTACCCGATTGGTGAAGAGCCGGTTAATTCTAACGTGCGGCGTATTCCCAATGGTCTCTAAAATGTTTTTTGCCTTCATAATTCTGATATTAATGTTAAAAAAAAAGCTTTTCCGGATTCCGGAAAAGCTTCATATACAGTTCTGATGATGATCTTCAGATGTTATGAATACATGCCTTTCCCGGTTATATGCCTCCGGCAACAATCGATCATATGGCATGTCATTCTATTCATACGGCGCAAAGTAAAGAAAAAAAATAAAAATTAGCACTTAAAAATTAAAAATTAGCACTTAATTTTTATATCTGAGCCACTTGATGATCTCTTTCAGGTTTACTTTTTTCCCATACATCAGCAAGCCGGTACGGTAAATTTTTGCCGCCACCCAAATGGTTCCGATGGTTGTGATAACAAGAAGGCCCATCGACAGAAGGAGTTCCCATGCGGGCACTCCATAGGGAACCCGTGCAAGCATGGTGATCGGAGAGGTGAATGGTATAATTGAGGCCCAGAAGGCAATAGAACCTTCGGGGTTTCGGGCGATGGGAAAGAGAAGCATGATCGACAGGATCAAAGGCATGGTGACCGGAAGTACCATCTGTTGTGAATCTTCTTCATTATCAACCGCTGCACCCAACGCTCCCAGCAGTGAACTGTACATAAGGTAACCGCCCAGAAAATAGAAAACAAAAGAGAATAAGATTAACGGAAGGTTGAGGTTTTTGATGATCCCCAAGATTTCTCCAACCTGATCCGGTGACTGTTCCAAAGAGACCGGTGCATTGATCTGGTTGCTCTCCATGAGGCTTTTCCCTATCTGACCGGCTGTTTCCGGGGAGAAGAAATTTTGCATAAAGGTTAGAGCTACGACTCCAATGACAACCCAGATGGCAACCTGTGTCAGTCCAACCAGGGCGGTACCGATGATCTTGCCGGCCATCAACTGAAAAGGTTTTACCGAAGAGATGATCACCTCGACAATCCGGTTTTTCTTCTCCTCCATAACGCTGCGCATCACCATGGCTCCATACATAAAAACAAAAAAGTAGATAATAAACCCCATAGCATAGCTGGCAATGAAAGCAATTTCAGAGGAACTTTTTTTGGCCTCTCCTGTTTCGGATATTTTTAGGGTATTGATTTTTACAGAGGTACGCGTGTTAGACAGACGCTCTTCCAGGTCGGGTATCCCGGCATCCGCAATGACTTTTTTCCGTTTGTCATTTTCTATAAACCGACTTAAACGCCTGGATATCTGTTCGGTAAATTCCATTGGAAGCTCTTTTTCGGAGATAATCTGGGCAGCCGGATTTGTATAGATGTTATCCGGGATATATAACAGAGCATAATATCGGCTCTCCCTGATGTTTGTTCGGAGCTTTTCAAACTCTTGGGCAGGGATAAAATGAAACCGGGTGTACTCATCCTCCTGCAATTCTCCCAAAAACAGGTTTGATGCATCATAAACAGCCATGGTACGTTCCTGTTTATCTTCGTGAAGCGATAAAAAGATCATCAGGGCGAACATTCCTACAAAGAGGAGTGGAACTAAGAGTGTCAACAGGATAAATGATCTCTTTTTTACCCGTTTGAGGTACTCTTGTTGCAGTATTAATAAGGTTTTATTCATGATGCTGATTTTTTTGTGTTATTTGACTCCTGTACTGCCTGGATAAAAACATCATTCATTCCGGGTATTACCTCTTCAAAAGAGAGAATCTCCGCATGGGGGATGAGTATCCGGAGCAATTCATTGTTTGACTCTCCATGGATGAATTGAAGCCGAAGGCGGTTTCCCCTTTCCGATTCCGTATGATCCAAAATCTTCATTTGTGTTCCGATTGACTGGCTAACCTGGCTAAAATTGCCCCTGTATTTCACTTCAAAGATGTTGGATTTGTACTTTTGCCGGATCTCATCGGTGGGGCCGTCAACGATTTTAACCGATTTATTGATTAGTGCAATATGGTCGCACAGCTCTTCAACGGAACCCATGTTGTGGGTTGAAAATATAATGGTTGCACCGTTTTTGCGCAGTTCAAGTATCTCCTGTTTAATCAGGTTGGTATTGATGGGATCGAATCCGCTGAATGGTTCATCAAAAATGAGCAGTTCGGGATTGTGCACCACGGTAGTAACAAACTGAATTTTTTGCTGCATTCCTTTTGAAAGTTCTTCAACTTTTTTATTCCACCACCCCATAATCTCAAATTTCTCAAACCACTGCTTCAGGCTTCTGAAAGCATCTTTTCGGGTCATTCCTTTTAATTGAGCCAGATAGAGTGCCTGTTCACCCACATTCATTTTTTTATATAATCCCCGTTCTTCGGGCAGATAACCGATGCGGGCGACATCCGATTGCTGCATTTTCCTGCCGTTTAGAAAGACTTCCCCGGTATCGGGGGCGGTAATTTGGTTGATAATTCTGATCAGGGTGGTCTTTCCTGCCCCGTTTGGACCTAATAAGCCAAAGATGCTTTGTTGTTTGACTGAGATGGTGACATCGGTCAGAGCCCGGGTGGTGGCAAAAACCTTATTGACTTGTTGCGCATTGAAGAACTCCATTGTAATAATTTTTTAATATAAGTACTAATAGGTCATGGTTCGTTACAGGCACTTCGAAGATAACAACCGTTTTTTTAAATTTGAAGTTTTTCAGGTTTCTATTACCCGGAATTTAATCAAACAAAAACAATTTATATGAGTCGTCTCCTTTTTATTGGCATTGTAATTCTGTTTTTTTTCGCTTCGGAAGTCCGCGCAGCAGCTCCTGCCGGGCAGATAATTCGCGGTATTGTTGTTGACAAACAGTTGCAAAAGCCCCTTGCCGGCGCCACTGTATGGCTACTTGATTCCGATCCGTTAAAGGTGACAGTGACCGATAGTGCGGGTATATTCCGGCTGATCGGTGTGCCGTTGGGCCGCCAGAGCATTGAAGTGCGGTTTGTCGGCTATTTCCCCTTTATTGCCGGTAATATGATTGTGAATTCGGCTCGTGAAACCGTGCTTTTTATTGAATTGGTTGAGAAGGTTGAAACCACCGGTGAGGTAATTGTTCGCGGAAATGCCCGATCGCGGGGAGCGATCAATCAAATGGCGACGGTGAGTGCCCGCACATTTACGGTTGAAGAGGCAGCGCGCTATGCGGGTACCCGGGAGGATGTTGCCCGGATGGCTATGAACTTTGCCGGTGTGTCGGGAGCCAATGATTCCAGAAATGATATCATTGTCCGGGGAAACACACCGGGGGGAGTCCTCTGGCGATTGGAGGATGTGGATATTCCCAATCCCAACCATTTTGCAGCATCGGGTACCACCGGAGGCCCGGTAGGTATGCTGAATAATAATACGTTGAGGAATTCCGATTTTTATACCGGCGCATTCCCGGCCGAATATACCAATGCCTTTTCGGCCGTTTTCGATTTGAATATGCGGGAAGGAAATAATGAAAATTATGACTTTTTAGGGCAGATGGGTTTTAATGGTTTTGAGTTAGGGGCTGAAGGACCATTGAGGTTAACCGAAGGCAGTTCATTTATGTTGAACTACCGGTACTCTACCTTGCAGATCTTTGATATGATGGGTATTAGTTTTGGAACTGCAGGGATTCCCAACTACCGGGATCTGAGCGGAAAGATCAGTTTTCCGATGAAAAGAGGAAAACTTACCCTGTTTACCCTGGCCGGAAATAGTCATATTGAGATGTTTGACAGTAAGGAGAACAGTGCCGATCTATTTACCGGAGAGGGGATGGACCTGGTTAACGGATCATCATTAACGGTTTCAGGAATGAACTACCTGAGGTTTCATGGAGATAATATTTATAGCAAGCTGGTTTTATCCTATATTAATCAGAATGGATTGACCCGCCTGGATAAATTTGATCCGGGCGAGGCTCCCTCTCCTTATTATAGGGAGGATAACTACGAGGAGCGATTCTCCCTGAATTACATCTTCAACATGAAGATGAACCGGAAGCTCTCCTTACGTTCGGGAGCTGTCATCGACCGGTATGGTTATAAACTTCAGGCAAAGGTTTGGGCTGAAGATAATTCCGGCTGGGAGAATATGTTGAATAATCGAAAGGGTCTAATATCCGGGAATAATCTTTTCAGATCATACGCTCAGGTTTTATATAAGTTTTCAGATGTTTTGGAGGTAAACCCCGGGCTTAGTTTCATGTTTTTTGATCTGAATCGTACGGTTGCGATTGAACCCCGGCTGGGCGTCCGATGGAAAACCGGTGTTAATAGCAGCCTGAATTTTGGTTACGGGAAACACTCCCGCCTGCAATCAATGGCAACCTATTTTCTTGAAACAATATACCCTGACGGAACGTTTAAACTCGACAACCTGAACCTTGATTTTACGCGGGCACACCATGCCGCTTTAGGGTTCGATGTGTTGCTGTCAGAACGGTTGCGCATGAAGGCTGAGACTTATTACCAGTATCTGTATGATGTTCCGGTGGAATCGGAGCCCTCCTGGTACAGTATGGTTAATGCGGGTGCCGAATGGGGATTAAATACCCGCTATTCAATGGTAAATTCCGGTAAAGCCTGGAACTACGGTATTGAATTTACTTTGGAGAAGTTTTACCATAAGAATTTCTATTTTTTGATTACCTATTCGCTTTATGATTCGAAATATACCGGAAGTGACGGTGTTAAAAGGAATAGTGCATTTAATGGAAATTTTGTTGCTAATGGACTTGTCGGCAAGGAGTTTCCGTTAAATGAAAATGCAACATTGGTTTTTGACACACGCATCACCTGGGCCGGAGGGAAACGGTATACACCCATCGATGAGGAGGCATCGAAGAATACGGCTGATGTATTCGACACGGAATATTATTGGGATCAGGCCTATTCATTGCAATTTCCAAACTATCTGAAAGCCGATGTAAAGGTTGGATTTCGCAAGGATGGGCGAAAAATTTCTCAACTATGGGAGTTTTATATTGAGAATGTGACCAACCATAAAAATCCGCTCAATCAATCCTATAGTAAAACCAAAGGGCGCATCGAGACGGTTTATCAGTTGGGATTTTTTCCTGTTTTTAACTATCGGATCTATTTTTAACCGGAATGGGTATTTTTTTTGATCTGTTAGCATGGCATTGCCAGGCGAATAAAATTAGGGTTGACCATCGGTTTTATCAGATGACAGGGTTTTTATTTTGGGATCGATGTTTTCGGTGAGTTTTCGAACCAGTTTCATATTGACAAAAAACTCTTTGGCAATAACACGAACGATGGTATAGGCGGGAATGGCCAGGAACATCCCCAGTACTCCGGCAATACTGCCGGCGGCAATGATTACAATGAATATTTCCAACGGGTGTGCTTTAACGCTGCTGGAGTAGATAAGGGGTTGGAAGAGCACATTATCGATGATCTGAACGGCAAGAAAAACCATGGCCATCATTCCCAGCAAGGGTAACGTCTGGCTCATGAAGTCGGCATCGATGTTGAGCGCGGCTCCGATGATCAGTCCCAGTACGGCTCCCATCCATGGACCCAGGTAGGGGATTACATTGAATAATCCGCAGAGAAATCCGATCAATACGGCATGGTTAAACGTGATTCCGACAATAGACAAACCGATGGTATCCAGGAGCATCACCATGAAAACCTCCAGGATGATTCCGATGAAATAGCGTCGCAGCAGGTAAGAGATGGAGTCTAAGATGTTTGAGACTTTCTGTTCTATCTCGGTGGGAACAACCAGGATGATAACCTCTCTTAACATATTGCGCTCTTTTAAAAAGAAGAAGGTGATGAAAGAGACGGAAAAGAAGGCCATCAGCAGTTCACCAATCGTGCCGGCAATAAAGCCAA
>CAZILU010000051.1:0-5464 GCA_964540165.1 uncultured Mariniphaga sp.
CGCTCCCGAAAGTCCGTTCCTGATATCATTACAAAAAGCCTCTTTCTCTTTGACTGCCTCTTCCTCGTCCTTTGAACATCCCGGGAAGATCAGAGAATTTAATATCAGAATAAAACAGACAATAAAAGCATATACTTTCCTCATCTTAATCTATTTAAACACTTTGCTATATACGTTATTTTCAACAAATTGTTGGTTTTTGGTATTAATTTAAAAATGCTCCTTACATCAAATATTGCTGCTACCGAAAAAAGGGGTAATCAGACACTTACTCAATTATTTTAAGTATATGTTTTTTCTATCTTTGATCAGCCTATTTTTATTCATTTAAATTCAGCGTTCAGTGGTTATTTCAGATAAACGGAGATGGCTCGAAATAGCAGCAGTTTTTACAACCGGATCCATGAAATATATTTTCATGGATTGGTTAAATTTTCGTGCATTCTTCATAGCAGCTGCCTGTATCTTTTGGGCAGTATATATTTATGCCCGCTACCGAAAAAACCGGATCATCCTTCAAGAGTGGGGATTTCGAAAAGCTCATTTTAAGCAGACATTTCTTTATCTGATGCCATTTGCCTTGGTCATGGTTACGGCCATTGTTTGGTATGGTGTTCATTACAAAACCCATTTTTTAAATTGGCATGTAATCCCCGTTTTTATCTTTTATCCGGCATGGGGAATTATGCAGCAGTTTCTGATGTTGGCTTTGGTTGCCGGAAACCTAAATTCTATGCATTCAATCAAACTCAGCAAACCAAATATTTCTCTTTTAACCTCAATAATCTTTGCCTGGGTACACTTCCCAAGTCTTCCGTTAATGATTTTTACATTTTTTATGGAGCTGCTGTTTACATCAGCCTATTTTAAATGGCGAAACCTTTGGGCTTTGGGCATTTATCATGGATGGGTAGCCAGTTTGCTGCTTTTCTTTGTATTAGAGCGTGATCTTTGGATTGAGTTGTGGACGGTAATCTGATTTTTTAAATGTGGAAAAAACGTTTGAGATCCGTAGCTCTTTTAAGTCGGTAATGAATGTAAAAGAGTAACACAGCAATCAGAACAGCCGAAACCAAAACGACCAGACTCCATTGCAAGTGCATCGCATTAAGCGCAAAGACGGATATCATTCCTTCGGCATAAACACATATTAATGCACATGCCAGAATAGAAAATGCAATGACATTCAATCCCTTTTGCTTCGAATTCCGGATCAAATAAATCAGCAAAACCATGGTGCCATAAAAAGCCAGAATTAAAGGAATTCCCAGGAATATCTCCCGATTGGTATCTCCGGCAAAAATATCAAACAGAGCAATAAGTCCGGTAACCGATAAAAAACTCATCAACAGCATAAGAATCGGATTCTTGCGTAAAAATGTATTCAGCGTAAAATTGATAAACAGTACCAAACAGACCGATGCCGGATATTTTGACCAGGTAATATTTTGATGACCAATAAAGTCAATCAGTATTGAAATAATAAAACCAGAAATCAGGATAATACCTGAGATCGTCCAAAAGATCTTTCTTTTTTGAAATCCACTTAGTCGTTGGTAATCAGTCAACAACTTCCCTTCACCGTGAATATTACCCGATTTTATATACGTCACATCCCCTGTCCCTTCATCCTGCAGAGGCTCTCCGCATAAGGAACAAAAATTGGCATTTTCTTCCACTGCCACCCCACAATTTGGACATTGCTTCATAACTAATCAGTCATTTTTTAACCGTTCAACCTTAATGTTCTGGTCACTAATAAATTGAATAAAATACGTCTCAAATTCCAGCGATTTTGTTGAATTCCCAAAACTTAATACGAGTTTATCGGCAAAACCGGCTACGCCACAGTTTAATTTTAGCATCTTATTTGGCGGAGGCGGCGTCATAATAAAATAGTCTGTCAATCGGCTAATTTCATCTGGCAGTTCAATTATTCCCAGGTTTGTGAGTACGCCGCTATACTGTTTTGTTCCCAGTGAGTAGTATTTAACGCGCAGGATCAGACTTTTTAAAAAAAGTGGTATTCCTCTTACATACAACTTCTTTTCGCTTCCTACATTTCTCGCAATATTTTTATGAATCAATTTCTCATCGGTTTCCAGTTTTACCTGATGGTACACCGATTTAACAATCTCATCAAACGTATAGTGTCCTAAACGCATATCTATTTCCGGCATCACAAACAGGGTAAAATTCCTCATGGTTTTCGATGGAAATATATTTCGCAAATTCACCGGCACCTGAATGCGGAGTTTCTTTTTCTTTCCCACCTTGCCATTAACCATCCGGTTTTCGGAAATTTTCTGCAGAATAAAAAGATAAACAGACACCAGATAAACGGTTATGCTCACCCCTTTCTCCCGGGCCAGTGCTTTCATCTGGCTCATCGGTATCATAACATATTCTGTGGTAAACCGGGGTGAAAGCTTCAAATGATATGGCAAATGAAATGCTTCGGATCTTTTAATCATTGGAGGAATGTCTGCTTTGAAATAACGATTGTATGCATCTTCATACTCTTCCTCTGAAATGGTATCAAGGGATTCGGGAATCTGGTAATCAACGGGAATTGGAAAGCCACAAGCACCGAAATAGTTTACGATAATGAATTTGAAAAATGCAAGGCCACCGCTTCCGTCAGTAAGAATATGCGAGAATTCAGCACAAATCCGGTTGTTTTTCACTAAAAAACGAATTAACAGTCCATCCTCAGGAAATTTTTTGCACAAAAGGTTTTCATCGGCTTTTAAAGGAATATGCTTCGGATAATGCTCCAGGTAAAACCAGAAAAATCCCTGTCTTAGCCGAACCCTGTAATAGGGGAACCTCTTCTCTGCCAATAAAAGAGCCTTTTGCAACGATCTGATTTCAACGGGTTGTTTTAATACCGCTGTTATCCTGAATACCGAAGTAACCTCATTCGTGATAACCGCAGGAAAAATTTTCGCAGCATTATCGAGGGTGAACCAAAACTTACCAGGCTCCGGCAAGGAAATATCGTGGCTATTTTTCATTTATCAGGAAACCGTTAATCCGATAGAATATGCTCAAAGTTATCAATTATTTGACACGCATAGAGAACAGCTTAGGGAAATAGGATTAATTATAACATACGATACCTGATATTGTAAAAAATATAAGTACCTTTACCGCAATTAATTTTTTATTAAAATGAACAAAGGAACAGTAAAATTTTTCAATGAGGTCAAAGGTTTTGGCTTCATTAAAGACAGCGAATCGTCAAAGGAGTATTTTGTACATTCAACCGGACTGAAAGACAGCATCGGCGAAAATGATGAAGTAACCTTTGATCTGGAAGAGGGTAAAAAAGGATTAAATGCTGTAAATGTTAAGCTTGCTTAGTTTTAACGGTTAAAATTATTCAACGATTAATAAATTAATCCCGATTTTTTCGGGATTTTTTTTTGTCCGGAACCAGGGTGCGATTCATTAAAATTCTATTTTTGAAATTACAGTATGGTTTAAATTTGGAAGAGCATACTACAATTAACCACGAAAAATTGCAAGAAAATATGTAATTCCTTACTTAACGTTTGTTAATGAGATGAAGATTCTAATAAAACTGGCGATTCTGATCTCACTCTTTTCGTATGCTTGCGACAGCATTCCGAAAGGCGGGAGCAGCCTCTTTGTCGA
Organism: uncultured Mariniphaga sp.; assembly: GCA_964540165.1. Classification (GTDB taxonomy): domain Bacteria; phylum Bacteroidota; class Bacteroidia; order Bacteroidales; family Prolixibacteraceae; genus Mariniphaga. The sequence continues at coordinate 3,661 of CAZILU010000051.1, forward strand.
TTTTGAACTGTTGAAACCCGGAAAACTGACCGATGCTCAAACAAAAAAGATCTGGCCCAAAGCCCGGCTTGTTTGTGGAAAAAAGGATTTCATCTTTTACAAACTTGGAATCACTCCACACCCCCACGCCATCATCCGGGAAAACAAAAACCAATTTTTAAGCATGTTAATCCCTGGTAATCACTATGGTCCGGTTACCGGAGCCCAATGGCGCATTCCACTGGATCCACAAAACTCATACTACTTCAGTTACCGGGTAAAATTTGAAAAAGACTTTGACTTTGTCCGGGGCGGAAAGCTTCCCGGATTGGCGGGAGGAACCGTCACTTCAGGCCAGATTCCCGATGAAAACGATGGATGGAGTGCCCGAATGATGTTCTGGGAGGAGGGAAAAATCAGCTTTTATCTCTACTTTCCCAACCAGTCAACCATCTGGGGAGAACGCTTATTCCTGAAAAACAGCTACGGAGATACCATAAAAGTAACCAAGGGTGAGTGGCATTGCATCACCCACTACATTCAACTCAATGATTTGGGAAAAAGTAACGGCGTATTGCAGGCATGGTTCGATGGGAAAGAGGCATTCTATGCCGATACCATCCTTTTCAGAAAAGATGATCATATTACAATTGATCATCTTATGTACAGTGTATTCATGGGTGGAGGCGATAAGAGTTGGGCTCCTGCCAACGATCAAACCATCTTCTTCGATGATTTCATTGTCTCTTCACAAATGCCTAAACCCTGAACTATGCTTTTTAATTCGATCGAATTTATCATCTTCTTCCCGGTTGTGCTTATGCTCTACTGGCAGCTTTTTAACCGGAAAACGGTTCGGGCACGAAACCTGTTCCTGCTGGTAACCAGCTACTTTTTTTACGGATGGTGGGATTACCGGTTTCTGGGGCTGATCATTCTGAGTTCGGCGGTTGACTTCTGGTGTGGTAAAAAGATTTTTCGATCAACGACCCGGAAACAAAAACGACTATTTCTCTTTATCAGCCTGGCTATTAACCTAAGTGTACTCTTTTTCTTTAAATACTATGGGTTCTTTGCACAGGAACTGATCGCCCTTGCCGGACAATGGGGCTATCACCTTCACCCGGTTACGCTGAACATTATTCTTCCGGTTGGCATCAGTTTTTATACCTTTCAAACCCTCAGCTATACGATTGATATATACCGCGAAAAACTGAAGCCCACCAATGATTGGCTGCCATTTTTTACCTTCGTTGCATTCTTCCCGCAATTGGTTGCCGGACCGGTTGAAAGAGCCAGGCACCTTCTGCCTCAGTTCAGTACCATAAAAAAATTTGATTACGAACAGGCTGCCAACGGGTTCCGCCAGATCCTCTGGGGTCTTTTTGCCAAGATCGCCGTGGCCGACTCGGTTGCCCCCCTGGTCGATACCATCTTTTCCAATTCAGAAACAGCCTCCGCAGGAACGTTGGCATTGGGCGCCATTCTCTTCTCCACCCAAATCTATGGCGATTTTGCAGGATACTCCAACATCGCCATCGGTCTGGCATCCCTGTTGGGGTTCAACCTGATGCAGAACTTCAACAATCCTTACTTCTCACGAAACATCCGTGAATTCTGGTCGCGATGGCATATCAGCCTCTCCACCTGGTTTCGAGACTATATCTATATCCCGCTGGGCGGAAACCGCTGCTCAAAAAAGAGACACTCCCTGAATATTATGACCACGTTTATCCTCAGTGGCCTCTGGCATGGAGCCAACTGGACCTTTATCGTCTGGGGAACCATTCACGGACTCTTCTACCTGATGACAAAATCTTTTGCC
>CAZILU010000051.1:5564-19630 GCA_964540165.1 uncultured Mariniphaga sp.
GGTCTCGATATCTCCGGTAAAAAAATATGGATCCGGCACGCCGCCTACTATATGTTGATTATTTTTATCCTGTTTTCGTTTCAAACCGACCGGATATTCATCTATTTTCAATTCTGACAAATGAAAATCTTCAACCGTATATTCTCTGTTCTGCTGCTGCCGCTGTTATTCATCGGCAGTATCAATTACCTCATTGATCCCGACTACACGCTCCGGCACAATTACATCCCCGAAGTTGCCTCGGCACTGGCTGACGGAAGAATAATCAGCGGCCCGGTCAATGCAAACGACCGGTTATTAAAAAAAGTGTGGATCGGGCAATTGAAATTTCAGCCCGATCTCCTCATCTTAGGTTCGAGCCGAACCATGGGATTAACGCAAGAGCCGTTCGGAGATAAACAGATTCTTAATGCCTCAGTGACCAACGGCACGCTTCAGGATATGTACGCCTTTGTAGATATTATTGAAAATAAGCTGGGAGCAATTCCATCGGAAGTAGTCATCTGCTGCGACCAATGGCTTTTAGGCCATGCGTTTGAGGAGATCCGATGGCTAATCAACCGCAACCATTTTGTTAACCTGCTGCAAAAAACGGACAAGATACCCCGGGGAAAATTCTCTCAAAAATGGGCGTTGCAAAAAGAGTGGATCAAAGAGCTCTTTTCAATCCGCTATCTGATTCGCTCTATTCGATTTTTCGGTAAAGCAGAAGCGTTTGTTGTGCAGGATAAACCTCTCACCGGAAGCACGATGATGATGCCCGATGGATCCCGTCAACTCCCGTTGCACATGACCAATCCAAAACCGGAAGAGGTAGAAAAACTGGCAGTAACCTATTTCAATACCAGTAAAGACGAACGCTTTGCACAACTCGATCCGCTGCAATGCAGCCTCCTGGAGAACCTGATCATCTATCTGCAAAAACAAAATTGTACGGTCACCCTGTTTATTCCTCCTTACCACCCGGTCACCTGGCAATTGATGCACCAATCACAACATCATACCGGCATTTTTAACGCAGAACGCTATTTGCAAAAGCTGGCCCATACTTACTCCTTAAACACCATCGGAAATACCAATCCGGCAAATTTGAAATTTAACGATTCCCATTTTTACGATGGGGTTCACCTTAAACCGGAAGCACTTGCCCACCTGACCAGGTCGTTTTATACGGACATCAACCCAACTTCGAATAAACTGAGTATAACAAATAATAAAAAACACAATGATAAAGCAAAATAAACGGCAAAATTTTATCGATCGTTCGCGGGAGCAGATGGCCAATGAACGCACCTTCCTGGCATGGATCAGAACCAGTATCGCATTGATGGGATTCGGGTTTGTTATCGTGAAATTTTCTCTCTTTTTAACGGAACTCTCATTAATGCTTGAATTTAATGATCCCGATACCAATAAATTTCCATCTTTTGCCGGAGTGCTTATGGTCGCAATTGGCGTTGTTATTGCACTGTTTGCATTTATTAAGTTTCGCCGGCAGGATAAGCAGTTAAAAAATGAAACCTATCACTCATCAACCGTTCTATTGCTGTTTCTGACCATTATCCTGGTAACTGCGGGCATATTTTTAGCCTATTACCTGGTATCCAATGTGTAAAATCTATCTGATCAGCCCGGGAAGAAATAACGAAAGCGCAGGAATAATGATGACCAGGAACAATACCAGGATACTAACCAGCGGGCTGTTTTTCCCACAACGCTTCCATCTCCTCTAACGTTTTCCCTTTTGTTTCGGGAATCATCTTCCAAACAAAGATAAGCGAAAGAACACTCATAAGTCCATAAAATCCATACGTAAATCCACCGCTGAACTCCATCATTGCCGGGTAGGTTGAAGAGATAAAATAGTTGGCTGCCCATTGTGCGGCAACAGCAACAGCAACGGCTTTTCCCCGCACTTTATTGGGAAATATCTCAGAAATAAGCACCCAGGTAATCGGACCCCACGACATCATAAATGAGGCGGTATAGATAATGATAAAAACCAGGGTACCCATTCCAATGATCTCAAAGAATGCCAGGGCTGATATCGCAAACATTCCCAGCGCCATACCCGCGGAGCCTACGAGGAGCAACGGTTTTCTTCCCCAACGGTCAACCGTAAAAATTGCCACCACCGTAAAAATGACATTCACCAATCCCATAATCACTGTTTGCATCAGCGATGCATCCTTGGCTGCGCCCATGCTCTCGAATATACGCGGTGCATAATATAGTGCCACGTTGATACCAACAAACTGCTGAAAAACAGACAACAGAATACCAATAATGATCACCTTTTTCCCAAACGAGAAGAGCCTGGCCGATTGATGATGCTGAAGGCTTCCCTTAATATCGGCCATAATCTCTCCGGCAATTACCGAACCATTAATGCGGGTCAGTATCCTTAACGCTTCATCATCTCTTTTCATTAGGGAAAGATACCGTGGCGTTTCGGGAACGAACAGCAACAGAATGCCAAACAATCCGGCAGGGATCATCTCAGAAAGAAACATCCTTCGCCAGCCAATTTCATTGATCCAATCCAGCGCCTGGCCGTTAGCTATGCCCCAGTTTACAAAATAGACCACCAGCATTCCGAAAATAATGGCAAACTGGTTGAGTGAAACCAGTTGCCCCCGAATCTTTGCCGGAGCAATCTCACCAATATACATAGGACAAACCGCCGATGCTAAACCGACGCCAATACCCCCGATAACACGGTAAAAATTAAACATGAGTAATAATCCGATGGTTGGCTCTCCCCGTTGAAAAAACAGAAATTCAGGGTACCCTGATCCCAACGCTGAAACGAAAAAAAGCAGGGCGGCAAATAACAACGTTCTCTTCCTGCCAAATATTGAAGCCAGAAGGCCTGAAAGCAATCCCCCGATGATACAACCAATAAGGGCACTGGAGATGGTCAACCCATGAACAAGCGTGCTTAATCCCTGACTTTCGATAAGGTAAGCCTGAATCGATTTTTCAGCTCCGGAGATTACAGCCGTATCGTAACCAAAAAGTAAGCCTCCGAGGGTAGCGACAAAAGTAACGGCAATCACATACAACCTGTTGTTCTTCATCTGTCTGTTTATTCATTTATTTTTAACGATCGGAAATTCCACCGGGAGGAGATAACAACATAACTACTTCCGGCAAACCGTGTTCCCGGGATGGCAGATTCCTTTGGATTCCCCACCTATATGTACCAGTTGATCAACTGCTCTAACAACTCCTGTTTGCCGCTGATCTGTACCGGCTCACCCGCCTCACGGGCCATTGAACAGAGATCTCCCAGAGCGAGCTCTCCTTTTTCAAACGCAGCACCCATGCCACTTTCGTATGAAGAGTAGCGTTTTCTGCGCATAGAGAGGTAGTCCGATTCATTCAGAATCTTATCGGCGATCAGCAGGGCCCGTGCAAAAATATCCATTCCCGAAATATGGGCGATAAAAATATCCTCCAGATCGGTTGAATTGCGACGGGTCTTTGCATCAAAATTGATCCCTCCATTGGTAAATCCTCCGGCCTGCAAAATCTCCAGCATAGCTTCCGTCACCTCATAGATGTTGGTTGGAAACTCATCGGTATCCCATCCATTCTGGTAGTCCCCTTTGTTGGCATCGATCGATCCAAGCAAACCGGCATCTGCCGCCATTCGAAGATCGTGGGCAAACGTATGCCCTGCTAACGTGGCGTGGTTCACTTCGACATTCAGTTTAAAATCATGATCAAGTCCGTAATGCCGTAGAAATCCGATCACCGTTTGTGCATCGTAGTCGTATTGATGTTTGGTCGGTTCCATCGGTTTGGGTTCAATCAGAAAGGTGCCGGTAAATCCCTGCTTCCGGCCGTAATCACGAGCCATACCCAGGAGCCGTGCCAAATGTTCGATCTCCTTTCGGGTATCGGTATTGTGCAGCGTCATATAACCCTCTCTTCCACCCCAAAAAACATAATTTGATCCGCCCAATGCGATGGTGGCATCAATGGCATTTTTTATCTGAACCGCCACATGAGCTACAACGTTGAAATCAGGATTTGTGGCGGCTCCGTTCATATAACGCGGATTGGAAAATACGTTGGCGGTTCCCCACAACAGTTTCACGCCTGAGGCTTCCTGCTTTTGTCTGGCAATCTCCACCATCGTTTCCAGCCGTTTTTCAATCTCGAAAACCGATCCGTCACCCACCATATCCACATCGTGAAAACAGTAATACGGAATACCCATTTTGGTAATGAACTCGAATGCGGCATCCATCCGCTCCTTTGCAGCATCCAGCTTATCCGAAGCACCGTCCCACGGAAAAATCTGTGTTCCGGGGCCAAAGGGATCCTCTCCCGTTCCACAGAAGGTATGCCAATAAGCCACCGCAAAACGAAGATGGTCTTTCATCGGTTTCCCCGCAACCATCCGCTCTGCTTCGTACCATTTAAAAGCCAGCGGATTGCGCGACGCAGGTCCCTCATAACAGATCTGATCAATCCCCTTAAAATACGTCTTATTCCCAATTAATACATTCATCAATAACCCTTTTAACTGTTTAAATCCTTAATTTTTTATACCTCATCTGCTGCTCCGCAGGCCAACAAGCCTTCTCAATGAAACCCAAAGATATCGGAGCCTGCAAAAAAGTAACACACACGTTTAATATCCATTATGAATACCGTGGCTCTTTCCATTTCTCCTTAGGATGATACCTGCTTTCGGCAGCCCAGCGAATTCCCCGTTTTTGAATCTCCAACGCCTCAGGAACTTCAAAATCGACCATTTTATGACCTAACGAGGAGTAAAATACCCGGCCTTCACCATAATATTTTTTCCAAACCACCGGAATAATACATCCGTCGATCCAGGGAGCATGCTCTCCGGTAAAACGAGTGGTAGCCAACACTTTCACATTGGGATCAACATGCATATAGTACTGTTCCGAGTGCATGGCAAAATCTTTCAATCCCTTGGTGACGGCATCCTTTTGGTTGGTAATTTTCACTTTATAATCGATCACTCCACCCGGGTGCGCCACCCATTGTCCGCCAACCATGAACTGAAACTCAACATTGTTTCTGAACGCATCCCCAATGCCACCATGCCAACCTGCCAGGCCGACCCCGCCCTTTACCGCTTTAAGCAGAGCCTTCTCCTGCTCCTTGGTGATCTGCCCCATCGTCCAGATTTGAACCACCAAATCGAGCGAATTCATCAGATCTTCGTCAAGATAGATGTCGAGGGTATCAGAGACAACAACTTCAGCACCCTCCTCCCGCATCCAGGGAACAAACAGATCAACCGATGGCTCCGGATCATGACCAGCCCATCCTCCCCAAACATAAAGAACCTTTTTTCCCTTCAGGGAAGGAACCGGACTACGAGTACCAGCCTTTGCATAGAGGGTATTTGGAATAAAAACCGATGCAGCCCCGGCAGCCAGGGTAGTCATTACGAACTTCCGCCTTGAAATCGTACTCATCGTAGAAATAATTTATAATTGATAGCCGTTTTTATACTCCCGGTGAAAAAATTGCTCTGCTTCAGGATCATTTATAAAATACTGATTTTCAGGAGACCAGTTCACAGGCCGTTTTAATTCCAGGGCAATGTTTCCCAAAATGCAACAGGTGGTTGTTCGCTGACCTATCTCCACCGTGGCAATCGGGTCTCTGCGCATTCTGACCGATTTAATAAAGTCCTCTATGTGAAGCGAACTCCGCTCATACAATCCCGGATCAGCCTCCTCATCTTTCTGTGGAAGAAGGCCCGGATCCGAAGCCGCCAGTTTACCCCTGGAAACTTCAATCCATCCATCGCTCCCCCAGAATTTCACTCCCCTGGTTTTACCCTCATCATAGGGTTCATTGGTCATCTCAATTCCATTATCATACACATAAGTCAGGTATTTCGCTCCCTGGTAACCCGGGGGTATAATTTTAACCGGACCGCTGTTATCTCTTTTCAGTCCCCACTGGCCAATATCAAAATTATGTGCTCCCCAGTCACAGGTATATCCACCCCCGGTCTCTTTATAATAACGCCAGTTAGCCCAAAAAGTCTCTTTCGTTGGCGGATTAATGGTTATGGGAGGATTAAGCTTTGAGTTGTAATGAATGGGAGCCAGCGGCCCCAGCCATTTTGCCCAGTCGAGATCAGCAGGGATCTTCTCTTCCGGCAAGTTGTATGGATCCGGTCCCGGGCCCACATACGCATTTACTTTGACCAGATTTCCAAATCCATCAGCCTGCCTGTGAACCAAATTAACAACATGTTGATAGTTCGGATCGGATCGTTGCTGACTACCGGTTGCAAAAATAATCTGATTCTTTCGCACCGCAGCAGCTACTTTTAGGCTCTCTTTAATCGTGAAGGTAATCGGTTTCTCCTGATAGATATCTTTTCCGGCATTACAGGCTTCAATAGCGATCAAAGCATGCCAATGATCGGGCGTGGCAATAACCACCGCGTCAATATCTTTTCGATCGATAATATCCCGGTAATCGGCATAGGTTTTCACCTCTGCCGGCTGGCCCTTCTTCCCATAGATCTCTTTCAGGCGCAGCTCGAATCGCTGCCGCTTTATACCATAAACATCGGCTCCGGCAACGACTTGCACTCCCGGAATCCGGGTAAAGCCATTCAACAGATTCATTCCCTGTTGTCCAAGCCCGATAAATCCAACGCGAATGGTATCGTTTGCACCCATTCTGAATCCGTGAAGCATTGGTAATGCAGCTATGCCGGCCGCACCAACCAACGTGTTTTGAAGAAAACTTCTTCTGGTAAAATTTTTCATTTTATTTAATTTTTAATTGTACTCGTTACAATGCATCAGTCCGGTTTCGCCAAAGCATTTTCAAGCTCCTTTTTCCAGCGGAGATAAGCAATCAAATATTTATCATTTTCAGGCTTTACCGGTTCAATGGTTTCCAGTTTGATCAGATTCATAAAAGCTTCCTTATCAGAAGAATAATATCCAGATCCGATTCCTGCCCCACGGGCTGCCCCAATAGATCCGTCGGTGTTGTATAGTTCGATGGTTGCCTGGGTAATTCCGGCCAATGTATCCCTGAAAACCGGACTTAGAAACATGTTTGCCTTTCCGGCCCTGATAACTTTCGCCTGTATACCGGCATTTTTCATAACCTCCATCCCATAGTTAAATGAGAAAACGATCCCCTCCTGTGCCGCCCTGAACAGATCTCCTTTCTGATGAATATTATAATTAATGCCAAAAAATCCAGACCCCACATCCCGATGATTCAACATCCGTTCGGCACCATTGCCGAAAGGCAGCACAACCAATCCGTTCGATCCAACCGGTGCCGCTGATGCCAACCGGTTCATCTGGTCATACGACATTGTCTCTCCGGCCATTCGTCGCAGCCAGGCATTAAGAATACCGGTTCCGTTGATGCAAAGCAAAACGCCCAACCTTCGGGTTTCAGCCGAATGGTTAACATGAGCAAAGGTGTTTACCCGAGACTGAGGATCGTACCTGATCTCATCACTGACACCGTAAACCACCCCCGAGGTTCCGGCCGTGGCAGCCACCTCTCCCGGATGCATTACCCGAAGCGAAAAAGCATTATTGGGCTGGTCTCCTGCCCGGTAGCTTACCGTAGTCTTTGGAGACAGACCCAGCTCTGCCGCGACTTCCGGACGTAGTTGCCCCTGGACCGAAAAAGTGGGAACAACCTCCGGAATAAGCTCCGGCGATATCCCGTAATAGTCTAAAAGCATTCTTGAAAGGGCGTGGTCTTTGAAATCCCAAAGTATCCCTTCCGACAATCCACTCATCGTGGTCCGAATCTCTCCGGTTAGCTTCATTGCGATGTAATCGCCCGGCAACATCATTTTAAACACCCGGTCATACACCTGAGGTTCATGCTCTTTTACCCACCTCATTTTTGAGGCGGTAAAATTTCCGGGTGAGTTTAATAACCCGCCCAAACACCGCTCAGAACCAAGCGACAAGAATGCCTTCTCACCGATCGTTGCCGCCCGGCTGTCACACCATATAATGGAAGGACGTAAAACTTCGTAATTTTTATCAACCAATACCAATCCATGCATTTGATAAGATATCCCTATCGAACGGATCGCTTCTGACTTTACACCCGACACATTTAACACATCCGCTAATGCAAGCTTAAGGTTATGCCACCACAACTCCGGATGCTGTTCAGCCCAACCCGGCCGGTCGGCATGAATCGCCATCTCATCCGCCGGATGCCACGAGGAGCCGACACAACGCCCCGTTTCTCCCTCTATTAAGGAAACTTTTACCGATGAACTACCAATGTCAAACCCAAGCAAATACATCTATACTAATATTTTACAACAACAAATGCATCGAACTGTTCTGTTCTGGTATGCCATCAAAAGTAACGGCAAATCAGCGGATTTCAAAATTTCAAAAAATGTTATATAGCATAAAACGGCATCCTCTGTTATAAAGATGACCTTAGCTTCAGGGATGTAGGCACCTCAAAATGAATCGGATCACCGGAGGACACAAACTCAGCGGCCTTCTGCCCCATCAACTCAAAATCGGTAGAGATAACGGTTATACCATTTTTGACATACTTCTTCATCGGGGTTTCATTGTATGAGATCACGCCGGCATCCAGACCAGGTTCGAATCCCTTTTCCGCGCATTGATCTAAAAACCTTGCCAGCGTTCGGTCGCTCACCAGAAAATACAATCCATGTTTGGTAACCTGAAATTTATCCTCCTCATAAACAACGGTATGTTTGATCTGATAATCATTGCAAAACCGGATAAAGTAATCGACGGCAATTTTTGGATGGTAGGTAAAGGGCGGATAATAGAAAGTAAAGAGCTTGTACCGTTTAATCTTTTCCAGGTTTGCACGCAGACAATCATAGACCGGTGCACCAAAATTCTGAAATACAACCGAATGGTTTTCAGAGGCGTGAATACTCCAGTCGATGACCAGCAATTGATCGGCCGGGATTCGGTTTATAATTTGGGATATTTTAGGGTGGTCAAAATTCATAACGATATATCTGCTGTATTTCCCTAAGCTCTCTAACACAATCTTTTCGAACAGGTGAATATTGTAATGGTGAAAATGAAGATCCACTCCGAAACTTTTGGGAAGGTGCTTCAAAAACGCACCATACAACACCTCCTTGTAGGCTTTAAAAGTGTCTAAAAAAAGAAAAACTTTTCTGGTTTTGCTGGCAACAAAATAACCCCGATTAGGCACAGAATCAATGACTCCACTCCTTTTCAGCTCTCCGTATGCTTTAAATACCGTATCGCGCGACAGATTGCTCTCCTTCATAACCTGATTAATCGAAGGAAGCAGATCTCCGGGTTTAAGCTGCCCTCTGCTAATCGCATCCTGAATGACACTGATCAGCTGTCGGTACTTTAACTCATTCGACTGGTTATCAATCGGAAATAACAAATGGCTCATCCGTGGCAGTTTACCAGAACAGAAACCATTCTGTTCTGTACTGCGAATTTAAAAATTTATCCGTAAAACACGCAATAGGAAGAGCTCTCAATCGTTCATAGAAACATGATACGGGAATTGATTTTAAAAAACCGCAGCTACCGGAGGTTTGACGCCGGGAAAAAGATTGAAGCAGAGCAAATTAAAAAATGGATTGAGTTAGCCTGTTTCTCTGCCAGTGGCCGCAATATGCAGCCATTAAAATATGCCATCAGTACCGATGAAACCATCAACAAACAGATTTTCCCTCACCTGGGCTGGGCCGGGTACCTGAAAGAGTGGAGCGGCCCGGAGGAGCATGAGCGCCCCGTAGCCTATATTGCCGTTCTTTTGGATAAATCGTTGGCAGAAAATTACTATTGCGACGATGGCATCGCTATGCAGAGCATTTTGCTTGGCGCAGTAGCTGACGGGTTTGGCGGATGCATCATCGGCACGGTCAACCGGTCCAAAGTTGCCAAAATCCTGAAACTTTCCGAATCGCTAAATGTCTTATGGATCATCGCCTTAGGAAAGCCTGTTGAAACCGTAGTGGTTGAAAAAGCAACGGAGGACAATATCAAATACTGGCGCGATGACCAACAGGTTCACCACGTACCCAAACGACCACTGGAGGAGGTGTTAGTCAAATCGTATGAATAAAGCCGGAAAGCTAACCCCGGATAACCAGCGCTTTTAAAATGTGCTGCACAATTTTGGGATTCTCCTTTAACCGGCGGGTGCAGTAATTAAACCACTCCTTTCCGAATGGAACATAAACCCGCATGCGATGCCCTGAATCAATAATTGATTGGCGAAGTTCGGGCGTTACACCATACAACATCTGAAACTCATAATGCGTTGGTGAAACCTGGTACTTCTGAATGAGCAGGAGTGCCTGTTCAACTAAATAACGATCGTGCGTAGCTATGCCAACCTTCATCCGCTTTTGAAACATATACTCAAGATGCTGAAGAAAGTGAAAGCGAACCTCGTCATACCCTTTATATGCCAACTCCTCCGGCTCAACATAAATGCCTTTACACAACCTGAAACTAAGCGGATATGCCTGGCTGCTCAACGTACTCAAAGCTTCCAGATCGGCTGCCGTCCTTCGAAGGTAGGACTGAAGCACCAATCCTACGTTTCCCGGAAACTCCCGATGCAGTTTTCGAAAAAGCGTCAACTCAGGATCGACGCATTGTGAATCCTCCATATCAATCCGGATGAAACGATCTTTCGCTGCTGCCACAAAGACTATCTCCCGAATGGTCTCATAGCAAACCTCAGGGTCGATCAACAGACCAAACATCGTTGGCTTCAACGAAAAATTTCCCTCGATCTCCTCTTCGGTAAAGCGACGAATAATCTCAAGGTAGTTATCCTTATGCCATTTTGCTTCATCAAGATTCCGGATAAACTCCCCAAGCAGGTCGACAGTTACCTCCATTTTCTGTTGATTCAGAAGTTTTGATGCAAGCAATCCATCTTCTATGGTCTCCCCCGCAATGTACCTCTTTGAAAATATCCATACCAGATTTTTTGGCATATGGGGCAGCATGTGTGATACAAGTCCGTTAAGCATTACCTCTTTTTATCGCGTCAGTTATACATCAATTACAGAATAAAAGTAGTATGATTCCCCCTTCGGCGCAATGATGTTTGTCAGCGCAACAACCTGATTTTATTCAGGTATTTTGAATATCTCCCGGCAACAATTCTGACAAAGGAAAATAATTTCAGATCGAAACATCTTCATTCATACGAAAAAATTATCTTTGCCTGAACTGTAATTCCGGGGTTTGATTTTTTTTGATAAAAACGGTCATAAAAACAGACCATATCATACGTTTAACAATTAATTTGTAACCCGCCGGTACAGTTAGAAAAGATAACTATTAGATTAATAAAGGTATTAACATTAAGTTTATTGGAATGAAACAGTCTTCATTTTATGTTTCGCTAATCGCTCTTATTGCTGTTATAATTTTGTACATCCTCCATTTCACGGCTCCCGGTGAGTCATCTGCTGTTTCTCAGGAACAGCAATTGGCTGAATCAGCCGGCCAATCATTACGAATTGCTTACGTAAAAGCCGATTCGATCATCCTGAACTACAACCTTTCACAAGATTTGCACGATGATTTCACAAAAAAACAGGAGGCTTACAACAGTGAATTCGGCAATAAACGGCAGTCGTTTGAAAAGGAGGCTGCTGCTTTTCAGGAGAAGTTACAGCGGGGTGGTTTTCTGACTGAACAGAGAGCTATTCAGGAGCGCGACCGGCTGGTAGGTTTCGAACAGGAGATTGTTCAGCTCGATCAGGAGCTTTCAGGGAAGCTGGCGGAGATGCAAGCTGCCAACAACAAACAGATTCTTGATAGTTTGGTTAACTACATAGAGCAACTGAATAAAATCAAAAAATACGACTATATATTCAATGCGGGAGAGATCCTGGTTGGTGACAAAACCCATAATCTGACTTCAGAAGTATTAAAGGGGCTCAATGAGCGTTATTCCAAAGAATAAGGTCATTAAATCCGGAGAACAGAACCCACCCGGCAAGGTAAAACCGGATCACCCGGAAAACTGTATTAATAAACATTACACATGTTTGCTGCCAGGTATATTGAACGTACTCGGGAGTCGTCATTGATTTCCATGCCACCTCATCCAAATCTGGGAATCATTGTCGTAATTCCCTGCAAAGATGAACCTGATCTGATAAAAACGTTAAACGCACTGGATCAATGCCGGCCTCCCTTACACCATGTCGAAGTGATCACGGTTATAAATCACTCGGAATCGGCCTCTGACGAGATAAAAATCCAGAATCAAAAAACAAAAAAAGTGTTGGAACCGTGGATTACGAGTTCCGAATATAATAAAATCAGGTACCATTCGATTGGTCCGCTGGAGTTGCGAAGCAAGTGGGCGGGGGCAGGCCTGGCGCGCAAAAAGGGTATGGACGAAGCCGTTAAGCGTTTTCATCAACTTAACAAACCGGACGGCATCATCGTCTCTTTGGATGCAGACACCCTGGTGGATCAGAACTATCTGACAGCCATTGAAAATCACTTTATAAATCATCCAACCCAGGTAGGGGCTACCATTGCCTTTTCACATCAGCGAGATGGCCTTTCTGAGAAACACCGTCAGGGAATTGATCTCTATGAAGCCTATATGTACTACTACAAAAATGCCCTGGCTTATACGGGATATCCCTACCCAATGTTCACGATAGGCTCTGCCTTTGCCGTTTTAGCTGATGCCTATGTAAAAAGGGGAGGCATGAACCGCCGGCAGGCAGGTGAAGATTTCTACTTCCTGCAAAACCTGACCCAACTGGGTGTCGTTGGGGAGATCAACGCAACAACGGTTTATCCCTCCGCACGAATATCCAACCGTGTTCCCTTTGGAACCGGTCCCCTCCTGAACCGATGGATGCGCGGGGAAGAGGATCTCTCCACTACCTATAACTTCTCCGCATTCTTCGATCTGAAATCATTTTTTATGCAGGCAGACCAACTCTATAAAATAGCAGCGGAGGAGTACAAAAAATGGTTGTTGAACCTGCCGCCTTCGGTAGAAGGATTCCTGCAAACGGATTGTTTTGGGGAAGAGGTGAAAGTGCTGAATGAAAATTGCGCCACACAATCGGCCTTCAAAAAAAGGTTCTTCCAAAAATTCAATGCCTTTAAAATTCTGAAATTCCTGAACTTTGCACACTCGAATTATTACCAAAAAGCTTCATTGCACGAACAGATGCAGCGGTTATCTGTTTCAATGAATGAGGCTAATTCCTGCTGAACTGCTAAATAGATTTATTACATAAGGAGGCGATAACCGCCTGCAATTCGATAAAATAGCACAAAATGAAGCATAAGTACCACATAGAAGAGGCACAAAATGAATTCTATCGTTCCATATCAGAATTCTATTCCGAAATATTTCCATTCAATCCGGCACAATTAGACTTTATAAAAAGATATGCCGATCCGTTACCCGGGAAAACAGTTCTTGATATCGGATGTGCAACGGGAGAGCTCTCTTTTCGCCTGGCCATGAGAGGTGCCGCAGTAACCGGCATCGACCTGAACGAAGCGTTGATCGCACAGGCACAACAAAGAAATCCCCTGCAAAATCTGCAATTCCAGACCGGTGACATGCTGGAGGTCGCCCACCATTTCCGGAAAAATCATTTCGATATGACGGTATGTTTTGGAAATACGATGGTGCACCTTCCAACAACCGATCACATGATGCAAATGATGAAAGGGGTATATCAGACGTTAAAATCGGGGGGAACATTCCTCCTGCAAAACCTCAACTACGACTATATCTATGGAAAAAAAATATCCGAACTACCCCTGATCGAAACGGACAACATCCGGTTCATCCGAAGTTACCAGTTCACTCAAAACAGTCCGGTTATCCGCTTTCAGACTCAACTCATCCTGAAAAAAAGCAATGAGTCAATCGTAAATGGCACATCGCTCTATGCACTGCAGAGTGAGACGCTGACAGGTCTGCTTCACCAGGCTGGATTTACCGAAGTAGAGCTATTTTCAAACTTCATGGGAGCCCCTTTTGGAGGAGAACATATTCCG
>CAZILU010000052.1:0-9745 GCA_964540165.1 uncultured Mariniphaga sp.
ATCCTGTGTACCGGCTTCTCGACTATTACGAGCTGGGAGGTCGCACGGGGTATCTGCCGCAGTCGAGGCCCTACACGCGGGGTATGGTGATCGGTTACCTGGCGGATGTTTTGGCCGACGAGCTGGTGACGGGGCGGGAGCGGACCGTCATTCAACGGATGGTGGACGATCTTCTTGCCGGGAATTCCGGATTGGTGTTGAAAGACTCCGATAGCGGCCGTGGCTCTCGTGTTGCTGAACCGGCTGCGGACATACGGGATGCTGGTCGGGGCAGTGAGACACCTGTCAGCCAGCAGGCTCCTGCCATGCCGGAAGGCACTGCTTCTTTGCTGGGGACTCTACAGCCGGAGGGCACCACAGCGGTGATCGGCATCGCCGCGCAAGCCGGTGTTCGTGGCGGTGCGGGTGATCACGGCAGCTGGTCGACGGTCAACATCGCCGAGCCCTACATTGCCGGATCGCTGGGGAGGAGCATCAGCTACCTGGCGGGCATCGGCTTGTCGGTGGAGCGTCATGCTGCCGATCTCTTTCACGACAGCTATGTCAAAAACGGAGCCGTCCGTTTTCCCCACGAAGCCGTTGGCTACAGCTGGCATCCCTATCAGTTTCAGTATCCTACGATGTGGAACCATGTGCGCACGTCGGTCACTACGGGGGGCGGACCGCCGGTGCAGGATGCCCTGACGGCGGGAATGCTCTACCATGCTGAACTGAGTGGCGGGTGGTTCGACGGGCGGCTGCGGCTGCACCTGCACAACCACCATCGTTCGTGGGGTTACCGTTCCGACAACCTTTTTCTCTCGGAGCGGGCCCGCCGGTTATCGGGCCTCGACCTGGTGATGACGCCCACCCGCTGGCTTCGTTATTCGTGGGTCACCGGTTCGCTCTTCGCCTATGCCAACCAGTCCTCCTCCTATAAATCGGGCATCTACGGTTATGATCTGGGGCATCCGCAGAAGATGCTCTCCCTGCATCAGTTAGAGATCACCCTCACGCCGAAGCTGCAGGCCACCCTTATCGGAGGGAACATCTGGTCGAAGCGTTTCGAGCCGGTCTATCTGATGCCGTTTGTCCTGCCGCACCTGGCACAGATCGATGTCGGTGACCACGACAACCTCTCCATCGGAGCTTCATTGGCCTGGCTCTGCTCCTGCAGCGGGAAGTTCCACGCCAGCCTTTTCGTCGATGAGTTCAGCTTCATAGACGATGGCAATCTGCTGAAGATGCCTCGCAATCGCTATGCGTGGCAGGCGGGGTGGAGCCGGCAGGTGCCGCCATCGCTGCTACCGATGACATCGTTTGAGCTGACCCTCACCCGCGTAGGGCCGTTTGTATATAGCCACTATCCCGAAACGGAGTTCATCCCCTACCACGGCAACCGGCCGGTCGATCTCACTTACACGCACGATGAGTTTAACCTGGGGTTCTACCTCCCGCCCAATTCGGCGGAGCTGCAGCTGGAGGTGACATCGCTGGCGGTGGCCGATCTGCAGATGGTGCTCGATAACCGGCTGATGGTGCACGGCACGAACGATCTGGCGGGGGATCCCTACCGGATCTTTGGCGATGTGTACCGTCATCAGTTTGGCGATGTAGGCGGGTATCCCCTGATGGATTTCACGAAGGACGGGATCTATGACTACACGTGGTATACGGAGCTGTCGTTCGACCGTAAGGTGCGGGGTGTGGGTCTGGTGGAGTACTTCCGGCTGGTAGGGTCGGCGGGGTTCTCACGCACGTGGTGGAAGGCGAATGCGAGCGGTGTGGAGGTGCCCGGATCGAGGAGCCTGGTGAGTGGGAGCTTGGGGGTGGTGGTGGATTTTTAGAGGTTGCTTCGCTGCGCTCGCAAAATGGGGCGGTGAGGAGCTACAACACATAAAAAAAATTACACAGAGTACCTCGGTGTAAACACGGAGTTACTCCGTTAGAGAAGGCCTCCTTGTCGGTAAAGAGGTCTATGCCGCTACAGAGGTACCTGAATAACCATTTGTGCACAATATGTACATCGGTTTTATGGATGACATTTTCTAAATAAATTTTTGATATATAATTTATTACATTTAATTTTATAGCACTAAAATTGAACAAGATGAAAAAACTTATCTGTGCCATCCTTTTCTTTTACAGTGCAGCGAATTTATTTGCTAACGAAGTCATCATTCAATTTCATTCGAAAGCAACTGGTGTTGTTATAGACAGCATTTATGCGATTAACCTCACAAAAGGACAGACCGTTATGCTGGCTTCCGGTGAATCCCTGGTAATTTCACCTGTTACCTCGAGCGATTTCGTAGTAACTGATGATGCCGGGAGAGGTTATTTATACCCGAATCCTACCGATGGAATTACCACACTCAGCTTTCGGACGGTTCAGGAGGAGGAGGTATTCATCTCTTTATATACGATAGAAGGCAAAATGGTTAGGAACAGAACGAATTTTCTGAATCAGGGTGCCCATAGGTTTCAAATTCAATTCCCCGCTCCTGGTATCTATTACATCCATGCAGTGACGGATGAACAGTCATTATCTTATAAAGTTGTTTATTTGGGGAGATCACAGCAATCTGGTGCGATTGAATATTTAGGAAGTGCCCCCTCAACGATTCACAGTAAAACGGTCAAAAGCGGAAACACAAATAAAATATTGGAGTACTCGGAAGGGGATTTGGTCCATTACGTCGTTTACTCAGATGATCATACTACTGTGATTTCAGATTCACCCACTACATCAAAATCCATCGATGTGGATTTTTATGATTGTATGGACCCGGATAAAAGGAGTTATAAGATAGTGCAGATTGGCGATCAGTGGTGGATGGCTGAGAATCTCGCCTATCTTCCGGCAGTTCATGGCTCCTCTTCCGGATCTTATACAGAGCCCTGTTATTATGTATACGGTTATCAGGGAACTGATGTGGCTGCTGCAAAAAAGCATTCAAACTATGATACGTATGGGGTGTTATACAATTGGCCGGCAGCAAAGACCGCTTGTCCTGCCGGTTGGCATCTGCCAAGTGATGAAGAATGGGAGAAACTGGCACAATACATAAGTGATCAAAAGGGACCTTATAGTAAAGCAGGTGATGAACGCTTGGATTATGACTGGCTGGAGGCAGGTAAACACCTAAAAACAATCAATGGTTGGAAATCAATGGGTTGGAGTCATAATGGCAATGGAACGGATGATTTTGGTTTTTCAGCGCTTCCCGGAGGGTGCAGAGGAAGCTATGGTAGTACTGACTTGATTGGTATCTACGGTTACTGGTGGAGTAGTGAGGAGTTCTATCCCGATGCTGTTTGGAAATGGGGATTGTATTATCTCAATTCGAACTTTATTCTTCGCCGTCAGGCCAAAGATGACGGGCATAGTATCAGGTGTGTGAGGGATTAATTGTGAGGGGGAGGTTGCTTCGCGATGCTCGCAATGACGGTGCAAAAAAGCTGCGCCCACATTGACGTGGGTTAGGGTTTGTGCTGTTTGTAGAGTTCGTTGGTGGGGGTGAACTCGGGTACGAGGGTCATCATGGTGGCGACGATCTCTGCCGGTTGCCGGTGGTCGATATTGTCCAGCAGGGCTGTCAGTCGTTGGTTCACCTGATCGTGGTCGTGGGGCCGCACCCGGCCGATCAGGATCTTGTCGTTGTGGGTAGGCTGCAGCTCCTCGCGGTTGTCTAACAGCTCCTCGTAGAGTTTCTCCCCGGGCCGCAGTCCGGTTACCTTAATGGCAATATCCTGGTGGGGTGTGAATCCCGAGAGCGAGATCATCTTTTCGGCTAAGTGGTAGATCTTCACCGGTTCGCCCATGTCGAAGACGAAGATCTCCCCCCCGTTGCCCATGAATCCTGCCTCCAGGACGAGCTGGCACGCCTCGGGGATGGTCATGAAGTAGCGGGTGATATCTTCATGGGTGACCGTCACCGGCCCGCCCTTTTCGATCTGTTTCTTGAAGAGCGGCACTACCGATCCGTTTGATCCCAGTACGTTGCCAAAGCGGGTGGTGATGAACTTTGTCCGGTAGCGGCCCGACTGTGCCAGCGACTGGATGTAGATCTCGCTGATCCGTTTGGAGGCGCCCATCACGTTGGTGGGGTTCACCGCTTTGTCGGTCGATATAAAGACGAACTTCTCCACGTCGTACTTCACCGCCAGGTCGGCTAAGATGCGTGTGCCGCCCACGTTGACGCGCAGCGCCTCGGCGGGGTATTTCTCCATGAGGGGTACATGCTTGTAGGCCGCGGCATTGAAGACTATGGTCGGGTGGTATTTTTCAAAGATCTGCGCCATTTTTATCCGATTGGTTACGTCGCCCACAATCACCTGGAAATTCAGTCTCTGGCACCCGGCCAGCAGCTCTTGCTCCAGGTTAAAGAGGTCCGACTCGGCCTTGTCTAACAGAATCACTTTTTTTACCTGAAAAGCTACCAGTTGCCTTACGATCTCCGAGCCGATCGATCCCGCCGCGCCGGTGACCAGCACGGTTGACTCCTTCAATCCGGCCATGATGCGCTGCCGGTCCAGTTGAATGGCATCGCGCCCTAAAAGATCCTCGATGCGGATTCGGCGGATCGACTTCACCATCAGCTTTCCTTCGATCCACGAGCTAAAGGGCGGCACCTCCTTCACCTCAACCTTTTTCCGGAGGCAGAAATCGGTCACCTCCCGCTTGCGTGATACGGATATGTTTTTTTCGTCAATAGCAAAGATCAGTTCCGTGACCCGCTCCTCCTGAATCACCTTATCGCAGGCTCTCTGAAAGGAGTAGACCGGGTACCCCGCGATGTATTTGTTGTGGAGGCCCGGATTGTCATCGATGAAGCCCACCAGTTTGAAGTTTTCGGAGGTGTCCATCACCAGCGCATTGCGGGTGATCTGCCCCATCTGTCCGGCCCCGAATATGATGACCCGTTTCTCCTCCTTCAGGTTGCGGTTGTAGTGCTGAAAGAGACGTTTGACGGCCACCCGGGAGAAGATCATCAGTGCTCCGGTCAGGAAGATCATGATGATGATGACCGATGCCGGGAGAACCAGAAACGATGGTGCATTCACCGCGCGGCCGGCCAGGGAGATGGTCAGCAGGATCGTCCCTGTGCAGGCCATAGATGTAATGATCCGCATCACATCGCGGGTGGTGCTGTGGCGGAGGATCCCGGCGTATGACTTCTGCTTCCAGAAACAGAAGAGGGCAACCGGCAAAATAAGGGCCAGGTGCAGCGGATCGATGTTGTTGATCACTGCTTCCCATTGAAAATTGAAACGGAGGTGAATAGCCAGGATCCAGGAGAATATGACGAGGGTTATATCGAACAGCAGAACCATCCAGCGGGGGAGAAACAGGGTTTTGAAGAAGTTGATGATCCGAATCATGTTTGGTAACCGCGTTTAAATCCTACACCCCCGCGCAGAAGAGAGCTGGTAGTAAAACTGCCGGCTTCGCGATTCCACGAGGGGGTGGAGTTGGTCTGGTTAATGAAAATAAAAGGTCCGACCGTTGGTTCATAAAATTCGATCTGTTTTGCCAGCTGCGAAATTATGTCAAACGGTTGAATTACGGAACGAGACTTTCTTAACGTACCGGTTTTGATAATAACCGTTATATTTTAACGAATTTTCGTTTCCGAAGAAAATTCCAGCGGCATCCGGATCTCTACCTTTAATCCGGTATTGGCTGGCAGCCGGTCACCATTGAGGTCGGTGAAGGAGATCCGGTATTTAGCGGGTTGGCCGGGCGTATTAAAATGGTTGATCCGGGCCTGTGTGATGGCGATGCTATGAGGGCGGTCGATCGCCGTTTCCTGGTCAGGCCCGGTGGCGTGAGCCCGGCCGATGCCGTTATCGGTGATGGTGCATTGCAGCACATCGGTGTCGATCCGCTCAAAGAGCACCGACAGCTCTCCCTTCCGCTTCATGTTCATAAATCCGTGGCGGATAGCGTTCTCCACAAACGGCTGTACCACCATGGGCGGAACCATGAATGATCCGTTCAGCAGCTCCGGAGGCATGATGATTTTGCAGGTAAATTTATCGGGGAACCGCATCTGTTCCAGCCGGAGGTAGCTCTTCAGGAACTCCATCGCTTTATCTAATGGCACCAGCCTGCGGGTAACATTCTCCAGCGATCCGCGCACGATCCGGGAGAAGTCGGCCAGGAATGCCAGGGCCTCGTCGTTTTTGTTTGTCAGCATCAGGTATTGGATCCCGGTGAGGCAGTTAAATATGAAATGGGGGTTCATCTGTGCCTGCAGCGCCTGCATTTCAAGTTGCAGGATCTTCTTTTCGGTAAGGTGCCGCTGCCATTGCTTCTGTTTTTCATGTTTTATGTAATGGTGGATGGTCAGGAGGGCGGTGAGAATCAGGGCCAGGATCATGAGGCTCTGTACATACCAGTAGCCCCACCACGGGTGTTTGATGGTGAACGCGAGGCTTAGCGGCTTAGCGCGGGCGAGAGTGTTCAGGTTGAACGATTCAACCGTGAGCCGGTAGCTGCCGGGCGTGAGGTGGTTCAGCACGATGCGTCCGGAGTTGTTCCACTCGCTCTGTTCCATCCGTTCCCCCTCTAATCGGAAGCGGTACTGGTCTTTTCGCGGATTGAGGTGGTTGTTGATGCCGACGTTAAAGGTGATGTTTTTATCGCGATGGCTGAGTACCAGTGGTTCTTGCGGGAGTAGTGTCCATGGATCGAGGTTGTTCAGCAGGTTGCCGGTCGGTTTTTGGTGGTTGATCTCGACACCCTGAAGGATAATCCGGCCGGTTTTGGGGCGATACTTCATCAGGAATGGTGTGTTGATCCCGATGAGGTACTCTTCGGTTCCCAGCGTCAGGATTCCGTTGGGATCGATGACAGCCTGTGTTGCCTCAAATCCGGTATATCCCTCGCCGTTGTCATAGATAGCAACGACTATCCTGCCGGTTTCGAGGAGTTCCGTCAGGTCGATGCTGTTGAGCGCCTGGTTGGTGCCGGCCCAGAGCATGCCATCGTTGCCGGCTGCCAGCCAGCGGATGCTGTTTCCTTTGATGCCGTGGGCCGGACCGATCGATTTAAGGACCTTTACCTGGTTGTTCCGGTAATCGGCGATGGATATCTCTCCGCTGTGAGATCCGAAGATCAGCAGTCCGTCGGGCGTGGTGCAGATGGCTGTCAGGTTTTTGCTGATGGCGGTGTCGGAGGCGTTCAGGCTGAGCAGCTCCTCCCCGCGGCTCATCCAGAGGCCTGAGCTGTGCGATGTGAACCAGCAGCGGTTGTGGTATCTTACGGCGCCCGTCACATCCCGGGGCTCCTGAAGGCTGTTGAATGCTTCCACCTGCTCCGCCGCGCTGGCATTGGCCGCTTCATCTCCGTTGATGAGGGTGTGCGCCGGGGTGTAGATAGCCGTTTTGGCACCGGTGACGATGAGGGTATCGTTGAAGTGCAAAAGGTGTCGGTTCCGGCTTTCGATGTTGAGGTGCCGGAATTGGTTTGTGGCCTCCCGGTAGTGAATGAGGCCGGCGCCACAGCCGATGAAGTACCCGTCGTTTCCGTCGCTGGTCACCTGGCCAAACTCCGCCGGTTCACATTCACCGGGATTTTTATCGCGGCAGCAGGTCTGTCGGATCGTTTTTCGGTCGAGGGTGTGGAATGTTTTATCGGGATTAATGATGATCAATTCGTAGCTGCCGGAGATCCACAATCGTTGGTGATGGTCGGCAAAGACCGCGTTGACGGGATTTCTGTCCAGTCCGAAGTACTCGGGATCGTAATGGTAAAACCCGGAGAAGGGTGCTTTGGTAAGACCGTTACGGTTGGAACCGATCCAGAGGATGTGCTGTTCCTGGTCGAAGAGGAGTGTTTTTATTTCGGCCTCTAATTCGAGGGTGGCGGCAAAGTTGATGAGCTCTCCCCGACGGTAGCGGTATATGCCGCCGGAGATGCCCGCTGGCGGATCGGGAGCTGCGGCTATCCAGATATTTCCCAGGAAGTCCTCGGTGATGGCGGTCACCCGCCCTATGGTGTCGCCGATAGTTAGGGACCGGCCGTTGCGGTGGCTGATAATTCCCCGGTTACCATTTGAAAGGATGGTGTCACCTGCCGATGAGAGGTAAACGGTCTGGCTGCCCGCCAGGCCGGTTGTGGTGTTGTTGGCGGCGGGTATCAGTTGTCGGGTGGCGGGGTAGAAGCGGCAGGGATTGCTTTCGTTGTTAAGGGTGACATAGAGGAAGTTGCCGGCATCGATCATGCAGGTAACAGGACCGGGCAGGGGCGTGCCGGCATCGATAACGGGCAGGGAGGGTATGGTTTCACGTTTGCTGACACCCGTTGAATCGGTGGAGAGCACGGTGATGCGTTCTGTACCGGCCATGACCAGGCATCGGTGTCTCTCCGACCAGCAGAGCGCGGTGATTATGCCATTGCCGGTGTCGTTCGTGATGACCTGCTGCCGGAAGCTCCGGCCATCGTAGCGGTAGAGTCCCTCTCCGTAGGTACCGAACCAAAGGGTGCCGTGATCATCTTCGGCTATTGATGTTATGGGTGCGGTGGTCATCATTTCGGATCGGCTGTATATGCGGATGGTCAATCCGTCGAAGGAGCAAAGGCCGCCGCCGGTGCCGATCCATAGCAGGCCGCGGCTGTCTTTGAGCAGGCACAAGATCTGGTTGTCGGGAAGTCCTTCGCGCATGGTATATCGCCGGTGGGGATAGCGCTGTGCTTCAACGGGGAGCGGCGCTCCGGTCAGCAAGAGCAGTGGCAGGAGCAGTAGCAGGGCTTGCGGGCTGATGATCCGACGGCGTTTCACGGCTGTTGGTTTCGTTTGCTGCGTTTCTGCGTCAATATCTGCAACAGCATGCTTTTCCGGCGGCTGGCAACATTGAGGCGGGTGCCGTTTTCCAGGATCACATGAAATCCCCCCTCCCGGCTGAAGATATTGACAAAGCTGAGGTTCACCAGGAAGGATTTGTGGATCCGGAAAAAGAGTTGTTCGGGCAGCAGTTGCTCCACGGTGCAGAGCGGTTTGGAGACCACCAGGGACCGGCCGTTGGTGAGGTGTACCTGTGTATAGACCTGGTCGGCCGCGCAGTAAACTATATCGCACACCCGCTCGAAAAAGAAGCCGTCAAAGGAGGGGAGGGCTACCCTTTCGGGGTATGACGCTGTTGATTGCAGGATGTTGACCTGCCTCTCCGCAGAAACCGGAGCGGGGGGTGCGATTTTCCGTTTCCGGTAGAGCGCTAACGCGTTGGTGAGGCTTTCGGGCGTGACGGGCTTCAGAATATAGTCTAAGGCCGCTACCTTAACGGCCTGTATGGCATACTCACGGTAGGCGGTGGTGAAGATCACCTCAAAGGGCAGCACGGGAAAATAATCGAAGATTTTAAAGCCGTTTTCGTACGGCATCTCAATATCCAGAAAGAGCAGATCGACCGGATGGCGCTGCAACTGGCCAACGCCCTCCCAGAGGGTGGCTGCCTTTCCCGCCACCGTAACTTCATCGGAAAAATGGCGGGTTAACAAGATCTCCAGGGAGTTCCTCGCCGCCGGTTCATCGTCAATAATGAAAGACCTGATCATTTTTAGTTTGTCTGTTTCAGACAAATGTATAAAAAAATGATCACTTGGTTGTCGTATCCGAATATTTTGGTGGGAATGCGATGATGGTTGCGGCGACCATTTGCCGGGAGACGGAATTTAGGGAGTAGAGCTCATTTGCCGGGTTGAATTCGGGAACGATGAATCGCATTTCGGTGACGATCATGGTATTTTTTTTACGGTCGA
>CAZILU010000052.1:9845-19578 GCA_964540165.1 uncultured Mariniphaga sp.
ATGCTGTTGAGCACTTCCGTTACGTGGAAGTTGAAGCGGAGGTGGAAGGCGATGATCCATGAGAAGAGAAGGATTGCCAAATCGAAAATCAGTACCAACCACCTGGGTAAAAAACGTGTATCAAAATAATCCAAAATCCGCTTCATGTATTTGATTTAATGATCGGGATATTTTTCCTATGCAAAGGAGTCAATTTTTAGCACAGGGAACTTAATTATTTACTATACAAGAACTGGACGGCCATCTGTACAATATCTATACAATCGGATTAATAGCTTGAAAAATAGATTATTGAGATGATAAAAGACAGGCAGGTAAAAAAAATGTGCATCAGATTACAGATTTTTTGGTAATCTTTGGGTAAAAAATTGGAACGATAAGTCATCGGGATATGAGTGAAAAATATGTTCTGCTGGTTGATGATGAACCGATGAACCTGAAACTGTACGAAAAGATGCTGAAGGATCAGTGGTTTCAGATTATGACGGCTACCAATGGCAGGGAGTGTCTTGCCCGGGTGGCGGAGCATCTGCCGGATATTATTATTATGGACTGGAATATGCCGGTAATGAATGGCATTGATGCCCTGGAATCGCTAAAAAGCGATTCGAAAACCGGCGATATTCCGGTGATCATGATCACTGGTGTGATGACTTCGCCCGAAGATTTATCCTACGCGATGTCGGTTGGCGCGATTGACTTTCTGAAGAAGCCATTCGACAAGCAGGAGTTAACGGCCCGTGTGAGGAACATTTTACTTTTGTGCCAGTCACTGAATGCCTTAAAAGAACAGAATCGTCAGTTGGAGGATACCAACCTCTTTATCCGTT
This sequence comes from uncultured Mariniphaga sp., assembly GCA_964540165.1. GTDB lineage: Bacteria > Bacteroidota > Bacteroidia > Bacteroidales > Prolixibacteraceae > Mariniphaga. The sequence goes on from CAZILU010000052.1 coordinate 10,676, forward strand.
CGCTGATTGACAGCATTCAGCATCCGGTGATCTACTATTCGCCTGAAGGTGTCATCCGGCTTTTCAATCAATTTTTTGGAGCGCTGACGGGATTGGCCGGGGATGAATTAACGGGAACGTCGGTCTATCGGCAGTTCGTTGTTGATGAGGTTTCGTTTCATGTTCAGAAGGATATGGAGGTCATTCAGAGCCGAGGCGCGATAACCTATGAAAAGCGCGTTTTTCCAGGCGATCGTATCTACCTGGTATCCAAAAAAGCGATCCCCGACAATCGGGGAGATTCGGTGGGTATTGTCGCTGTTTTTACCGATGTAACCGATCTGAAGAGAGCCCACGAAACGGTGATGAATATGAAGAAGGCTGAGCTGATCTCCAGTACGTTGCAGGTGATGCACCTGAATGAGATGAATCATGGACTGATCCAAAACCTGGAAAAGGTCAATCCACATACCAGTAAGGATGGACAGGAGCTTATCGATCAGATGGTACGTCAATATAAGATGACGATGGCAGAGACCTTCTGGAGTGAAATTGAAGCGCGGTTTGAAGATACGTTTAACTCCTTTTATAAGGTGTTGCTTGAACGGTTTCCGGCATTAACGCCGAATGAGCGTAAGCTGTGCGCACTCATACGGTCCGGTTTGTCATCGAAAGATATCGCTGCGCTGACCTTTCAGAATCCGCAGAGCGTTGATGTGGCCAGGTATCGATTAAGAAAAAAGCTGTCATTAGAAACCGAAGAAAATTTGACTAATTTTCTGTTACTAATTGATTCGTAAACGAAAAAAAGGATGATATAATGCTTTTTTCAAAAGCATATTTTCTTCCTTTATTGATTCGTAAACGAAAAATATATGTTGGGAAATTGTTTTTTTCAAAAGCATATTTTCTTCCTTTATTGATTCGTAAACGAATAACAGATGAGCTAAGCAATGGCAACATTTTGCCATTGGTGAGGGCGATTATTTATTAGAATATAAACAAAATGATAAAGATTTTCAAGCAGATACCGAAGCGGTTGATCATCACGACCATTTTAATGGCTGTGATCCTACTGATGATTTTGGTTTTCATTTTTGGGTTGATGAAAGAGAAGAGCCGGATTGAGGGCGCCCTGGAGCTTTCGCAGCAGAACCGCGATCAACTGCTTCGTACGGAGCGGGTAACACAGTCGATCGTATTGGTTGAAGCGCGATTCAGGGAGTACTGCACGACCTTTGAAAAGCCCGTTTTTTTGGAGTATCAGGATCAGGTAAAGTTGTTGGCTGATGGGATTGAAGCGCTGCATCAATCGGTTGCCGGGAATCCAACCGCAGCTTCCGGAGAGATCTCAGAGATTATGGATGCCAAATCTTCTGAAGCCGAAACGTATATGAAGTTACGGCTGATTACCGATTCTCTGATTTTTTCGACGGAAGATCTCCGGGAAAAAACGACCGAGCTGGATCGTTACATCGGCAATCCGGTGGAAACGATCGTTGATACGGTCAGCATTACGGAGACTATCGCCGTGAAAAAGAAGGGAATCTTGGGCAAGATCAAAAGTGCCATCGTTGGTGAAACGGTGGAGCAACAGGTCAACACGAAGTTACGGGTTCAAACGGGAAGTGAGGCTGATCATGCGAATATCAGGCAGGTTATGATCCGGGCGTTACAGGCAAACATGGGATCGCTTCCGGGCGCTAACTTTGATGAGCTGGTCAGAAGAACGGTTCAACTGAAAGAGAGCGAGCTCAAATTGATTGAGATCAACAATCATCTGATTGCGGAGATTCAGGCGTTGGTTGCGGAGATCCAGTCCGGCATCCGCGCGCAGGAGGCTGAGAAGAACAGCTTCTTCCTGAAAACGGTGCAGCACTCAACCGGGTTTTTACAGAAAATCCTGATTGTTTTGATGATTTTGGCCTGTATTCTTGCGCTTTCTATTTTGCGGCTGGCATTTCGCAACGATAAATTTCAGGGTCATATCCTGGCGCTCAATGATCGGATCACGAAAGATTCGATCGAGAAGGATAAGTTTTATTCTATTGTGAACCATGACATTATGAATCCTTTTAATGCCCTGCTTGGTTACAGTCAGCTATTGAAGGATGCCATTAAGGAGGGAGACCAGGCGGAGATGGAGGAGTGCTCCACGGTTGTGAATCAGTCGGCTCACCGGATCTCCAACCTGTTGCAAAATCTGTTGGTATGGTCGCGGGTACAGAATGGAAAGATCCCTTTTTTGCCTGTAGTGTGCTCTGTCAATATGGTTATTTCTGAGGCTGTTGCCCTGGCTGATCCGATGGCAAAGAAGAAGGATATTACGCTTGGGTGGGCGACGACGGGTGATATTGAGGCGGAGATAGACCCGAACATGATCGGCTCGGTACTTCAGAACCTGATTACCAATGCCATCAAGTTCACTGAAACGGGTGGCAGGGTGTCGATTGGTGCGTCTGGTGATTCAGATCGGCTGCTTGTTACGGTATCCGATACGGGGGTGGGTATGAGTGAAGAGGAGCTTCAGCGCCTTTTCCAATTAGACAGAGCCGCTTCAACGCGTGGCACTGGTGATGAGTCCGGCACGGGGCTTGGGCTGATAATCGCGAAGGAGTTTATTGAGAAGCACCAGGGCCGGATCTGGGCTGAAAGTGTTCCCGGAGCGGGTAGTACCTTTCGTTTTACCCTTCCCCTGACCCGGGGATGAAAATAGAATTTGCCGTTCAACGATGGTTTTGCGTTGCCCGGGTCAGATTCCCCCGGTGTGAACCACCTCCTTCAGGTGGTTTTCGTTTTCGTTGTTTTGATTTTTTATCGGTTCGGGAGACCTTTTATAGAGCAGGTTTGCCGGGTTGAACTCGGGAACGATGAATCGCATTTCGGTGACGATCATGGTATTTTTTTTACGGTCGATGTTTCGGAGCAGTTGCGACACCTGGTAGCTCACCACATCGTGGTCGTGGGGCCGCACCCTGCCGATCATGATTTTGTCGTTGTGGGTGGGCATCAGCTTTTCGTGGTTGTCTAACAGCTCCTCGTAGAGCTTCTCCCCGGGGCGCAGTCCGGTTACCTTAATGGCAATATCTTTATGGGGTGTGAATCCCGAGAGGGAGATCATCTTCTCCGCCAGATGGTAGATCTTCACCGGTTCGCCCATGTCGAAGACAAATATTTCGCCGCCTTTACCCATGAACCCCGCCTCCAGCACGAGCTGGCATGCCTCGGGGATGGTCATGAAGTATCGGGTGATATCCTTATGGGTTACCGTCACCGGTCCGCCCTTTTCGATCTGTTTTTTGAAGAGCGGCACCACCGATCCGTTCGACCCCAGCACGTTGCCAAAGCGGGTGGTGATGAACTTGGTTTTGTAGCGGCCGCTCTGTGCCAGTGACTGGATATAGACTTCGCTGATCCGTTTGGAGGCGCCCATCACGTTGGTAGGGTTCACCGCTTTGTCGGTTGATATGAATACGAACTTATCGACGCCGTACTCTCCGGCCAGGTTGGCCAATATTTTGGTTCCGCCCACGTTGACGCGCAGCGCCTCGGCGGGGAACTTCTCCATGAGAGGCACGTGTTTATAGGCTGCGGCGTTAAAGACGATGGTGGGGTGGTAAAGTTCAAAGATCTTCCGCATCTTCTCCTCGTTGGTCACATCGCCGACGACTACCTCGAAGTTGGGTGTGTGATTTTGCGCTAACAGCTCCTGCTCCAGGTTGAAGAGGTCCGACTCGGCCTTGTCTAAGAGGATGACGTGGTTGACCCGGAAGCTGATCAGTTGTCGCACGATCTCCGATCCGATGGATCCGGCAGCGCCGGTGACCAGCACGGTTGACTCCTTCAGTCCCTCAATGATCCGTTCCCGGTTTAGGTGGATGGCATCGCGGCCCAGCAGGTCTTCGATGTGGATGCGGCGTATCGCTTTCACCATCAGCTTTCCTTCAACCCAGGAGCTGAAGGGTGGCACCTCCTTCACTTCGAGCCTGCTCTGCAGGCAGCGGTCGGTCACCTGTCGTTTGCGGGAGGGTGAGATTTTCGAATCGTCAACGGCAAAGATCAGTTCGGCGATATTTTGTCCGGTCACGATCTCATCGAACGCCTTTTCCAGGGAATATACCGGAATTCCGGCGATGTACTTGCGATGAAGGGAGGGGTTGTCATCGATGAAGCAGGCAATTTTGATGTTCTCCGATGAGTCCATGATCAGGGCGTTGCGGGTGATCTGTCCCATCTGTCCCGCCCCGAAGATGATCACCTTCTTCTCTTCGTTCGTGTTGCGGTTGTAGTGCTGAAAGATCAGCTTGGCCACCACGCGGGAGAGGATCATCAGGGATCCGGTGAGAAAGACCATCATGATGATGACCGATGCCGGCAGAATGAGGAAGGGGGGAGCGTTGAGGTATCGTCCCGCTAATGAGATCACCGTCAGTATGATGCCGATGCAAGCCATGGATGAGATGATGCGCATTACATCGCGGGTGGTGCTGTGGCGCAGAATGCCGGCGTATGAGTTGTGTTTCCAGAAGCAAAAAACGGATACCGGCACGATCACTGCCGGATGGAGCGGGTGGATGCTGTTGAGCACTTCCGTTACGTGGAAGTTGAAGCGGAGGTGGAAGGCGATGACCCATGAGAAGAGAACGATCGCCAAATCGAAAATCAGTACCAACCACCGTGGCAGGTAGCGTACTGAAAAATAACGAATAAGACTATTCATTTTTCAGAGTTTTGTATATAAAAATCAATCGTTGCGTCCGAAAATCAAAAATAAATCATTTAATGGTAAAGCAAATATACGGCAAAAAGTGATAGGTCTATCCTTTGAAAATGAGTTTTTTGAGAAGATGATGATTTTTTAATGGTAGGTTGCCTCGTGATGCGCGCAATGATGTTATATTTGCGACGGTGCGTTGCGGTGAGGTTGCTTTGCTGCGCTCGCAATGACAATGCGCATGCAATGACGTGGTTGCTTCGCTGCGCTCACAATGACGATGCAATTTTTGGAAATTGGTAGATTATGTCCATCTTTAGGCGCAATTTTAAAACGTATCATTTTATTGATTTATGCGAAAACGAATTCAGATTAAAAACAGGATCATGAGGCAATACGTACGCTTATTTGTCCTGGTTGCAGGTCTGTCCGGTATGGCACAGCAGTCTGCCCGGGGAGCAACGGCCGATGTGGTGATCACATCCAACGATGGTAAAACCGGGGTGATTGCAGATGAACATGGGGTTTTGCATGTTAATGCATCCCAAAATGCTGTTCGCGAGTTCAGATCGGATGGCGTTGTTTGCTACAGCGACTTTGGTGCTGTGGGCGATGGCCAGACCGATGATATGGAAGCTATCGTGGCCGCCCACGCGTTCGCCAACCTGCACGCCCTTCCTGTGAAAGCCGATTCGGGGGCAACGTACTACATCAGCGGGAAGGATCGCACGGCGATTATCAAGACCGATACTGATTTCGGCACGGCATCCTTTATCATTGACGATACCGCCGTCCAAAACCACAAGTCACCGGTTTTTCAGGTCAGTTCGAGCCAGGCATCGTTCAAGCTTACAGGGGTTTCAACGCTTAAGAGAGATCAGGAGAAGATTGATGTCTCGTTGCCGGGACCCTGCCTGGTCACTGCTTACAACTCGAATGTCAAGCGCTATATCCGCTATGGGTCTAACCAGAATGACGGAGCTTCGCAGACGGATATCTTTATCGTTGACAAAAACGGCAATGTGGATATGGACGCTCCGATCATCTGGGACTTTGACCAGATTACGAGTATCAGCGCGTTACCGATCGATGAAACGACGCTGACCGTCACCGGGGGACGATTCACCACCATTGCCTATAGCCAGGTATCGAGCAGTTATCACAACCGGGGCTTTGCGATCAAGCGATCGAATGTAGTGGTTGACGGAATGGTGCATCTGGTCACCGGCGAAGGCGCTGACGGTCCGCCCTATACCGGCTTCATAAACGCGAGCGACTGCTCCTATGTGACGGTGCGTAACACCGTTCTTACCGGGCACAAGACCTATTACAAGATTGGCTCGGCGGGCGTGAAGGTCTCTATGGGCACCTATGACATCTCCCTCACGCGGGCACTGAATGTCTCCTTCATCAACTGCAGTCAGTCGAACGACATCAAAAACAGCACCTATTGGGGAATTATGGGAAGCAACTATTGCAAGAATCTGGTTTTGGACAGTTGTTCTTTTTCCCGTTTTGATGCCCATCAGGGCGTTGCCAACGCGACCATCCGCAACTCGACGCTGGGTCATATGGGGATCAATGCCATTGGCCGCGGGGTCTTCACCGTGGAGAACTCCACGATCCATGGCAAGAGTCTCATTAACCTGCGCTCCGACTATGGCAGTACCTGGGAGGGAGAGTTTATCATTCGCAACTGCGTTTTTGCACCTCCGGGAGGCAGCTCTTCATCCAGTGCGAACCTGATCGGCGGATCCAATGCCGGGCAGCACGATTTCGGTTATACCTGCTACATGCCGGAGCGGATCACCATCGAAAACCTTCATATCGATGACTCGAAGTATCCCGCGGATTACCGGGGACCCGTCATTTTTGCCAATTTTAATTCAAAGATGACCGACCATACCTACGTGGAGCAGTATCCCTATGTCATCACGAAAGAGGTCCTTCTCCGGAATGTTACCGTTGCCAGTGGCAAGGCCATCCGGGTCAGCGATAACCTCTATATGTTCAGGGATGTCAATGTAACCGCGGAGCAGGGGACGGACTATGAGGATCATCGGCGTCCGTTTGTTACCGGAACGGCAAAAATGATTGATAATATCACTGGTTTTGTTGAGGCTTCATCCAGCAGTCCGGGAACGATCTATTTTGTCGAATATGGATTGAAAATTACCTCCAAAGCCGAACTGGATTCACTGGTTGTTGCTAATCGGGGTCGCAAAGTGGCTGTCTCCGAAGCCGATGTGCCGGTGATCATTTTAGCCACCGGACTGCCGGGGGGGTATTATGTGTTTTACGCTGTGGATGAGGATGGGCGGGTATCGATGCCCGCTACCGGCTTTTCGATTGTCAATCAAACCGGGCCGGTGACAGGCATAGAGACTGTTGAGCTTGGCACGGATCTTCGTGTTACACGGCAAAATCATCAGATCAGGGTTGATCCCGGGGTTGATGATCAAACTTATTCGCTCGATGTTTATAGCGTAACCGGACAGGTTTTATACCGGGGAAAGGGGTTGTCGGGGATACAGATGATTGATCTGAATGGAGTTCGCGGAGTAGTGGTTGTTCGGATGATTGTGGGGAGGGAGGTAGAGGTTGCTTCGCTGCGCTACCAATGACGTGGTTGTGATTATTCCCAACCCGTAAACGCTTCCTTTTCCCATTCGTACTTTTCGCTGCTCTGGTTCACCAGGTCGGTGATGTCGAATGAGCCGGTCCACCCACGGGAGACAGCTCCATAGTCGGCTTTTGAGTAGAAGCCCACGTAGCGGGTGAAGGCGCCGTTGAGGGCATTGCTATTCACCCGGATCTTGCCGGTTTCAACGCCTAACTGCTCTTTCAGGAGGGCCATCCGCTCCTCACGCGTTCCGTTTTGCAACACAGCGGCTTCCTCCGTGCTGAGCAGGTATTGGAACTCTTTGGGTGTGAACCCCCGGTGATTGAAGGTGATGGCGCTGTTGATTGTGTTGGTACCCAGATTGGTAAACTGGTTTTCGGTGAAGGCGTAGTTGGTAGCGAAGTACTCATCGCCGGGATCCACATCGTTGTAACAGGGGACGGCGATGAAGGCGACGGCCACATATTTCTCATGGTCGTTCCGGATAAACACCGAATTCCGCACCATGCCGAAGTCGCACTTGTCTCTGAACCGTACATACTCGCCGGTGCAGTCTTCGAAGTGGCAGTCGATCACGCTGATGTTGGACGAGTCGTAGGCGTGGTACATCATGTGCGACCCCGAGTTCTTGCCGATCCGTTTGAAGGTGCAGCTCTGGTAGGTGATGTCCGTAGTCCGATCGTAGTGGCACCCGGTGGCACCGTAGACAATCCCGTTCATGTCGGTCCAGCTGCAGTTCTCAATGAGGATGTTGTGGGAGGGGATGGCGCCGGTGGTTGACCGCACCGCCATTACGTAGTTGATGCTTCCGTGGCCGGTAAAATGAAGATCACGGACGTGGATATTCTGGCAGCTGTTGAAATAGATCAGGTTGCTCCGGGTGGCGTAACCCTCTAAAACGTGAAACAGCACATCATCGCCGCCGGTGATGGTCAGCCGGTTCGTTTCGTTGCCAATCCCTTTCAGCGTGAGTCCCATATCGATATATGCCTTGTGGTAATCGCCCGGAAGAAGCTTTACCTCCACAGGCGATGTTTTCAATTCGTATTGCACCTGCAGCCAAAAATCCATATCGAGGAGATCTGCCGCATCGGCTTCTGTCGCCCCGTTTTTTTTGCCTTTGGCGTTCTCGGCTGCATAACGTACGACGCTTTTATCTGTGTTGTCAACATCTTCAATGATGTCATTGTCGTCGGAACATCCCATAACCATAAGGCTGATGATCAGTAGTACGATTGAGGTTAATGTGGCGTTGGTTTTTGAATAATTCATGTTAGTGAAATTGTATTAATATTTTGATTACCTGGCAAATGTGGATTTGTGTTCCTGTCGGTCATTCCTGACCGATGAAATTCGCATAATTTTAATCGTTGTCGTTTGTGTTGTAAAACGTCATGCTTGTTTCAGTTTTTCATTTTTCATTTTTCATTGTCTTCGTTTTATTATGCAGATTGGATGTTGAGTTTTGCATTGAAAGGCAAAGATAAGGGATTTGGGGGAGATATGGAAGGGATGAGAATTATGTGGTGATAATAGGTTGATTTGGTGGGGGATTCGGTGGTGATTTTGTGGTGATTTATGGTGATT
>CAZILU010000053.1:0-19306 GCA_964540165.1 uncultured Mariniphaga sp.
GAACAGGGTATGCCCAGGATCGATGTCAGCCAGTTGAATGACCTTTTCAAAGGAAGCTATATCCGGTTTTCGATCGCCCATTTCATGCGAATAGAAACACTTTTTGAAGAGGGCAGGGAGTGTGAAACCAAACTGATTTTTAAATTCAGCATATGCTTTTTTTATGTGAATCTCATTGGTGTTGCTAAAGAGAAAGATTTGATAATTTCCGGCTAATCGTTGCAACATTCTGACCCTCTTTTCAGGAAACTCACCCAGCATGGCATTCCATGCATCATCGATCTGTTCGTCGGAGATATCCTGGATTTTTATTAATTGACGAACCCGGTTTCTGAAATTCTTTGGAGATATTTTTCCGGTTTCTAACCGGTAAAACACGGGATCGGTATAGATGGCCTGACTTTTCATGATCTCCGGGGGTAATCCCAGTTGAATAAATGCTTGCATAGTAGCTTCAAAACGGATGTCTAACAGGACATTTCCCAAATCAAAAATTATACTTGATATTCCGGATAGATCAGGCTTCATTGCTCATTTTTTCGTCAAAGATAGCATATATTTGGGTGCAGAGATTATTTTTTGTGTTGTACAGCATATTTTCAAATATCGGTTTGGTATGTTGTTTGTTCATTAGACATTGGGTCAGGCAGTTCAGTTAATACATGATAGGTTGAGTCATCATTTCCTGAATGGCTCATTAATTCCCGGCGACATCTTTATTAAGGTGTCGCTTTTTTTTAGGGAATGATTATATTTGCATCTTCATTTTAAGGAAGAATCAGATGTTGGATAAGATCAGGGCATTAATGCAGGAGGTTGAAAAAGCAACAGCCTCCACCATCGATGAAGTAGAAGCTTTACGTATTCGTTATATCAGTAAAAAAGGGATCATTAACCAGCTTTTTAACGACTTTAAGCGTGTTTCTAACGAAGATAAGAAGGTAGTTGGAAAAGAGTTGAATGAGTTAAAGGTATTTGTTGTTGATAAGATTAATTCCCTTCGTGCCTCATTTGAATCCAACGGATCGGAGTTATCCGGGGAGGATCTGACAAGGCCAGGCGATCCGGCACCAATGGGAGCCAGGCATCCGCTTTCTCTGGTGAAAAATGAGATCATTCAAATTTTTGGCCGGTTAGGTTTTACGGTGGCTGAAGGGCCTGAAATTGAAGATGACTGGCACGTATTCTCTGCGTTGAATTTTCCGCCGGAGCATCCCGCCCGCGATATGCAGGACACTTTTTTTATTGAAAAGGATCCAGACGTACTGTTGCGTACCCATACCTCCAGTGTTCAAATTCGTGTTATGGAACGCAATCAGCCGCCCATACGAGCTATTTTCCCGGGCCGTGTTTTTCGCAATGAAGCGATATCGGCCCGGTCGCACTGTATCTTTCATCAGGTAGAGGGATTGTATGTTGATGAGAATGTTTCCTTTGCCGATCTGAAACAGACCCTGCTCTATTTTGCCCGGGAGTTGTTTGGCGAAGATACCCAGATCAGGTTACGACCCAGCTACTTTCCTTTTACCGAGCCAAGTGCCGAAATGGACGTAAGTTGTTCCATTTGTGGAGGTAAAGGCTGTAATGTTTGTAAATACACCGGTTGGCTCGAAATATTGGGTTGCGGAATGGTCGATCCCAACGTTTTGGATTCGTGCCATATCGATAGTCAGAAATATACCGGTTTTGCCTTTGGGATGGGTATTGAACGCATTGCCATGTTGCGTTACGGAATCAAGGATATACGCCTGTATTTTGAAAATGATATCCGGTTTTTAAAGCAGTTTGAATCGGCCATTTGAATTTAACGTTGTATCTCTCGCGTACGATGGTTTGGATTGGGTATCGGGTATTATTGGAGAAATTAGAATAGAACCGTTGATATTTTTGAGTTGCCAAAGGGGGTTGCTGAACTTTCCTCTTTTCTGATTACAATTATTTTTTGATTAACCGTGAACGAAGACCGCCTCCTGGTTTCCTGATGTTCTTTAATTCTCTTATTCTGTTTATATTAAAATAAATTGGAAATTGTTTAAACTATTTCCTAAGGCATGAGTCCAATTTTGAGTTTAACCAAATAGAATTGAAGTAACGTGCAAATAACCATAGAAAATCTGAACAAAAAATACAGGGGAGAGACGTATGCGCTTAAAAACCTGAACCTGAATATACCCAGTGGAATGTTCGGGTTGTTAGGTCCTAATGGTGCAGGAAAGTCAACGTTAATGCGGATATTGGTAACGTTGATGAAACCTACCAGTGGCCGGGTGAGGGTTAATGACTATGATTTGGTAAAGAACCGGAGGGAAATTCGTTCTATGCTAGGTTATTTGCCACAGGACTTCAGCTTTTTTTCCAAGTTAAAAACGTATGAATTTCTTGATTATACCGCTCGTTTGGCCGGGATGAAAAGGAGCTCGACACGGAAGGCTGCTGTCGATCAGATGTTAGAGGAGGTTGGTTTGTACGAAGCGCGTGACCGGAATGCCAATAAGCTATCGGGTGGTATGAAGCGTCGTCTTGGGATTGCGCAGGCATTGATAAACGATCCTAAGATTATTATTGTTGATGAACCGACAACGGGGCTGGACCCGGAGGAGCGTATCCGTTTTCGTAACCTTCTGTCAAACATCAGCACCCGGGATGTGATCATCATTCTCTCAACCCATATTGTCGGGGATATATCCAGTACCTGTTACAATATGGCATTGTTAAACCGGGGAGAACTTGCCTTTGCCGGATCTCCCGAGCAGTTGGTAAAGGAAGCCGCCGGAAACGTATGGCTTATTCAGGCAACCGAAACGGAGTATCTGGAGATTAACGAGAAGTATCCGGTAATATCAACCATCCCCATTGACGGAGGATGGGAAGTTCAGGTTGTAACCCCTGATATTAATGGTTATTATGGAAAACAGATTGAACCTAATCTGGAACATGCATACGTACATTTTATGGAGAACCGATTGAATCAGTGGTCGAATACATAGGCAAAAAGAAGATTTTATGGAATCATTTCATCATATTTTATCCATTGCGAAATACGAAAGGAAGACCCTCCTTCGAAGCTGGTTCTTCCGGATTTTCAGTATTTTGTCTTTAGGTCTGTTATTTCTTATCAATTTTGGCATGATCATTCAGGGAGGCGGCGATTCTGGTTGGGCCATCCGAAGCATTCCATCGGCCATCCCTTATGTTAACCTTTTGTTGCTTAATGTGGCTCAGGCGATCATATCGGTATTTCTGGCATCTGACTTTCTGAAAAGAGATAAGAAACTGGATACGACTGAGGTGATTTATATGCGATCGATGACGAATGGGGCCTATGTGATCGGAAAGACCTGGGGTAATCTGCAGGTGTTTCTTGTATTAAATCTGGCAGTTGTTGTGATGGCTTTGGTTTTTAATATGCTTGCCCAGGGAACATCCATTCATTGGTTTTCTTACGCTTTTTACCTGGTACTCATCAGTGTGCCAACCCTGATCTTCATTATGGGATTATCTTTTCTTTTGATGAGTGTTCTTCGAAATCAGGCTATTACTTTTGTCATCATTTTAGGATACATTGGCATTACTCTTTTTTTCCTACAAGATAAGTTCTATTATATTTTTGACTATATGGCTTTTAATATTCCGATGTTGATGTCCGATATGGTCGGTGTCGGGAATTTGGAGCAGTTGCTGGTCCATCGTGGTATCTATTTTTCGTTGGGATTAAGTTTTATTTTTTTTACGATTTTTCTGTTAAAGAGGCTGCCTCAATCGGAGACGATGACCATCTTTTCGCTTGTTTTTGCCATTCTACTTTTGTCTTGTGGAAGCTATCTTGGATATAGCCATATATCAAAGTTCATTCATATTGAAACGGTTCGAGAGGATGCGATTGCTTTAAATAATACCTGGGTGAATGAGCGGCTACCGGTTACGCTGCGTCAGCATCTGTCGATTGAGCATGAAGGCAGCCGCATTCAGGGAAGGTCTGTTCAAACCGTGATGAATACGTATGAAGAATCTCTTCATTCGTTGATTATCAGTCTTAACCGCGGATTGGAAGTTAAAAGTGTTAAGGTTAATGGCCGTGATGTTGCATTTAGTCGTGAGCATCATCTGATTCTTATGGCTGATGCCGTTGATCTGCCTCCGGGTGCAGAGTCAACGGTTGAGATTGAATATGCGGGAGGGATCGATGAGCACCTGGCCTATCTTGATGTTTCAAAAGAGGAGCGGATAAAGAAGCATGGAAAATTTGTTCTGAATGTTGACAAGCGATATGCTTTTTTGACGCCTGATTATCTATTGTTAACACCGGAAGTTAACTGGTATCCGAAAACCGGGGTTACCTACAGCTCTGACAATGTTCGCTGGAGTAACGGATCGTTTATTGATTTTTCGCTGGAAGTAAAGACGCCCCCTGACCTTAAGGCGATTTCACAGGGAGAATGCACCGAGGTAAGTCCGGGATTTTTTCGTTTTCAGCCCGAAACGGCATTGCCACAGATTTCGTTGGCGGTTGGTCGTTATGAAAAGAAAATGATGACTGTTGATTCGTTGGAATTGGGTATATGGCATATGAAAGGACACGATTTTTTTACGGGTTCATTTCCGGCACTAATGGACACTATGGATCATTTTATCAATGACCGGCTGGGGGACTTTGAACGATCTTACAGGCTTAATTACCCTTTTAACCGGTTATACCTGGTGGAGGTACCTGCTCAATTCAAGTCGTTCAGGCGCGTTTGGACCAGTGCACAAGAGACGGTACAACCCGAACAAGTATTGATCGCGGAGAAAGGCTATTTGCTTAATGAAGCTGATTTTGAGGGAGCCAAAAAGCGGTTGGAGCGCTGGGGGAGCAGGGATGGCGCCAGCCTGACTGAAAAGGAGAAGGAGAGTCGTTCTTTTATGGAGTTTTTGGCTCTGTTTACCCGCGAACAGGGATCGAATTTTCGGGGAAGCCGGGGATCAATGGCTGTGGAGGAGGTGCAAAATCCTTTCTTCCTGTTTCCAATGTTGTATAATTTTCAAAACACAATACAATCGGATCAATGGCCCATCGTGAATCGTGTTTTTGAAGCCTATCTGAAAGGACAATCGGTCAATATGCGACAGGGGTGGATGCGTGATATGCAGGGCATGAGTACCGATGAGCTGGCTAATATAGCACTTCAGGACAGTACTTTTGAACAGATACTTGCCGATCCTGATCAGAAGAAGATCATCGATAATGTGATCAAGTTAAAAGGAGAGGTGCTCTTTTCTATGGTCCAGTGGAAGGCTGAGAGTGGAAATTTTGAGCAGTTTCTGCGGGATCTTCTGGTAGAGTATCAATTTAAAAACCTCTCCTTTGACCTGTTTGTCGAGCGTATTAAGGAGACATTCGAAGTTGATCTTATTCCTTTGCTGAATGACTGGTATACCACTAAAAAGCTGCCGGGTTATCTCTTTTCTCCCATCGAAGCGGTGAAAGTAAAACAGGGAAACCGGATGCTTTCGATGGTCTCATTAAAGTTAACCAACTTTTCTGATGTTGAAGGGATCATTCGTTTTTCTTTCCGGTTGGGCGGCGGTGGCGGTCCCGGGAGAGGCATGGGTATGAGGGGTAGTGGCGCCGGTGAAACGATCAATAAACTGGTATATCTGGCTCCAAATCAAACCAAAGATGTTAGTTTTTTGTTGGATGCCGAACCCAGGATGGTGATAATAAATACGATGACTTCCAGAAATATTCCTCAGGTATTGACCACCGGATTCAGAGAAGTTCCGGAAGACCCACGGGGTATTCCATATGAAGGAGAGGCGATTTCTGATATTCCGGTGGCACGGCAACTGCCGGGTGAAATTATTATTGACAATGAAGATCCCGGATTTTCGATAACGGTTACTGAGGAGCATAGTTTGCTTGAGAAGTGGTTCTCGAAAGGCACAGAAGGAACACGGAAGTACTCAGGCATTAGTTACTGGCGGCCGCCGTTTAATTGGACTGCCACTACACACACCGATTTTTACGGCCAGTACATCCGATCCGGTGCCTATATAAAGTCGGGCGATGGATCGATGAAGGCTTCCTGGCATGTGCCAGTAGCAGAACCCGGTTATTATGATGTTTATTATCACCTCTATAAAGCCCGAAGTTTTGGCCGGCGTGGTGGTAATGAGGAGCAGGGCGATTATCAGTTTTTCATTCATGGCGATGATGGTGTTGAAGAGCAGTTGCTTAGTATACAGAGCACTGAAGCGGGTTGGAATCATCTGGGATCATTCCATTTCTCTCCCGATACAGCGCTCATTGAGCTAACCAATAAAACGCAGGCCCGGATAGTTTTTGCAGATGCTGTCAGGCTTGTCAGGTTGTAAATTAATAATTATCGAATATGTGTTTCATTATAAATTATTTAAGGATGTATAAATTCGTTGCTCTGGTATTAATTATTTTGTTCACATCCGCCGGATTGAGGGGGCAACAGGTTCTTACGCTTGAGAAGGCGTTGGAATTTGCCGAAACAGAAAGTCCTTCCCTGCAGCAATCAAGATTAAATCTGGAGCGTTCTTCAAAAAATCTGGAGGCCCAGAGTGCTGCCCTGAAGTCGAGGTTCTCACTCGATGTTCAACCGGTTGGATTTAGTCGCAATCGCAGATTCGACAATCGGGTTTCAGAGTGGTATACCAACGAAAACTTTGAATCTAACGCGATGTTTCGGGTTACCCAGCCCATTCTTTTGACCGATGGCAGCATATCGCTGAGCAATGAATTTGGGTGGGCCCGTAGTTTTTCAGACGCATCTGATATTGAAAGTAAAGTCTTTTTTAATAATTTGTATCTGAACGTAAATCAGCCGCTTTTTACATACAACCGATTGAAGCTGGATTTAAAACAGTTAGAGTTGAATTATGAGAATTCCAACATTAGCTATGCCATGCAGCGCCTGAATATGGAGCGGAGCGTGACACAATTCTTTTATAATGTTTATATGGCTCAGATGAACCTGAGCATTGCAGGAGAAGAGTTGAAAAACACCCAGAAAAGCTATGAAATTATTAAGAATAAGGTCGATGCCGGACTGGCTGCCAGGGAAGAGCTGTACCAGGCAGAATTAAACCTGGCTACTTCGAAATCGGCGCTGCAGAACCGTGAAGTCTCATACGAAAATGCGAAAGACCAGTTGAAGCTCTACCTGGGAATGGACCTTTACGAAGATTTTGTTATCCTGGCGGATGTTTCGATGAACCCGGTAGCGGTAGATCTTGAAAAGGCGATTGATACCGGATTGGCTTCGCGAATGGAGTTGCGGCAACGAGAGATCGACATAGACCAGAGCCAGTTTGATTTGATCCGCACCAGGTCTCTGAATGAATTCAAAGGTGATGTCAATTTGCGGTTTGGAATATCGGGCGATAACAGGTACCTGGACCAGGTCTTTGATGCGCCTACCAACAGTCCTTCCGTTGCCGTGAGTTTTAATATTCCGCTGTTTGACTGGGGTGAGAAGAAGGCACGGATTGCGGCCCAGGAAGCTGCTATTGAAGTTCAAAAACTGAATTATTCAGAAGAGCAGAATCAGATCATTATTGGAATCAGGCAGGCATACCGCAATTTGCAAAACCAGCTCACTCAGATCGGAATAGCCGAGCAGAGCCAGGTCAATGCCCAGCTGACGTATGAGATTAACTTAGAACGGTATGAAAACGGTGACCTCACCGGTATGGATCTTAATCTTTACCAGACCCAGTTGTCGGAACGAAAACTTGCCTATGCACAATCGTTAATGAATTACCGGATTGAATTGCTGAATCTTAAAATACAGAGCCTTTATGATTTTGAGAATCAACAACCAATATTGCCTTCTGAACTCTATTTAAAAGAAAAGAGATAAAACCGGCAAGAATATTTATAGAGAAGATTTACATGAACGGAAAATTTAATTAGATGAAACAGATGAGAAACAGGAGTATTTTTTTCCTTTTGATCCTTTTTACCGTATTCATTTCATGCAACCGGCAGGTTCCGTCTGAAAGCACAGAATTGGCCGTACCGGTATCGGTTGAAGATATCCGGCTCCGCAGTATCCGGCAATATGTGAGCACCACCGGAACCGTTAGTGCCACAGCAGAAGCTGCTGTCAACTCAGAGATGGCCGGTGATTATTACCTTCAGCGTAATCCGGCTACCGGGAGTACCTATAAACTTGGCGATCGGGTGAGCAAGGGTGCTGTTATTGTGCGGTTTGAAAACAGAGAGTTTAAAAATAATTTGTCGGTGGAATCGGTTAAGCTGAACCTTGAGATATCGCAACAAGAGTATGAGAAGCAAAAGTCTCTCTATGAAAAGGGGGGCGTAACGCTTCGTGAGCTTCGGAATTCAGAAGTTTCGAAAACGAATGCACAATACAATTATGAAAATGTCCAGATTCAATTGGCGAAGATGGATGTTGAGTCTCCATTTTCCGGAGTGATTACAGAGTTGCCCTATTTCACTCAGGGAGTGCGCGTTCCATCTGGATCTCACATGTTTACCGTCATGAGTTATTCACAGCTCTATCTTACTATCAATCTGCCCGAAAAAAATATTTCGGAGGTACAGGCCGGCCAGGAGGTTCTGATTACCAACTACACGCTTCCGGAGGATACTCTGATCGGTCGGGTTGCTGAACTCTCTCCGGCAGTTAGTACCGAAACCCGTACGTTTGTTGGTAAAATCGATGTTGAAAATCCGGAGTTGAAGCTTCGTCCCGGAATGTTTGTTAAAGCAGATATCATCACCCGGCAAAAAGACAGTACCATTGTTATATCCAAAGACATTATTATGTCGGGAAACCGGGGCAAGTATGTTTTTGTTGTTGGGAGAAACAGTGCGGCTGATGACCGGATTATCATCACCGGGATTGAGAACCAGAATGAGGTTGAAGTGGTGCAGGGCCTTCAGCGAAATGAACGACTGATTATTAAAGGATACGAAACGTTGCGCGATAATTCAAAAGTCCGGATCATTCGGTAAACTTTCTGATACACTAAAAATGAAGAAATTAACACAATTCTCTGTTGATTATCCGGTTACGATTCTGATGGTTGTTCTGGGAGTGATACTTCTCGGCTACATATCTTTTGACCGATTGGGAGTGGACCTGTTTCCCGACCTGAACTCACCAAAGATATTTATTGAAATTGCCTCGGGAGAAAGGCCTCCGGAAGAGATGGAGATGCAGTTTGTCGAGAATATTGAAGCCCTGGCTATCCGGCAATCGGATGTTCTTCATGTTTCATCAATTACCCGGGTTGGTGCTGCTCAGATCACCGTTGAATATGCCTGGAACAAGGATATGGATGAAGCATTTCTGGATCTTCAGAAAGCATTGAACTCCTTAGCGCAAAACAGTGAAATTGATGAATTGCGCATTACTCAGCATGATCCGAATACGGCGCCGGTTATGCTGATTACCGTCAGCCACAATGAGATTACGGATATGAATGAGATTCGTAAAGTGGCCGAAAATTACATACGCAATGAATTGGTTCGTCTGGAAGGTGTTGCTGAAGTAGAGTTGTCGGGACAAGAGGAGAGTGAGATAATTATTCATACAGATCAATACCGGTTGGATGCTCAGGGACTTACTTTAGACGGCGTAAGTTCGCGGATTCAGAATTTTAACCGAAATGTTTCGGGTGGTCGGATCAGCGAAATGGGGATGCAGTATATTGTCAAAGGGGTTAAGTTGCTTAATGATGTGGAAGACTTTGAAAACCTGATTGTTGGTTACAAGGCTGTTCGTTCTGAATCGAATAATCGTCAACCTGCCGGGCGCGCACCGATTTTTCTGCGGGATGTGGCTACGGTGACTCTGGGTAACAAGGAACCATCAAACATTGTCCATTTCAATGGTGAGCGTTGTGTCGGATTGGCCATTTATAAAGAGACACGGTTTAATACGGTGAAAGCGGTTGAGCAGATCAACCATGCACTTAACGATATTGAGCGGGCGCTTCCCGGATACTCGTTGCAACTGGTATCTAATCAGGGAAGGTTCATTGAGAGCGCTATAGGCGAAGTAAAAAATACGGCACTTATGGGAGTCCTTCTTGCTGTTTTAGTGCTTTTTATCTTTTTACGCCGGGTGGGAACCACCTTAATTGTAAGCCTGGCCATTCCTGTATCCATTATTGCTACATTTAACCTGATGTATTTTAATGAGCTTACCCTCAATATTATGACATTGGGGGGGCTGGCTTTGGGTGCGGGTATGTTGGTCGATAATGCGATTGTCGTCCTGGAAAATATTTTCAGAAATCATGAAAGTGGAATGCCCGTGAGGGAGGCTGCGATTGAAGGAACTGCTGAAGTAGGAGGAGCGATTACGGCATCAACCCTTACAACGATTGTTGTTTTTCTTCCGATCGTTTACCTTCATGGGGCATCGGGCGAACTATTTAAGGATCAGGCATGGACTGTTGCTTTTTCTTTGGTCTCCTCACTGTTTGTTGCCCTTTTTGTTATTCCGGGACTTTATTACAGAATCTATAAAAACAGGACATTTCGGGCAAAAAGCGTTTCTGTAACGGTGGGGGGATATCAACGTTTTCTGGAGCGTATTCTTAGGGTAAAGTGGTTGGTGGTACTAATTACTACTGTTTTGGTGCTGGGTACCTTTCTGCTGATTCCACGGGTTGGTACTGAATTTATGCCTAAAACGGAGAGCGCAGAATTTACCATGAACCTGAAACTTCAGGAGGGAACAAAGCTTCAACGCACAGAATCTACCGTTAGAAATATAGAGACCATTTTACAGGATTATCTGGGTGAAAACCTGGATAAACTCTATTCACATTCGGGGCCTTCGACTTCGATATTGGGCGATGCAACAGCCCTTTTTGAAGGTGAAAACACGGCACAGATTAAAATTACACTGAAAGAGGGCTCATTGGTTACCGTTGATCGTGTTATTGAAGACATTGATCGGTTGACCAATAACCTGGAGGGGTTGAGTATTACTTTTAGCGAAGAGCAGAGTGCTCTGAAATCGATATTAGGAACCGATGAAGCCCCTTTAGTGGTGGAGGTCAGAGGTGAAGAACAGGAGGTCATTGAAAAGCTTTTGGATCAGGTAAAAGAGCAGTTAAGTCAAATTAACGGACTTTTTAACATTCAAACCTCCGTAGAAGACGGAGCGCCCGAAGTTGAAATAAATATTGACCGGGTGAGAGCTGGTATATATAATCTTAATATCAATACGGTTGTTACTCAAATTCAGGATCAACTGGAGGGGAAGAATGCTGGCCAGCTGGAACAGAGCGGAGAATTGCGCGATATTACGCTGAAGGTCCCGGAGAAGGGGCTGAATGAAATTCAAAACTTAACAATCAGCTCTGGAAATCAGATTTTTCGACTGAGTGAAATTGCAGATATAACTTACGGCGTTTCACCGAAGGAGATTCTTCGAAAGAATCAGAACCGGATTGGCCGGATAACGGCTCATATGGATAAGGGGTTGGCTCTTGATCAGATTGCGGAGAGGGTTCGGTTGGAAACCGCATCCATTGAGCTGCCCGAAAATTACCGCATATTAATTACCGGAGAGGAGGAGAAGAGAGCAGAGTCGATGCAAAGCCTGGCATTTGCATTGCTTCTTTCCATTGTGCTGGTTTATATGGTGATGGCTTCCCAGTTTGAATCACTGGTTCATCCTTTTACCATCTTGCTAACCATTCCTTTAGCGCTTGTCGGGAGTGTCTTGTTATTTCTGATTACCGGAACTACCATAAATATGATGGCCCTGATCGGAATAATCATGTTGGCTGGAATTGCCGTAAACAATTCGATTATTCTGGTAGATCGCATCAATCAGTTGATTCGTGACGGGCTGGATAGAAAAGATGCCATTCTGGCCGCCGGGCAACAACGCATCCGGCCAATCATCATGACCAGCTTAACTACCATATTAGCATTGCTGCCACTTACGTTTGGTTTTGGAGAGAGTGCTGCCCTCCGGTCGCCAATGGCAATGGCTGTGATTGGAGGCCTGGTGACCTCAACATTGCTTACGCTGATAGTTATACCATGTGTATACGATATATTGGACAGGACAAGAACCTTGTTTGCAAAGAAATAGGATGAAGTTTATAATAAACAGAAAAGTACTCATCTCCATGTTGTTTACGGGACTTACCCTGTTGGGGTATTTCTCCTATAAACAACTTCCGGTTGAATTGATGCCCAATGCCGAACTTCCCATGCTTTATGTTCAGATCAACTCAAGGATAGAGGTTGATCCTGCTTATTTCGAGAACCAGGCGGTTATTCCTATTGAAGGAGCCATTGGCACGATGGAAGGGATCGAGAGTATCGAAACCAATTTGAATAACCGTACGGCCACCATTCAGGTCAATTTCAATCCGAATGTTAATTTTAAATATACCTTTCTGAAATTACAGGAGAAAATTGAGCAATCCGCCGAAAACCTGGATGATAACTTTACCGTTCGTGTGAATCGTGTTGATGTTCAGCGTCTTTCGAACCAGTTTATGGAGATTCAGGTGAGAGGACCCGGTGGAACCGATCGGTTGAGAAATATGGTTGAACAGGAGATTTCGGCCGATTTTACCAATATGGATGGCATCGCATCGGTCAATGTGTTTGGTGGAAAAGAGCGATCGGTTGAGGTTACATACGATAAAGCAGCCTGCGAGGCATATGGTATTACTCCGGCCCAAATACGGAGTGCCATTGCTTCGAATTCAACAAACCGGATATTTACCGGATATATACATGAAAGTCAGAAGAAATTTTTTGTTCATGTGAATGCCGAGTATCAACAGGTGACCGATATAGAGAATATCGTAATTGCTGAAGGGCCTGTTTACCTTAAAGAGGTTGCTGATGTGTTTTTCGGTGTAAAGGAGGAGGAGAGCATTAGCAGGGTGAACGGAATGGATGCTGTTTCTATTATGCTGGTCAGCGATTCTCAAGCCAACCTGATTGATTTGTCAAAAAAGGTTCAGGAGCGCATTATTGCCTTGAATGCAAAACTCTCCTCGAAAGAGGTGGCGTTGGTGGTGCAGACCAATATGGCAGAGACTATGGAGAAAAATATTGACCAGATGATGGAATTGGCTCTGGTCGGTGGCTTATTGGCTATTTTTGTGCTATGGATATTCTTAAAGAATCTTCGGATTGTATCACTCATTGCCCTGGCCATTCCGGTTTCGGTTTTTACCGCTTTTAATCTGTTTTATGCATTTAATGTAACAATTAATAGCTTAACCCTGGTTGGTCTTGTATTGGCTATCGGGATGCTGCTCGATAACAGCGTTGTTGTTTTGGAAAATATTTACCGGTTGTCAGGGAAAAAGTTCTCTCCTGATGATGCGGTTGTTCAGGGGACTACCGAAGTGTGGCGCTCTGTGGTCGCAGCTACCCTGACAACGATCACGGTATTTCTGCCCTTTCTTTTCTCTTCCGAATATATGATCCGGTTGTTGGGAAACCACGTGGGAATATCGATCATCTCTACGCTTACGGTCTCTCTCTTTGTTGCCCTCCTGTTGATTCCAATGGCTGCGCATCTTCTGCTTAAGGGGAACTCCTCGCATAATATTTTTTATGAAAAGGTTACCACAAATAACCGGATCATGCAAATTTATGTGCTGTTGCTTAAGTTTAGTATGCGTTCTCCGGCAGCAACGGTTATCGGGGCTATTGTCCTTTTCTTTGTGACGGTTTTTGCGGTGTTGGCGATCAATGTCAATAACTTAGAAGAGGTTGAAGAGGATCGCTTTTCCGTGTATATCACCATGCCTACCGGAGCAACGCTGGAATCTACGGATCTGGTGGCTGTTGAGGTGGAAACCCGGTTGGAGCAGATCGCTGAACGGAAGGATGTCATTGCTAATATTCAGGAGGAAGATGCGATCATAACGGTTGTTTTACAGGAAGATTACGAGAAAATTAACAATCGTTCGATGGCTGAGATTAAGTCAGAGGTGGAAGGGTTGATCAATACGATTACACAGGCTGAGGTAAGTCTGACAGCTTCTGCTTCCAGTGCCCGCTTTGGCGGAGGAAGCAGTAGCAGGTCGGGGATGGAGAATTTTGGACGGTTTTTAGGTATAGGCACCAACCGGGAACGTGTCGTTATTAAAGGAGAAGATTTTGAGTTGATGAAGCGCGTGGCAGAAGATCTGCAATATTACATTGAAGATCTGGAGTCGATTCGAAATGTAAACATCAGTGTCGCCAGTAATCGGCCTGAAGTGCATCTCTATTTTAATCCGTTGTTACTTACCGAAACCGGGATTACATTGAACAATATTGCCAGTGAACTGGGCTCGTTTACCAGAGAATTTACCTCCGGGGTAAATTTTAAGCAGGGTGTTGAATCGTATGAAATTGTCATTAAGGAGCTTAAGGCTGAAGAAGAGGAGCAACGGGAGAAGAGCTTTGAAGATTTGAAGCGGTTATCGATAGATGATTCCCAGGGTGGATCCTTTGAGCTGCAGGATCTGGCCCAACTGGTATATGCCGATGGAACTTCCCGGATACGACGTGTGAACCAGGAGAAACAGATTGAGATCTTTTACCGGTTTGCAGCGGAAGCCGAGCAGTCAAAAGATCTGCTTGAAGCTTACCGTTTGGAGATTGACCAGGTGGTTGGCAGTTATAAAATGCCAACCGGTATTGCCATTGAGGTGATCCATCAGGAGGATCAGTTTTCAGAATTTTATTTTCTGATTGCAGCTGCTTTTATATTAATCCTGATGATCCTTGCCTCCGTTTTTGAGTCGTTAACAACGCCTTTGGTTTTGATGTTTTCTGTTCCATTAGCAGCAATCGGATCGTTTTTGGCACTGATTTTTACTGGAAACAGCCTGTTTAATGCCAATACCCTGACCGGCTTTCTCATTCTTCTGGGCGTGGTTGTTAATAACGGCATCATTCTGATCGATTTTACCAATATTCTCAGAAAGAGAGGTTTTCGTAAGTCAAGGGCATTAATGACGGCAGGGCTCTCACGGGTGCGCCCCATTCTGATTACTGCCATTACAACGATTGTTGCGATGATGCCTTTAGCCTTAGGGCAATCGGAGTATGTCGGGGCTATTGGTGCCCCTTTTGCCATAACGGTAATCGGTGGTCTTACGGTGAGTACTCTGCTGACTTTAATTTTTGTTCCAACACTCTATTTTGGACTTGAGAATGCGATTCATTGGATCAGGTCGCTTCACTGGGGATTAAAATGGTTGCAATTGATACTTTTTATTCTGGGAACGCTCTATATTTACCTTGAGGTGGACTCTTTCATCTGGCAATTATTAGGTTTTATGATGATTGTTATTCTGATTCCCGGCATTATGGCTTTTATACTTACCAGCCTGAAACAGGCCAGTTCCAGTGTCATCGATAAAGATGAACCGATCAGAATTGTTGTACGCAAGCTGGTAAAGGTATATGAACGTGACAGCCGGTTTGTGCGCGAATGGAAGGCAGGCATAAAAATCAGAGAACGGGCCGGATTGCTAAAAGATTACACCAAACGGCATCACTTTTATGATCTTGTATGGCAAATTCCCCTGTTTATTTTTCTTGTCCACTTTACGTTTTTTTATCTGAAGAGTAACTTCTGGATGTGGTTGTTATCTCATGGTATCTATTTCTTCCTGTTTCTTTTGTTTGTCCCGGTTGAACAGGTGATGAAAAACCGTTACGGGAAAAGCTCTGCCGGGATCTGGCTGAAGCTTGCCAATGGGATAAAGCAGGTTATTATCTGGGTTGTTCCGGCTATTTTTTTATATCTGTTTTTTAAGCGATGGAATAATCCCGGAATGGTGGTTTTTACCGGAGTAATTTGGTATTTGTCGCTGGTGATCTATTCATCGGGTGATTATATCCATCGAAAAAAATTGAATATTGCAAGAATTGAAGGACGCTTCAGTAGTTTACGCCGGTGGTATTTTACGCTGGTGAAACAGATTCCTGTCATTGGAAAAAGAAACATCCCTTTCAGGGCGCTGAATGGTGTATCGCTGGAAATTAAGACAGGAATGTTTGGGTTGTTGGGACCCAATGGCGCCGGCAAGTCAACGATGATGCGTATTATTTGCGGGATCCTGGAACAGAGTTATGGGAAAATCTGGATTAATGGCCTCGACACTCAGAAACACCGGGAGGAGTTGCAGGGATTAATCGGATACCTGCCACAGGCCTTTGGAACGTATGAAAATATGACAGCATGGGAATTTCTTGATTATCAATCAATTTTGAAAGGTATTTCAGATATTGCCCTAAGAAAAGAGCGGTTAACCTATGTGCTGAAGAGTGTTCATATGTATGAAAGAAGAGACGATAAAATCGGCTCTTTTTCCGGCGGGATGAAACAGCGAATCGGAATTGCTCAAATTCTGTTAAATCTTCCACGGATATTGGTCGTAGATGAGCCAACGGCCGGACTGGATCCAAGGGAAAGGATCCGGTTCAGAAATTTATTGGTTGAATTAAGTCGCGAACGAATTGTCATTTTTTCAACCCATATTATTGAAGATATATCCAGTTCTTGCAACCAGGTGGCTGTTATTAACCGGGGCGATTTAAAATATTTCGGAACGCCGGTGGATATGGTGAAGATGGGTGAAGGATTTGTATGGCAAATGACCATCCCTGCCAAAACTTTTGATTCATTTGAAAATAAGAGCCTGATCATACATCACATGCGCGATGGGGAGAACATTAAAATCCGGTTGTTGTCGAAAGTGAAACCTTCGGATGATGCCATCAATGTTTCACCTCATCTGGAGGATGCCTATTTATGTCTGTTGAAAGACTTTGCAAAAAAAACGATACTATGATTCGTAAATACGATATAAAAAACTTTTTTTTGAATCAGATTCGAATGATCCGGTACAATATGAAAATTATCTTTTCGGGTAGATTTGTCTGGTTCTTGTTGGCGGCATTACTCTTTTTCCTGTTTTTTGCCATTCAAACGGTTTGGAACGGCCAACCAATAACCGACGGAACCGTATATCGATTGATGATTTTTCCGGGAATCCTGCTGATATTTTACCCTTCGGTTTTTGGGATTCAAAGCGATGATGATGCCCGAATGCTGGAAATTCTGTTTGGCATACCCAATTACAGATATAAGGTATGGATGATCCGGTTATTAATGATTTACGTGCTTATTTTTTTGGTTGTGGTCCTGTTTCTGGCAATTGCTTCCATCACTTTTTACCGGATTGATATTTTAGAGATGGCTTATCAGTTGATGTATCCGATCATTTTTTTGGGATCTATGGCCTTTATGTTCTCTACGGTTGTGAAAAATGGAAATGGGACAGCCGTATTGATGGTTTTGATTGGTGTTGCCCTGCTTATACTGATGGAGCCCATTGAGCGAACCATGTGGAATGTATTTTTAAATCCTTTTCAAATACCCACTAACTTCAACGAACTGTTTTGGCAAAGCCTGATTGTAAAAAATCGAATATTCTTAGGTACAGGGATTTTAGTATTTATGCTCTATGGTCTTTATAACCTTCAGAAACGTGAAAAATTTATTTGATCAGATCAACTGGTTGGTTTTTGTATCGGGAAAGATGATGGTTGGCCGGAATGATTTTGCCTCTTCAAAATCGATGGTAGCATAAGAGATAATAATAACTACGTCACCAACAACTGCCTTCCTGGCTGCAGGTCCGTTCAGGCAGATGATGCCAGAGCCTCTTTTTCCTTTGATCACATAGGTTTCGAGACGCTCACCATTATTGACATTTACAACCTGAACTTTTTCATTTTCAATAAGATTAGCAGCATCCATCAAGTCTTCATCGATGGTGATGCTTCCGATATAAAGAAGATTTGCTTCGGTAACAGTGACGTTGTGAATTTTCGATTTGAAGATTTCGATGTACATAGGAAGCTATTTTGTGTAAAAACTAAATATTCAAGTTAATAAAAATTTATATTGTCGATCAACCTAATGTTACCGCAAAAAACAGCAATGCATCCGGTTGATTTTTTTGTATCGTTCCAGGTCGTTATGGGATTAAGATTTTCACTATCCACGATTTCGAAATATTCAACAGTTAACATTGGACTTTTGTTGATTTCATCGATTACCCATTCTTTCAGATTGAATACGTTTTTTGTCGTTTTCTGTTTCGCAGCCAGTGTTAATGTTTTGTAAATATGTGCCGCTTCAATTCTCTCTTCATTGGTGAGAAGCTGATTGCGGGAGCTCATTGCCAGTCCGTCTGATTCCCGAATGGTTGGACAGGCGATAATCTCAACCGGCAGGTTCAGCATCGCAGTCATTCTCTTTACAATGGCTAATTGTTGAAAATCTTTGAGCCCAAAATATGCTTTATCTGGGTGGATTATTTCAAATAACCTGCTAACTACCTGGGCTACACCATTAAAGTGCCCGAGGCGATATTTCCCCTCCATCACTTTATCGAGTGCTCCAAAGTCGAACTGACGGCGATCGGGTTCCGGATAGATCTCATCCACTGCAGGGGCGAAAACAATATCACAACCCGTACTTTTTAACTTCATCAGATCCGAATCCAGGGTTCTTGGGTAGCGTTTTAGATCTTCAGAATCGTTAAACTGAGTCGGATTTACAAATATGCTGACAACAACCCGCTGGTTTTCAGAATCAGCCTGTTGAACCAATGCCATATGTCCCGGGTGTAAGGCCCCCATCGTAGGGACAAAGCCAATAGAACCTGTGAGCTTCAGTTCGTTAAGGCAGGCATTTAAATCGCCAATTGTCGTTGTTAAAACCATACTGTTTCATTTTGCGGACAAAGTAAATAAAAACAATGATGAAAATTTCTCTTCCGGGCGATTGTTATGTATGGCTTAACACAATGGAAATGACTAAAATTGAATATTCATGATATTTTTATTACCTTTGCACTCTGTTATTAACCGCGCTTACAGGTCAATGGAAAAGAAAAAGATCCTTTATATTTCTCAGGAAATAACACCTTATTTACCCGAAAGTGAAATGTCGGAAATTGCCAGATACCTGCCCCAGGGTGTCCAGGAAAAGGGAAGGGAGATTCGTACATTTATGCCCCGGTATGGTTGTGTGAACGAACGCCGAAATCAACTTCACGAAGTGATTCGTTTGTCGGGTATGAATCTGGTTATTGAAGATACCGATCACCCGCTGATCATTAAGGTGGCTTCTATTCAGGCTGCCCGAATGCAGGTATATTTTATCGACAATGAGGATTATTTTCTTCGGAAACAGGTCTATGCAAATTCTAAAGGTGAAGAGTTTTCTGATAATGACGAACGGATACTCTTTTTTGCCCG
>CAZILU010000054.1:0-18282 GCA_964540165.1 uncultured Mariniphaga sp.
CGCTCTCCCTTTTCGGTCAACATAACTTCCGAAAATAGGCGTAAAAATGATGGTACCCAGGGGTATCAGCGATGCTGTTTTTGGTCCGTTCACCAACCAAAGTCCCAATTTATCACGCACTAATAAAACAATGAGTGCAAAGACGCCGACAATAATGACCACCGATAATCGTTTATCCCGTCTCTCCTTCAGATTGTTCGGAATAAGAGTTACAGAAAGTGCAAAGATAAAGATGACGATAAAAACCAACGAGCTTCCCAAAGCTTCACTGCCAAAAGCCCTTACTGCTGCTTCATCGGGTAGTGCATAGCTGAATCCAAACTTATTAACCAGCAGGTCGGGCGCATATTGAATGAAGGGGAACACCGCAGAATAAAATGCAACGCAAAGCAGAGCAATATAGATAAACGATTTGTTTGTTATCAACTTGACCAGATCGGAGAACCGAAAATCTTCATCGGCAGCCTCGCTCTTTGCTTGCGCCGTTCCAGCCACAGAAGCGATACCGTCTACTACCAACTGCTCTTGTTTAGCCGCCTTCAGTTGCTTGTCTAAGCGAATGTCGAAGAAGAAATAGACCACAAAAAGAATCAGTGACAACCCGATGAGCGCCGCAGCAAAAACTACGGCAGGCGCTACCGTTGTTCCGGCAATATCGAGCGATATGGCTATTGCCAGCGCCGATCCCAACCGGCCAAAACCCATGTTGATCGCCATCGCAAGCGCCAGCTCATACCCCTTGAACCACTTCACAATGGTGCGGGTAACAACCACGCAAACAACTTCCAATCCGGAACCAAAAAGAATGCGACCAATAATAAGCCCGGTAAGTACCGTTGACTTATCGTCACCAAAATAGCCCATCGATGCCAAAGCCGTAATGGTTGCTCCCAGAGTGGCCAGACCGCCAAAAACAAGTCCGGCAAGGCGGATCCCCCATTTGTCAAGAATAATACCGCCAATAATGATCATCCCAAACATGTTGGCAATGGTCGTCAGGCCGATAACACGTCCAAACTCTTCGCTGTTAATGCCCAGATCGGTCTCCATCAGATCACGCAGTGGAGAGAAAAAGTCCTGGAAGTAATAGGTAGAAAACATCAGTCCGCTCACCAGGACCAATACCAGCCAACGAATGGCCGGTGAATCTTTGATACTCCGTTTCACGCTGTTCATTTTATGGTTTATACAATTGAATTTCGTTCAAATGTATAAAAAATAAAGATTATTATGAACAACAATTTTGGCCCATTGTAATTTATTGCGGCGCCATCATCAGTAGAACTCTATTTTTTGACCACCGAGGCTACAGCGCCGGTTTCGGGGTGAATTTCAATGGCATATTCACCCGTTAACAGCTCATTCGGGATTGGGGCTGTTTGACCAAACTGAGCCATTGGCATCTGTGATTCGGCAATCACATTAAGTTCATACAAAATGCTCACCCGGGTCATTGCCGGCAACCGATAATAGATACCGGCACTGCCCGAAGCGGGATCTTTGGAAGGAGCCAGTTCGGCATACCGGGCGTTTAACTCTTTTCCGGGTTCAACCTTTAAGGTAACCGGTTTCCCCGACAGATCGGAGGCAGGCAAAACGCCGTTTTCTTCCGAAAAGCGGAACACAACCTCTCCCCGGTCGGAAGCTTTCTCCGGAACATAATAAAAGTGAAAAGTCTCAGAATGATGGGTTGTATGTCCGGTAAAAAGGGAAAGGTATCCCTTTTCCATTGATTCCAGTTCCTTCAGACTAACCTTATAAGCTTCGCCATCGGGATGGAACTCATCCATCAGTCCGGCCGCCATATGAAACCTTGATTGTCTGCATTCTAAAATCCGCCCGGCAGCTTCCCCGGCCTTCCTTTCAACGCTGATCCGGGCAGGTCTGAAATTATTGGTTGAGTCTCCGGGCACAAGCATGGGCGAGTCGTTAAACCGGGAGAAGAAATGATGATTCTTAACCGGCTCTCTTTTCAGGTAGGTATCGGTCGCAAGTGGAAAGCCTCTCTTTCCCTCCCGATCCGAGTTCACACCAGCCAGGCGTCCGTCGGAAGTCAGGTTCACCATAAAGGCAACCGGCCCCATCGCTTTATAGACCTGGCCTGGATCGGGTTCGGATGTCGGCTTTAAAGATACATCGACTATTCTCCAACGCACCGAGGGACGGGTTTCAGCTCCGGTGATGCCAAGCAACGGCTCGGCATAAGTTGCATAGGGTCCGGGCTCAAATGCTTCCCTGATCGCTTTCACACTCACACGCAAACCCGTGCGGGGCAATGCATAAACGATGCCATCATTGACAACCGGAATCAATTCATCCTCCGTTTTTGGTTTTCTCTGTCCAAAGGCTGGAATAGCCAATGAAAACAGTATAACATAGATAACTACTCGCATATCGTATCAAATTTTATGGTCTAAAAATAGAATTTTTATATGGTATCTCCATAGGAAACCGGATTAAGTTCCAGGAATGCCATTCCTAAAGCATCGGCAATATCGCCTGCGATCAATGCCTCTTCCGATTTTTCGTTGGCTGCCAGGTCGCCGGCACGCCCATGGATCCAGACACCGGCAAGGGCAGCCTGACCGGACGAAAAGCCCCGGGCCAGCAGTCCAAGAATGATTCCCGTCAGTGTATCACCGCTGCCGGCCGTTGCCATTCCCGGATTTCCGGTGGCGTTAAACCAAAGGGTTCCATCGGGCAACGCAACGGAGGTATGCGCACCTTTCAGCACAATCGTAATTTGGTACTCAACCGCTAATTGTCGTTGCTTATGAATCCGGCTCCACGAGTCGGGAGAATCACCGGCTAATCGCCGAAACTCCCCCGGGTGAGGTGTCAATATGGAGTTTGGTGGAAGTTGCCTCATCCATTCGGGATGCTCTGCCAGAATATTGAGCGCATCGGCATCCAAAACCATGGGCACCCGGCACGCTTCGATCAGGCGATGCAATGCATGGTGTGTATCGCTATTCATGCCCAATCCCGGACCGGCACCAATTGCATTGAAAGCCTTCAGGTCTGAAAAGGAAGTAAACCAATGGTCACTTGGGTCAATGGTCGCCATCGCTTCGGGTACCGCCGTTTGAAGAATCTGAAAGCCTGATCGGGGCACATGAGCCGTTAACAGGCCCACACCCGATCGAAGGCAGGCGCGGGAGGCCAACACGGCCGCGCCCATCTTTCCATAGCTGCCGGCAATCAGCAGCGCATGACCAAAATCCCCTTTATGCGCGAAGTGCCTGCGTGGCGGAAACATTCCCTGAACTGTGCCCCGGTCTGTCAAATGAAAAGAGGTCGAGGTCTGATCGATCGCTTCGGGATGAAGGCCGATGGGCAACACCTCCCATCGCCCGGTATAGACCTCATTTTCAGGAAATAAAAAGCTGATCTTCGGAAACTGCAGGGTCAGTGTCACATCGGCCTTAATTCGATGTTCAGGATCCCCTCCGGCGTTATCTTCCCCCATCAGCCCACTGGGAATATCGATGGCTATCACCTTGTTGGAAAGAAGGTTTATCTCTTTTACCACCGCAGCCGGAACACCTTCCAATGGCCGTGACAGCCCCGAACCGAACAACCCGTCAACCAAAACATCGCCGGGATGGCTCCCTGGAAAATCGCTGATAGACCGTATCTCATGAAGTTGCACACGCCCCTGATCGATCAGACGCTGCCGGTTGATCGCCGGTGACCCCTGAAGCTCATGCCCCAAAGGCAACAGCCAAACCTCACAATAGTAGTCAAGATCAGCCAACTGGCGCGCAACAGCCAGGGCATCGCCTCCGTTATTTCCCGGTCCGGCAAAAAAGAGAAATCGATGACCGGCATCGAAGTGCCGGATAATCCAGTTGGTGATCTGCAGCGCAGCCCGTTCCATCAAATCAATATCCAATACCGGCTCATGTTCAATGGTATAGTCATCGATACCTGCTATCTGCCGGGTAGTAAACAGTTTCATGTCAATATTTTATCACTTCGGTCGATAATCAATTTTTCTTCAAAGCATCCCTCAACCATGCGGGCCGATCGGTAGTGATAGCACTAACGCCCAGCTCAATCATTGTTTTTGCAATCTCCGGATCGTTCACCGTCCACGCCAATACCTCCAACCCATGGTTACGGGCCATTTCAACAACCTCTTTGTCAATAATTTTATGACTCAGGTTCACCCCGTCGAGCCCATGCTGTGCAGCAAGTTCCATCCGTTCTGTAACTGCCTGTTTCGAGGAGCTTAGCCAGTAACAACGGTTCTCCGGGAATCTCTTTTTAGCCTCCAGAATTGTCTCCCATCCAAAACTGATAAAAAGGGCCTGATCGAGTTTACCACAAGACTCAAACTCTTTTTGAAGATCAGGCAGAATCTCTTTCCCTGCTTTTATTTCCACCACCAATCGTTTCCCTTCCGGAACGGTGGCAATGATCTCCGAAAGAAAGGGGATCTTCTCTCCACGATACCTGGCATCCTTCCAGGCTCCTACATCAATCGCCCGCAGGTCGGCAGAAAATGAACCGGCAATCTCCAGGTTTTGAGCTCCTGCAGACACCCGGCGGGTAGTCTGATCGTGAATAACCATTATCCGGTGATCAAACGTTCGGTACACGTCAATCTCTACCGCATCGGCGCCCAGCTCCCAGGCCAGATTAGCAGAGGCCACCGTGTTTTCCGGGGCCAGATAGGAGGCACCCCGGTGAGCAACAATCAGCGGTTGGGAATAGAGATTCCCGGAAACTAAAATCAACAAAAGCAGGCTAAATCGTTTCATATTCTTAATTTTTCTTCCGGTCCGCATTATTTACCATACGGACATTCCATTTATTATAAATTTATGTACGAAAACCATCGAATACCGGATCAGGCAAATTCCATCTTCCGAAAAACGGGCAACTGCACAAAATATGCCGAAGATATAAAGGAATAAACAATTTTAACCTCATTACAGATGAAAAAATGTAGCTTTATGGCTTCAATCATGCGGTGAATATGAGTCAAAAATTCTCTTCTGTTGCCGGAGTGACCCTGCTGAAGTGGCTGGGGAAATTACCATTTCCTCTTCTTTACCTTCTGTCCGACATCATCTTCTTGTTACTCAATGTTTTTGGATTGTACCGCCGGAAGGTCGTCCTTGAAAACCTGAAAAATGCATTTCCTGACAAAAAAGACAATGATATTAAAAAGATCGCAGAACGGTTTTTCAGGCACTTTAGCGATCTGGTCGTTGAAATCACCAAAATGGCCATGATGAAAGCCCCTGCTTTTCGAAACAGAATGTTGGTTACAAATAAGGAGTTACTGGAATATTATTTCAGTGAAGGGAGAAGTGTGGTTGTGCTTACCATGCATTACAACAACTGGGAGTGGGGAACATACATAGCCAGCCAATTAAGTCACAACGTTTTAGCCGTTTACAAACCCTTGTACGACAAGACATTCGACAGCTACATGAATGCCACCCGGGCACGGTTTGGTGCGGAGATGGTTCCCAATGCACAACTGCTGCGGCGCCTGTTTAAAGCGCAGGAGATAAAAGAGCCGGTATTGGTTTGGCTGGCCGGAGATCAGACGCCTCCCTTTTTTCACAAGTTCTGGATCCGGTTTTTAAACCAGGAGACGATGTTCTACCCGGGGCCGGCAGCCATTTCGAAACGATTCAACTTTCCGGTGATCTTTCAGCATACCCTTAAGAAATCGAGAGGACATTACGAAACTACGTTTGAACTGCTGGTGGAAAATCCGGCAGAATGGAGTGAAAAAGAGATCATGAAGGCCTATATCCGGCGGATGGAAGAGGTGATTCAGGAGAAGCCCGAATACTACCTCTGGTCTCACAAGCGTTGGAAAAACCGAAGGCCGATCGAAACGCCTATGGTGCAATAAATGGCCTCTGCCTTGACTGTAAAAACACCAATATTCGGCTTCCCTGCCACTGAACAACCGGGGCACGGCCTCCTAACCTCTTAAAAACACCATCACAACACTTCTATTTTAACTTACGACGCTTCTCCTTATTGGTCATCTCTCGTCCACGGACCTCGTTGGGATGCGTCACCGTATAGTGCTGGGACGTCAGCAGTACTCCCGTGGTCTTCTCATCGATCACAAATTGGGGAATGACAAAGCGCAATCCGGGATCGGAAAAGTTGTGCTGGAAAATCAGAAGGATCAGTTCGTCTGCTCCCGGGGTAACCGTACCTAAAGACTGACCGGCAACAACCCGCATCCCGGCCTTTAATTTCGAATCCGCAACAACATTCCGGTAGCATAGTAAGGTACCATCGGCTTGAAGTACGGTGACCGCATGGTTCCAGGTATGATACCATAATTGCGGATCACTGGTTCTCTTCTCACCGGCAATCTCTACGATGATGCCGGTCCTGGCAAAACAGAGAGCTTCTCCTGGCTCAGCAACAAAGCCGGTAGCATTCCATGAAGCCGGCTCTTTGGAACCCCAGAATCCCAGCAATTCCTTAACATCGAACAGAGAGACACGCTTTCCGGGAGTAAATGGAATCAGGTATGGAAATTCAAGATCAGGTAAAGCCATAGGATTGGAGCGAAACGTTCTGATCTGATAATTAAAGCGCGGTAAGCCGGCATCCGGATCGCGATACAAGGTAAACAGCGTATTGAAACCCGGTGCAATCATCTTCATATAAGGTAATTCCTCTAAAAAAGTGGTATTCTCAAGATCCGCAAAATCAATATTGAGATAGATTGGCGCCGGAGTATTGTTGTAAGCGACAAAATCAACGTCACCAACGCTGTTATAATTAGCCTGCACCTCAACCCCCTGAGCTGAAGTCACGAAAGAAACCAGGCAAAACAAAAAAAGAAAAAAAATCCGATGCATCACATGGTAAAAGTAAAAACTTCATCTAAATCCCAACACACAAAATACTTTCCTGACAAACGTATAAAAATAATGCCAGGAATTTAATCCATAGAGAAATATTGTCATTACGATCGTTCAGCCAATTTTTCATAGGGCATAATGAGGTGATGTCAAAACCGGCAGTTGTCATTGCCAGCCAATGCACAAGTTAACTTTATCACCATCATGTACCTGAAAATGGCTCTTTCCCGAACTCAGATAAAATCGTACATTTGCATCGAAATTTTAATGATTTCACCGAAAAAGATGATCTATTCATAATACAACATGGTACATCCCAAAGGAGATATAAATATAAAAAACCGAAAGGCTTCATTCGAGTATGAACTGATAGAGAAACTGATTGCCGGAATGCAGCTTGCCGGCACAGAGATCAAATCGATTCGAAGCGGCAAAGTGAACCTGTCCGATGCATACTGCCAGTTTTATAGCGGAGAGCTATACGCCAAAAACATTCATATATCGGAATATGAGCTGGGAACATGCAATAACCATCCCGCAAAACGCGACCGCAAATTGCTGTTGACAAAACGGGAGTTACAGAAGCTGGAACGCAAACTGAAAGAATCGGGACTGACCCTTGTTCCCACCCGGCTCTTTGTCAACGACCGGGGATTGGCTAAGCTGGAGATTGCCCTGGCCCGTGGAAAAAAGAGTTACGACAAGCGCGAAACCCTGAAGCAAAAAGAGACAAAACGGGAGATTGACCGCATGATGAAACGGTAACCGCAAGCTCCCCCCGGCTAAACAACCTCCATGTTTTCAATCGGAATAATTTTATCTCCCTTATACTTCAGCAACAGATTCGCAACGGCTAACGTATCCTTTTCACAATACCTGACAATTCTTGTCAGATCTTTCTCCTCCCAATATATCCGGGCAACCTGACTGCCATCAATATCGTCTTTCGGAGTGGGGATATTGAACAGTTCGCAAAGCAGGGACAAGGAGGTATAATGTTTGTATTCACCAAACTTCCATAATTGAAGGGTATCAATCAGCTGATCTTTGATCTCCCATGGTTTGGATCCGGATATATCCAGCATTTTTGGCAGTGTCAGATTATTTACCAGAGCCCTGCGAGAGATATAAGGAAAATCAAACTCCTGACCATTATGAGCGCAAAGCCTCCGCTTCCCTCGCTGTGAAAAGGCATCCAATGCTAAAAAAAAGTTTTTAATAAGGATCTTCTCATCATCGTCGAAGAAAGATTTCACGCGAAAAAAATATTCTCCATTCTTTTGCCATACATACCCTGCTGATATGCATATGATCCGGCCAAATTCAGCATAGATCCCGGCCCGGTCATACAACACCTCAGCCGGTTCATCGGCATTAATCTGATTTTGAATCTTATGTTCCCACAACTGCTTCCACTTTTCATTCAACCCATTGTATTCCGGTGCAATTGGAATCGTTTCAATATCAATAAAAAGAACATCTTCAATACTTAAACTGCGAAGCATCTGTTATGGTTTTAACGTATGATTGATATGGTTTGTTAAAATATTGATTGCTACCTGATTCATTCCCCCTTGCGGAATTATAATGTCGGCAAAATTTTTGGTAGGTTCAATAAACTGAAGATGGCTGGGTCGAACGGTCTTCTCGTACCGGTCTAACACCTGATTGATATTTCTCCCCCGCTCGTTGATATCGCGACGGATCACTCTGGAGAGCCGCAGGTCGGAATCGCAATCAACATACACCTTAATATCCATCAAATCACGAAGCTCTTTATTAGCCAGGCATAAAATTCCTTCGACTATCAGGACCTCACGAGGCTCAACCCGCCTGCTTTCGGGCTGGCGGAGACAGGTAATAAAGGAGTAAACCGGTTCATCGACCGGCTCGCCTGCGATCAATTTTTTAACATGGGCAATTAACAGGTCAAACTCAACGGAATCGGGGTGATCAAAATTTTTTGACCTGCGCTCTTCAAGGCTCAGATGCCCATTGTCATAATAATATGAATCCTGCGAAAGCAAAACTACTTCGTCGTCAGAAAACTGTTCGGCAATCTTCCTTACCACCGTAGTTTTTCCCGAACCGGTTCCTCCGGCAATCCCTATGATTAACATGTTTCTGTTTAGATTATTGTAAATAATAACTGAATTTTAAACTTTTACTTCCATTAGAGGCAGGAAAAGGTTATTTTCGCTGTTGAAAACGAAAGTACAAAAATTCATGGGGAGTTGATAAACCAAACCCCTTTTTTTACCGAAATGATTGTCTGTCGGATTTGCACAACACATTAAATTAAAGTAATTCAGATGCAAGGACTCTATCCACTCAAATTTAAACCCATTATCCTTGATAAAATATGGGGAGGGTCCCGTTTAATTAATATTCTTGGCAAAAACAGTCATTCGCTCTCCCGATGTGGTGAGAGCTGGGAACTCTCTGCCGTAGAGGGTATGGTTTCAGTGGTTTCCAATGGCTTTTTGTCGGGAAATAATCTGACCGAATTGGCAGAGATTTACATGGGAGACTTGGTAGGAGAAAAGATTTACGATACGTTTGGCGCTGAATTTCCCCTGCTATTCAAATTCATCGATGCCAATGAGGATCTCTCCATCCAGGTTCATCCCGACGATGTCCTGGCAAAAAAAAGGCATTTTGCCTATGGCAAAACCGAAATGTGGTATGTGATCCATGCTGAGCCGGGGGCGTTGATCAATGCAGGGTTTAGCACCCCGGTGACCAGTCAGGAGTATCAGCACTGCCTCCAATCGGGAAAAATCACTGAAATTCTTCGTTTTGAGGAGGTTAAGGCTGGTGATGTCTTTTTCATTCCGGCCGGTCGCGTCCATGCCATAGGCAAAGGAGTGTTGTTAGCTGAAATTCAGCAGACCTCTGATGTCACATACCGTATTTATGATTACGACCGTGTTGACGATGGTGGCAAACCAAGAGAATTACACACAGAGCTGGCACTCGGTGCTATCCATTTCGACTATGCACCTGACTATAAAACCCCTTACATGGCAAAGATGAATCAATCCACGGAGATTGTCAGTTGCCCCTATTTTACAACGAACCTGCTCCGTTTCTCAGAGCCAATAGAGAAAGATTACCATCGGCTCGATTCATTTATTGTATATATGTGCCTCGATGGTGCATTTCAAATTGAGTATGAACAGGGGATAGAACCCGTGCACAAAGGAGAGACAATTTTGATTCCGGCAGCACTGGAAACCTTTACGCTAATTCCCACAACAGACAGCGCTGAAGTACTCGAAGTTTATATTAAATAACCAATTTATATCAGCCGTTTAATTTTTTTTTATCAATTTTACCCCGCGAAAAACATCCGGTATGGATATTAAGGAAGCCCGATTTATAATGAGCAATAGCAGTCCGGACAAATGTCCGCGACCCGACAAACCTGAATATGCCTTTATCGGCAGGTCAAACGTTGGTAAATCATCCTTGATTAATCGGCTGACCAACCGGAAATCGCTGGCTAAAACCTCGGGGAAACCGGGGAAAACGAGGCTAATCAACCATTTTCTTATCGATGAGGAGTGGTATTTAGTTGATCTCCCCGGCTACGGATATGCAAAAATTGCCAGGCAGGAACGAGTTAAATGGGAAAAGTTCATTCGTAAATATATTATTAAAAGAGAAAATCTCTGTGCACTCTTTGTGTTGATCGATGCACGTCATGAACCTCAAAAAATTGATTTGGAATTTATGGAGTGGCTGGGAATCAATCAAATTCCGTTTGCCATTGTTTTCACTAAAACAGATAAGCTAAAACCGGAAGAGTTACATACCAACCTGGGAAAATACCGGGAAACGCTGGAAGAGGCCTGGGAGGAGCTGCCACCGATGTTTACCTCCTCTGCAACAACCGGTGAAGGGCGCAATGAATTATTGGAGTACATACACAGTATAAATCAAACAATTAAAAAACAGTGATCAAAAAAAAACGTTTTAATGAACTTTTTCATCAAAAAAGATGGGGCGATGAATCAACATTAGAATTTTTACCAAACGAAAACATAATATCTATGGGAAGTAAAAATCATCCTTTAAAGATTTTCTCCGGACGGGCGTCCCAGCACCTGGCAAAGAAGATTTGTGACAGCCTGGATCTGGACTTGGGGCAGTCCTCTTGCCCGGTCTTCGCCGATGGTGAATTTGAGCCATGCTATGAAGAGACCATCCGCGGATCTCACATATTCATTGTGCAATCAACACCGCCTCCGGCAGAAAATTTGCTGGAATTGCTTTTAATGGTTGACGCAGCGAAACGGGCAAGTGCCTCTCATGTAGTCGCCGTAATTCCCTATTTTGGCTTTGCCCGGCAAGATCGCAAAGATAAACCCCGCGTATCGATCGGTGCGAAGCTGATAGCCGATCTCCTTTCAGCCGCCGGAATCGACCGGGTGATTACCATGGATTTACATGCCGAC
Source organism: uncultured Mariniphaga sp. (assembly GCA_964540165.1). Taxonomy (GTDB): domain Bacteria; phylum Bacteroidota; class Bacteroidia; order Bacteroidales; family Prolixibacteraceae; genus Mariniphaga. The sequence goes on from CAZILU010000054.1 coordinate 11,315, forward strand.
CAGATTCAGGGATTTTTTGATGTGCCGGTCGATCATCTGTTTGCCTCTGCCCTCTTCATTCCGTTTATCGGAAAAATGGGCCTTGAAAAGATCACCATTGCATCGCCCGATGTGGGAGGAACCAAACGAGCCAATACCTATGCACGGATGCTGGAGGCCGATATGGTGATCTGTCACAAAACCAGGGCTAAAGCCAATGAGGTAAACAGCATGACCGTGATCGGAGATGTCCGCGGAAGAGATGTCATTATTGTTGACGATATGATTGATACCGCCGGAACCATAACCAAGGCCGCCAACCTGATGAAAAAAGAGGGAGCTAATAGCGTCAGAGCCTTTGCTGCCCATGGAGTACTCTCTGGTCCCGCCGTTGAACGCATCGAACGATCAGCCCTCGAAGAGGTTTACTTTACCGATTCGCTGGAACCCAAAACAGAAAGCAGCAAAATTAAATACCTTTCCACTGCCGATGCCCTGGGAGAAGCCATCCGGAGAGTATATAAAAATCAATCAATAAGTTCATTATATTACCGCTAATTCTTATCTTTGCACCGCTTTTTCCGTCTACAGGAGCATTTTAAGTGTGTAACTGACAGATATGACGCTTGTTAACCATACGTCAAGGTTACCGGGTTTTTAAAAAAGTTATCATACACACTTATAATTATGCATGCTGTTTGTTTCGCCTGAAGCGAAAAGGACTGAGTACCATAATTATTAACGTAAATTTTAACAAATGAAATCATTGAAAATCGAGGGACACTTAAGAGAGAACCTCGGCAAAAAAGATGCGAAAAGATTGCGCAAAGAAGAGCTGGTTCCTGCCGTATTGTATGGTAAAGAGAAGCTGATTCACTTTACCGTTCCATTTAGTGAACTCAGACCCCTGGTTTACACCCCCAATGTTTACCTGATCGATCTGACCATTGACGGGCAGGTTCACAAAGCCATGATTCAGGATATCCAGTGGCATTCCGTAGAAGAAGAGATGCTGCACATTGACTTCCTGGATATCGAATCAGACAAGCCGGTAAAAATTGGAGTTCCTGTTAAGGTTACCGGATTAGCCAAAGGCATAAAAGCAGGTGGAAAACTGAAGATGAACCTGAGAAAACTTCGCGTAAAAGCCTTGGCAGAAAACCTGCCGGATGCTATCGAAATAGACGTCACCAAGCTGGGCATTGGCGACAGCATTAAAGTAAGCCAGCTTCAACGGGATAACCTGGAGTTCTTAGATAACAAATCGAACCTGGTGGTTGGCGTTATCTCTACAAGAGCAGCCAAATCCACGGGAGCTGTCGTAGAAGAGGAGGAGGAAGAAGAATCCGGAGCATCTGATGAAACACCTGAAGCGACAGAATAGGTAGAATAAAAAACAGAAGCATGTGAAGTATTTAATTGCAGGGCTGGGAAATATTGGCCCGGAATATAAAAATACACGCCACAACATCGGTTTTCAAATATTGGACGCTCTGGCAGAGTCGTCCAATATTTGTTTTAATGACCATCGGTACGGTTTTACTTCCGAGTATAAATTCAAAGGACGCACCTTCGTTCTGCTAAAGCCCTCAACTTACGTAAACCTGAGTGGACGGGCAGTCAATTATTGGCTGAAACAGGAGAAGATACCCATCGAAAATCTACTGGTGTTAGTCGACGACCTGGCCCTGCCTTTTGGCAGGCTCCGGCTTAAAGCCAAAGGGAGTCACGGTGGCCACAACGGACTGCGAAATATTTCAGAGGTGCTGGGCCGCGATGACTATGCGCGGTTGCGTTTTGGCATTGATGATAACTTTCATCCCGGATTTCAGGTTGATTATGTCCTCAGCTCCTGGACTCAGGCGGAGATGAAGCTACTCCCCGAAAAGTTCGATACCTGCATCGAAATCATCCAAAGCTTTGGAACCATTGGAATCGAACGTACCATGAACTATTTTAATAAAAAAAGATAACATGGAATCAAAAGTTCGGGTCGACAAGTGGCTTTGGGCTGTCAGAATATACAAAACAAGAAGCCAGGCTGCCGAGGCATGCCGGAAAGGGCGAATTTCCATCGGTAACCTGCCGGTTAAACCTTCTCATGAAGTTGCTCCCGGAGATGTTGTAAAAGTGCGAAGGCCTCCCATAACGAGAAGCTACAAAGTATTGGTGCTTACCGATAAAAGAGTGTCTGCCAAAATCGCTGCAGACTGCGTAAAAGACATCACCCCGCCCGAAGAGCTGGAAATCATAGAAACACAAAAACAGATGTCCTGGATGTATCGGGAACGGGGCAGCGGAAGGCCAACAAAAAAGGATCGACGCGACCTGGACGAATATTTTGATATGTAACCTCACCATATGACCGGAACATTTTAATGTCATGTCAACAATGCTCTGTCATTTCGATGAGTATCCGAGGAGAAATCTCTTTCGACAATGCTTGTCATTTCGACTAATATCCGAGGAGAAATCTCTTTGTAATGTGGCAGATTTCTCACCCGGAATACCGGGACTGCCAATGACATCTTCCGTCATTTTATAAATGACATGACACGAACAAATTAGTAACTGATATCTTGATTATCAAAGAATAAATAAAAAATGCTGGTAGCTAAACAAAAACGAAATGAGAACATCGCAGGATATTTACTCTATCTGTATCAGATTGAGGATCTGATCCGCACCTTTAACCTTGACATGAATCTGATTCATGAACACCTGGTAAAACAGTACCGGGCAGAGGAATCTGAAGAGAAAGAGATTGCCGGCTGGTATGAAAACCTGGTTGTTATGATGCAAAAAGAGGGAAAACAGAAAACCGGGCACCTGCAATTTCTGGCGAACCTGTTAAACGACCTGGAGGAGTTTCACATTCACCTGATGGAGCAGGAGGTCGACCTCACTTATGTACAGATATTTAAAACAGTAGCCGGACTGGTAACCGAATTAAACAGCAAAAATCCAACAACCAACACACCGGTGCGAACAGCCATCGATGGCCTATATGGATACCTGTTGCTGAAAATGCAGAAAAAAACGATTTCACCCGAAACAACCCAAGCCATTACAAGCTTAGGTAACTGGTTAGACCACCTGGCCATGCTCTTCAAAAAATATGAATCGGGTGATCTGGAATTATGAATTTTCAAGATACCAGGTATCTTCCTTCAAATTCTTACCCATGGAGGCTTCCACAGCCAAATGATCGCACCGCTCATTCAGCGGATTATTGGAATGCCCCTTTACCCAGACAAACTTAACGCGGTGTTTGGGATAAATCTGAAGAAACCGTTGCCATAGGTCGGGATTCTTTTTCCCCTTAAATCCCTTCTTCACCCAACCCGTCAGCCAACCCTTCTCCACCGCATCGACTACATACCTTGAATCGGTATAAACCGTAACCTCACTTCCGGCAAATTTTAATGTTTCCAACGCCACAATCACAGCTAAAAGCTCCATCCTGTTGTTGGTAGTAAGCCAATAACCTTCAGAAATCTCTTTCCTGTACTGCCCCGAAAGCAGCACAATGCCATACCCCCCCGGACCGGGATTTCCCCGGGATGCCCCATCGGTATAAATCGTTATTCGTGCTCCTGCCATTTACCTTCGTTTACATTGCAAAGGAGCAAGGAAATTCCTGAAAAAACAAATGATCGATAAACAATTCACTGCCGCTGCCACGATCATACGTCCACACCACAAACCAAAGATGATTGAATATTCCCTCAGCAATACAACTAATATCATAGATCGTCTTTTAATTTAATTTGCCAAGGATCATATAAACCATATAACCGGTATAAATTAAAAATAAAACTCCCGCCTCCCATCGATCCAATTTCCTTCTTCCACCCAGAAACATCGTCAGAAATAACAAAACGGTTCCACCCAGCAGCAAAATAAGATCGATATTAAATTGCCGGTTAAAATCAAGAGGTCTTATCAATGAGCTAACGCCCGTAATGAAAAAGATGTTAAAAATATTGGATCCGATTATGTTTCCTACGGCGATGTCATTATTCTTTCTTATGGCAGCCATGACGGAAGTAGCCAATTCAGGCAGAGACGTTCCGGCGGCTACGATTGTCAACCCGATAATGGTTTCACTAATGCCAAAATCCCGGGCAATATTTACCGCATTAATCACCACCAACCGACCCCCTAAAACCAACAACACCAGACCTCCAAAAATAAAAACCCAAATCTTCCAAACAGAATAGCTCTTATGGGGCAGATTCATGGGCAGAATATCTGCTCTCATCTGTTTGAAAACGTAAAAAAGAAACAGCAGGAAAAAAATCACCAGAATAAATCCATCCATACGGGAAAGGATGGGATTCCCCACGAAGAATCCATTGGCAAGAAAAAGCAACATAATGGCGGCAAACAAAGAGATTGGGATCTCCTTCCAGACCGTACTTGCCTGAACAACAAGAGGTGCAATCAATCCTGAAAGCCCCAGAATAATAAAAAGATTAAAGTTATTGCTGCCAATAATATTGCCAAAAACAATATTGGCATGCCCCTGGAAAGAGGCATACGTATTAACAACAAACTCAGGCATAGAGGTTCCAAAGGCAACAATAGTCAGACCGATAGCCAGGTCAGACACTCGATATTTTCGAGCCAGAGCCGAACCCCCATCCACCAGCCAATCGGCCCCTTTGATCAAAATTCCAAAGCCCAGAACCAAAAGAAGTATCTCTGCGATCATAATTATTTAATCCCCTCAGGTACAACAAAAGAAATTAGTTTGCTATCATTTAATTATCAAACAGTTAATTATACAAATCTGATAATATAAGATAACATCAAAGCTAAAAAAATCCTCTTTGCCGAACTTTATTACATTAAAAATTAATGCTATGTAAACGTTGTGTAAACCATTTTGGGTTCAGGTTCGGGTTCATTTTTGGCAAAGGAAAATAATTACATCATTTTTTTTTGCATTTTTGCACAGTCAAACAGATGGAGCCGAAAATCAAGTAATGAAGCAACGAACCGAATAAATAGATATATTATGGGAAGAGCATTTGAATACCGAAGAGCTGCCAAAGAGAAACGTTGGGATAAGATGTCGAGACTATTTCCCCGTCTTGGGAAAGCCATTACCATTGCCGCAAAGGATGGTGGTCCCGATCCGGATACCAATGCAACATTAAGAACAGCGATTATGAATGCCAAAGCCCAGAATATGCCCAAGGCTAATATTGATGCGGCAATCAAGCGGGCTTCGGGCAAGGATGCGGAGAGCTATGACGAAATCAATTACGAAGGCAAAGGCCCTCATGGCGTATTGATTTTTGTCGAATGTGCCACCGACAACCATACCCGGACAGTAGCCAATATAAAAAGCTACTTCAGCAAAAACGACGGACAGTTATCGACTACCGGATCGCTGGAATTTATGTTTTCCAGAAAAGCTGTTTTCCAGTTTGAAATGCCTACGAATATGGAAATTGAAGAACTCGAACTGGAATTAATTGATGCCGGATTGGAAGAGATCGAGGAGAACGAAGGTGACCACTATGCATATAGTGATTACACCAGCTTCGGGGAGATGTCGGCAGCCTTTGAAAAACTGGGAATCAATGTAACTTCAGCAACCTTGAAAAGATACCCCAACTCCCCGGTCGAATTCACCGAAGAGCAGATGGCCGATATTGAGAAGCTGCTTGATAAGCTCGAAAATGATGATGATGTCCAGGCAGTTTACACCAATATCGCCTGATTACAGGTAAAATAAGAGAGCCAGGACAAACCATCGGCTGCCGGCAGATAGATCGATTCTATTTTTTCTTTAGCACAACCATCAGGGGCAGGTGATCGGAGGCGTAAGCTTCCGGAATGGTGAAGTATTCGGTCACATGAAATTTCTTTTGAGCTATGTCATTTAATAAAACGTAGTCAATCGTTCGTTGGGGATCATCCGAAGGAAAAGTCAGGGGGAAGTCTGTCCGATCAATGGTGACGGTTTGATGCACGGCATTCATTACCTGATTCTCCGGAGTCATATTCAGGTCAGCACCAAGAATGATTGGATAACCGCTGTAACGGGTTAGTATCTCTTTCATCTTTTGCACTTGCAGCAATCTGATCTCATCCGATTTATGATCCAGATGAGCTGAACAGAAAACCATCTCGTCACCACAGGGGAGCTGTACCCTGACAACCGCAAATCCACGAATCTCATTTTTTGTGCTGTCCGGAACCGGCAGCCGGTAACCCTTCGCCTCAAGAATAGGAAAGCGGCTCAAAACCGCTACACCATAGGATCCTTGTGAACGGTCGATGGCCTTGGCAAAAGCGTAATGCATGCCAGTCAGACTGGCAAGCTCTTTAGCCTGATGAACATCAATACCGGATCGCTCCGTATATACATCCACCTCCTGAAGTGCCACCAAATCCGGATAAGCTTCGTTGATTACCCTTGCGGTCGCAGGAAGATCGGTCTCATCCCAACCTTTTGACGGAGGGTGGGAGATCCGAATGTTATAACTCATAATTTTTATCTGGTTGTGATCTTTCGTGTTTTCGTCTACGACTCTTGCGAACAAATAATTACCCATTAAAAGAAGTACAAATGCAGTCAGAACAATCTGAATCGGTTTTTTAATTGTCATAATGAAAATTTTAGGTTAGGCAAATATAAAATTTCTGTCGTAAGAAACGAGCCTGTCGCTTTATCTTGTTATGCTATATTAAACTTTTCTGTTCGCATGGGTTTTAAATACTGTCTCCTTTTTGCTGGTTTCAGAATCCACAAATTCCGTAAAAATCCATTCCAATTGATTGACTTAAAATTATGTTTGAACTGTTCCGGTTAAATGAATAGCAAAAGGCATTCAATGGCAGCAAACAAAACACAAATTCCGTTTGGAATAATTATTTGTTAGTCCTAACTTTACTCCAAAATTGTTAGCCATCATGAGAAAAATCGTATTTCTATTTTTTGTTTTTACCTGTTTTACAGGCCATGAAATCAT
>CAZILU010000055.1:0-18032 GCA_964540165.1 uncultured Mariniphaga sp.
TTTTGGAAGAGCGGATCGGCTCCGATGGTGCCTTTCAGTTCGTTGATGTAGTTGTCTGTTTTAACATAAGCCAGGCGCTCCTTGACCTTATCCAGCCGTTGGCATACATCCAGTCTTTCGAGTATAGGCTTGTTGTTTGGTTCGTTAATAAAATCGGTCAGGTACTGAACCTGGCTCTCCAGAAATGCCACATCTTTTTGCTGTTTTAGCTTTAACCGGTTTATGTACCAGTTGGTTTGCATTACATAGTCGCGGTTGAACTCCCGACGCAGATCGGGATGGCTAAGCTCTTTTCCTTCGTAGTGGCCGTAAGCCATCATGTGAAGCAGAATCCGGAGCGGTGGGATGGCTGCCTCAACGCTTCCCTCTTCGAAATAGCGCAGTGCCACTTTCTGTTGAGCTTCAACAATATTTTTAATGCCGTCAACATAATCGTCCATTCCTTGCAGTTCCGGATGAAGCATTTGATCATTAAATACTTCCAGGGGTTCATCGAACAGTTTATTCATGCAGCGGAAGGCAAAATTTTTATTGATACGGTAGCCAAGTCGACTCGCAAAAACTTTCTCCCCTTTATATTCAAAGTCCTCCAGTTTGTCTAAGCATTTATTTTTTATGAGGTTATTGGCATCGCGGTCACCAGGTTCAAGCCGGGCCCAGATCTCCGGGATGAGGATGCTGATATCGTGGTCGAACCGGTTTTTCCGGCCGATGTATCCGGCTGCTGAGCTGAATCCCTGGTATTCGGAGAGGATGTATGAGAGCAGTGCATTGTTTAGGTCGGTCGTTGGCACCAGCATGTTAAAAGGCCCTTTGGTTAGCGCTCCCTCCGATCCGGCACCTGTAGTAGAGGGTGACTTGCCGGTGAGGCTGCAGATGAAATCCATAAAGAGTTCCGGAATCTCCTGGTAGTGAATGGGATTATAGACGCTCAGTGATCGTATCCCCTTTTCCGGTTCGGCCGGATTGTTTCTTCTTCCGGGCAGCACGGCGTTTACCGGGAAGTGAACCGGTTTGTCGGCGGGGATTTTTCGGAACAGGCGAACGCCGGTTTCGGCAAGGTACGACTCCTGGTTCTCATTTTTAAAGAGGTTGCGCTGCAGGTAGCGTGGGTTCTTTGTTGGTTCTCCGTTCACCACCCGTGGGTGTGAAGGCGAAACAAAATAGCAATTTTTATCTCCTTCCGCCACGCTTCTGATCAGTTGTTGCACCGGCTCGGTGTATTCATCGTATCGAATGGTATCTTCCATTAGATCAATGGCATCCTGTTGGGTAAGCGGCTCATAGTTTGTCAGGAAAGTGTTGTTCTCCACAATATCGGCCTCAGCATCTTTGTCATAGCCTCGGATGATCGCTTCATCGGGGCGTTGGAAAAGGTAACTTTCGCAATTGGCTACCAATTTTACGCTTCTGTTTTTGTACTCCGGATTGAGGTTGTTCAGTTGTTCGGCCGGCAGAGTAATGGATGCGGTTATATCGTCTTCCATTTGGATCTTCCGGCTGGGGATGAAGTCGGAACGGAGTTTATGCAGGTACCATTTTCCATCCGGATTAAATCCGATGCGTACATAGCTGGCAACGATTTTATTGTGTTTATATCGAAGAGCATTGCCGGGCCGCCCGTTTACAATTTCCACATTCAGGAACTCTTTCCACGACCCCTTATCCTGTTGCGTTCGGTACATCCGTTTGATGTACAAAGCCAGAATTTTCACGTGGGTGGGAATATCGTTTAGAAGTTGGTTATATTCGTCGTTGTACTGATCGGACGGGGTAAGCAGTTTTACTGCAGAGCCGAGGGTGCGGTGCGGGCTCAGGAACGACCTTGAAGGCCTGGCGTCGGGGTAGATTGTCTTCCAACGGTGGGAGTAGTCGTAGTTGATGAGCTTATCAACCATCTCAGAATCTTTTTCCAGGTCACGGATAAAGAACGACCCGTATTTAATGGCGTTTTGCATCGATTTGGAGATTTCTGATTTACCGCCTCCGGAGACGGTGCTCGGCTTATGGCAGAATATCCCCTCCGGTGCTGTGTCTACGATGCGCCATAGTCTTTGTTCCGGATGCCTGACCAGCTGAAACTTATGTCCGGAAGGATGGACATAGATCTTTTCGGGAGATAGTTTAAGTTTTTGCTCTATATCATTGTGCATCCAGGTAACCGTTCCCTTTTCGATGTCGATATCGGCATGTTCGTGGATATAGATGATGTTTGGGTATTTTTTATCGATGGCATAATTTTCGGGCATCACATCGATTCGTTTTTTGAGGAGTTTCTTAACCTCCTCAAACGAATATTTGTGGTTGAATTTTCCGGAGAAGGGCTCTCCATAGATGTTGTCGCCCATATTTCCGCAAGGGAATGCGATAGCTCCGCCGGCATGTTCCTCTTCCACCAGTCCGTATAAATTGGCCGAATAACTGATTTGAGTTTTAATCTCTTTTTTCGAGTAGCCATAATAGTTATCGGCGATGAGTGTGACAACCACACCCCGCTCATCGCGGCAAGTTACTTTAAAAGCGCTGCCGTTGTTGTAGCGTTCATCCTCATGGCTCCAGCACATGCCGTCGTTTTTCTGTCGCTCAGTAGCCTTGCTGACGTGTGGCAGGCCGATATCCTTCTTTTTCAGCTTTGTGAGCTGTGGGGCCAGGATGATGCAGCCGGTATGGCCGGTCCAATGATCGATATCGAGTGCGGCATCGTTCTCTGCCAGGTTGTGATCGCCGGCATTTCCAAAGATGGTTTCAACAAAATCGAGGTTGCTAACGAGGCTTCCCGGGGCAAAGAACCGGATCTCCATCGATTTTTCGGAGATGACCCCTTTTACTTCGGGACAGACGACCGGACGCAGCAGCAGTGACACCATGGTTTTTGCCTGCTTTTTCTGGTTGGCGGTAAAGGGTAAGATGTTCATCTCATCGTCAGGGCGGAGCGCTTCATAGAGCATATGTGCAAAGGCAATTTTAGGCACCTCTTTTTTATCTAATGCTACCGGAAGTCCTCCCGTTACGATATGGAAGGTTCCTTCGGTCGTTCGTTTATCCGCTGCCGGATTATTCAAGATGCCCTGCTTAAGACGATACGATTTCAGCAGGTTGCTGGAGAAGGTGTTCCCATTTGCCGGAAGGCTTACCTCACGCGCCATCCCGGGCTGGTTCAGCACCAGCGTAGCTTCAGGCAGCCGGCAGGGCTTGTCAAAGTCCAGCTCTTTTAAGTAGTCATCGAGGAAATTCTGAATGCGGCTGTCGGCGGGAGAGAGGTGGCCTGTTAGCAGCCTTGATTTCTCCCGGAAGCTGCTGATCAATCCTTCGGTAAGAGACATAAACCGGGCACTGGCCAACTTGGCTCCCTCTTCTGTTTCATCGCAAAAGAGAGGTTGCCCCAACGCAGCTAACTGCAGGTTCACGTATTGAATCATCTCCCGTCGGTCGCGTCTCCGGGGCTTTTGTCTATTTTTTTCGTTGATCTTCATATCTTTCTAATTTTTGTTTTGGCAATTCGTTTGCCAATTATATTATGTAGAATACCAACGAAAATACGAAATTCTATTGATAAAAGCCAATCATTTCCACTCAAACGTTGCGATTGGATTTGGGTAAGCAGAATATTTAATATTTCACTGGTGCGGCATTAATTTTCTGCTGTATTGTTTTCTGCAGATAGAGGAACATACCCCGGAGGGATTGCAGACTCTGCTGGTTCATAAGGAAATACGTCGATGATGTTACTGGTGGCAAGCGATGTGATAACGTAGGGAATGACCATATAGGAGAGGCTTTCGTCTAATCGTTTCAGTGCCTGGCTGATATCATCGGCCATGACCAGGTAGGCAGACCGGATCTTCTTCTCCCTGCCGGCAGCTTCATCGATGGTGACAAAGCTGAGGATGGCTTTGAACCACCACTCACCCTGATCGTATGGAAATACTTCGGCGATTTTCGATTTTTTGATATCGGTGACATTGAATTCACCTCTCACCATCTGCTGCATTTGGCGGATCATCCGTGTTTCGGCATCGGTGAAGGAGACCGCATCGAGGAGAAAGTTTTCATTAACGGTCTGCTCTTTGCCACTCTCAAGGGTCTTCACATATTTCACTTTACATTCGAACCAGGTTTGCATATCATCATTTTTAACTGGCGGCAAAAATAGGGTTAATATTGGGAAAAAAAAAGGACCTGCTCCTACATGCAGGACCTTTGTCAACAGTAACAGACTAAAAATATGGAATAGGAATTAATTGTAGGCACTTTCACCATGTTCATAAATGTCGAGCCCCTCCTCTTCGATGCGTATGGAAACGCGAAGGCCGATCGTTTCTTTAATTGTTTTAAAGAGAATGAGTCCCGTTCCGAATGCCCATGCAAATATGGCTCCCACACCAATGATCTGGGAGATCAGCAGGGAGGTGCCGCCCCCGTAGAACAGGCCTCCTTCGGTTGCAAAGAGTCCGACAGCAATCGTTCCGAAGGCTCCGTTGATCCCGTGGACAGATATGGCACCCACCGGATCATCGATCTTCAATGCCTGATCGAACAGCTCGACGCTGAATACCAGGATGATGCCAGCGATGAGCCCGATGATCAAGGCACCACCCGGACTTATGATATTAGCTCCCGCCGTGATAGCCACCAGCCCGGCCAGAGCGCCGTTCAGCGCCAGTGACAGTGCTGGTCGCTTATAGCGCATCCAGGAGATGAAGAGGGCGGTAGCGGCACCACCGGCTGCAGCCAGATTGGTTGTCAGAACGATATGTGCAATTGCCAGCGTATTGTCGTTTCCGGCAGCAGCCAGTTGCGATCCGGGATTGAATCCAAACCAGCCAAACCAGAGGATAAATACACCCAAAGCAGCGAAGGTGAGGTTGTGGCCAGGGATGGCTTTTGCCTTCCCGTTTATATACTTACCTGTTCGGGGGCCGAGCACGATGGCTCCTGCCAGTCCAACCCAGGCACCAACCGAGTGCACCAATGTAGAGCCGGCAAAATCGAGGAATCCGATCTGGTCGAGCCAGCCACCACCCCATTTCCAGTGACCGGAGACAGGATAGACAATTAGAGTGATGACTACCGTAAAGACCAGATAAGCACTGAATTTGGTGCGTTCAGCCACTGCTCCTGAGACAATGGTGGCGGCTGTTGCAGCAAACACGGTCTGGAACATCAGATCGGTTTTGTGGGCGTAATCTCCTATGCCGTTGTCGTTGAAAAAGAGCGAAGGCATTCCGATAATCCCCCCGATGGAATCGCCATACATCAGGCTATATCCGATGGCCCAGAAAATAATCGAACCGAGGGCAAAGTCCATAAAATTCTTGGTTAAAATGTTGGCAGTGTTCTTCGACCGGGTGAATCCCGCCTCCACCATAGCAAATCCGGGTTGCATGAACATGACAAGAAAGGTGGCCACCAGAATCCATATGTTGTTTATTGAAATCGATAATTCTTCCATAATTGTTGATTTTGAAATTGTTAATCCTCTTTTCCCTTGATGTAAAGCGACTCATCTCCTTGTTCCCCGGTGCGAATTCGATATGATTCTTCAATGGACGTGATGAAAATTTTCCCATCGCCGATCTCTCCGGTTTGAGCTGCTGAAAGAATGGCATTGACTGTTTTTTCTATGTTCTTGTCACGTACGATGATCGAGAGCTTCGTGCGTTGGATGGTGCTGGTATTATAGATGATACCCCGGTAGATTCTTCCTTCACGGGCCTGTCCGACACCACGGACATCCCAATAAGAGAAGAATTCAATTCCGGCTTCGTTCAGGGCTTCCCAAACTTCTTCAAATTTGGTTTTGCGGATAATAGCTTCAATCTTCTTCATCTTATTAACGTTGTGTTATTGTCTTTTTTATTAAAATGAGATTCCTGCGGTAAGGTAGAGCTGTTCGGAGGAGGGATTTAAAACGACTGCTCCTGAGACAGGCAGAGAGAAGGATTCGGTGATCTTTACCTCTTTGGAGGTGCCAATACCGATGTTGCAAAGGTTGAATTTGCTGTCAACGGTATATGCTCCGTCACCTGCACCGGCAAAGATGTTGACCGGACCGGTCTGGTAGCCTGCCTCCAGGTAAGTGTCACCACTTCCATCGTTCATCATATAGGCTCCGGTGAGCGTCAGACGTCCAATTCCGAGACTAAGCATGGGCTCCAGATCGTGCGATTCTCCTTCAAACCAGCTTGATCCGGGAAAGTAGTAGTCGGTGACCGTAAATGTCAGCGAAGAGGATTCCCCTAAGTCGATGGCGTAAAGGGCATAGAGATCCGTCTCCGCAGCTTCGTTGACCGACGCGTTAAACGATCCCCAGGCGCCGATGGCAAATCCACCGGCACTGAATTCAACCGAGGGCTGAAGAGCAGGTCCGGATCCAAATTTTGCACCCCTCCAGATGTAACTGCTGTAAATATCGAGGCCGGTGGTCCACTCCTGTGCCTGAATATTGGAGTTAAACAGGAATATCAACAGTAAACTTGTCAAAATCAGGTAATTTTTTTTCATCGATCAAAAATTTAGTTGTTAAACACTTTTTTTTACGTTACTTATTCAGGCTTTTCCCCTGGTGGTGCCGGCCGAATTTTTTTTTATTGCATCGTACTTTTTTGTTTTCTGACGGGTCATGGTTGCTTTGTTTATTTACGTTTATTTTTTTGTTTTGATAAATTGTTTGTTTTTCAAATAGCACCCCATAAAAATAGTGTATTTCTTTTTGTAAAATGCAAGATTTATAATTGTACCCCCTTTAATTTTGTTTTATATGTCAAAAAACAACAAAAAATATTACATGACCCCTGTATTGAAATCAGTATTTGCTGTGAATTAACAAATAGTTAAGATATGTTGTAATTTGCCGTCAAAATAATGTAATATACTGCAAAAAAATGACAAAATGAAGTTAAATAAGTCATATATGCAGAATTAATTTATTTGATGCAGCGTGATGAAGATATAAGAGAATGGCGACCTCAATGGAATGAACCCGATACTCTTGGCGCAATACGTCCCGGTCATATGGACCATTTATCGGCACAGGCGGAGAAAATTTTGTCCGGAATTCATCAAATCGGGCAGGCGCTATCTGATTTCAATTTGATTAATCGCATTAAAACAGCGAATTGAGCTTCTTTAAGGGCACTGCCGTTATTTCGTTACTACGTTTTTGTACCGTATCACCATCGTAGATCACATAACCTTCCGTACTGTTTGTTAATCGATTCCAGAAGAGTATTCCCCTAAAAAATTCATTTGTAACGGTCTGTCCTGATTTAATCTCCAGGGGAATTCGTTGGCCTTCCTTTTCAATCAGCAGGTCGATTTCATTACCGGTATTATCTCTCCAAAAATGGAGGTTGTTTGGTTTTCCCTTATTGAATCTTTGTTTCATGAATTCAATCACCACAAGATTTTCAAACAGGTTGCCTCTGAAAGGGTGTAGCTTCAGCTGAGATTCATTTTCCAATCCCAGCAGAGCCACAGCAAGACCTGTATCGTAAAAGTAGCGTTTGGGCATTTTAACAATTCGCTTATTGTAATTTTTGTGGTACGGTTGCAATCTGAAGGCTATAAAACTGGTTTCAAGGACTCCGATTCAGGATCCGATCGTTTTAACATCCACGCCTGTCTCTACAGCGAGATTGCTCATGTTAAGCAACTGGCCGATCCTGCCTGCACACAAGCGGATAAATCGTTCGAAAGCATAAAGGTTTGCAATGTTTTTTAGCAGGCGGACATCTCGTTCCAAATAGGTGCGAATGTAGTTGGCATAAAATCTACCGGGATCCAGGTTCCCATGGTAAAGTGCAGGATAACCTCCTTTAAACAAATTTCGGTTGCTGTTTGTCTCTGTGAAACCGGTTTCAGAAAGTGATGAGGGGAGTGAAAACAGATACCCTACCCTTCCTGCCAGACTTTTTGCCTGGGACCGGTTACCGCTACTGCTATAAATTGACCGGCCAGGTTTATCAACTCATTTTCTGCTTCTCGTGGTATCATGCATCAGATTTACAATTTTGGAATCAAATTCCAAAATTGTAAGGAGTTTTCTATCTTTTTTGCAAAGTCAAGGTTGGGTTTGTACTTCAGCAATAACCTGTTTCGTTCGCGTGGGTTCAGTCGCCTCATTCTCATAATACTCTATGGTGATCTCTCCGGATTCAACAAAAATTTCCAGGTCGCTTGGTGTTCCGCTTTCTGTAACGGTAAAAACTTGTGTCTGCATTGAAAAATTGTATTCATCGACTGTCCAGTTTTTCGGACCCGGCACGCCTGTATAGAACCAAATACCACCTTTTATAATGATTTTCAGGCTGGCCCCTTTTGGTATTTCTGCCCTCATGGAGTAGGAAAAAATTCCTGTGGGGAATGGACTACGGGCTTTTACTGCCGTAACCCCATCAGCCAAAAGTTATAAAAAGATTAACAGAAACAGGGGAAGGATTTTTTATCACATGGTTTTTTCATTGATGTTTATGGGAACCTTTAAATAGTTAAATTTTGAATGGTCAATTGCCTGCACATATTGTAATTGGCCAACAATTATTGCCGGGTGTGTCTTATATAAAGCAGCAAACGTTCTTATATCATATTCTTTTATATCAGATATTTTCTTTAATTTTTTTAGAGCTGCTTCCGGCAGAAGTTGTTTTTGGGCAAAATCGTTGGCATCTTTTTCTTTGGCTTCATCCATCGGAGTACCTTTCACATTTTCGAGGAAAACATCTTTTTTTCCGTGCTTTATAATATGACCAGCTTCGTGGTAAAATGCAAACCAAAAACAATCGTTGGTTTTGTACCTGCCTGAAAGCTGAATTATCGGGTTGTTTCCTTTCCACCAGGTTGCTCCGGCAATGGGCGCTTTTGGTAAGCAGGGAGTATATAAAACAGCAACCCCACACTTGATGCATCGTTTCTGTAATTGGTGCAGAAAATCAGCGGGTTGTTTTATTACCAGCTTTTTTATATCATTTAAAGTATTCAACAGTGCCTGTTTATTATATTCAGGCAGCTTAAGTTGTTTGGATTTTAGTTCACCAATTCTTAACCAGGCAGAAATGGCATGAGGAGTCTTGGTATTCGACAAAGATATTTTAAAAGCGGCCGAGACTGCTTCACTCAGATAGATAGTATTCCATTGTTCTGGTGATGCTACGCTAAAGAATTTAAGCATTGAGTCGGCGATTTCTGCTTTATCCTTTGTATCGGGTAGCCAACCTGTTTTTTTTAAAGCATGAACCGGAAATTTTTTCACCCACTCGATGCAGTTAATTAAAAATTCCTGTTGTTCAATTTTTGACAGTTCAAATTGATATTGTCTCTCCCTTTCTATCCAGAAACTTGCAGGAATACCCAGTACTCTTTCCAGTAAAATAGCCGTTTTTAAAGTGAGAGGTTCAGTTCCTTTTATCAATCCATTTAGTTTTTCTTTCGGCCGACCAATCCGTTCAGCCAGTTCTGACTGCGACATGCCAATGGTATCAATGGTTTCCTGGATAGTATCACCGGGAGGCGATAATAGTTCTTTTTGAAGAAGTAAACTTGAGTGCATTACAATCAATTTTAAAAGATTTGATTCATCTTTCACCAAAGGCCCTAATGGTAATCTTCTGTTCCAAGAATTTTTATATCGGAAATTCTGATACAGTCGATCGTATTGTCATCTTTCACAGGAACAGGATTGCAGTCCGGTTCAAAGATTAATCTGTAGTTGCCTGAAATATAAACAGCAAACTCTCCCTTTCTGTTTCCCTTAAGTTCGTGGCAATTGGCTGCCGGAATGGTTTTCAAAATTTCTAGATTTTGAGCAGAGATAAGTTCCTGCATGCGTTGATTCACTTATTTTGCCATTGTTCCAAATGACTTTTGCATTATGCTAAAGTCGTTTAATTGTTTTTCTAACTTATTTGTTTTATTTTTAATTTCCACTGCAAAGGTAAAAAACATTAACGAAAAAGGTTATAGAAAAATATAAAATATTTTGATTTGATTTTCTGGTAGAGGATTAACTTTAATGACTAAGTATAAAGAATTATTCTTTTTTAGTTTCTTTCAGAATCTGGATTAGGTAAACTTATTGGTTCATAAAATTAAAAAATTATTTACTGTTCTTCTGTTTTTGTTGATTTTGTTAGAGAAAGATAGCTTTTACCGTGTAACGAAATCTTCATGCAGCACCTGCAGATAGGCTTTCGGATAGTTCAGTTCCGGGTGGTTGCCCGCAGATGTTTCGGTAAAGCTGTTGGTTGTCTGGTTATAGAGCGCCACTCCCTCCGGAGTGATGTAGCCCCACCCTTCGTTGTGCATATAGAGCGCATACGGTTTTTTTGCGAAGAAGTCGCGGGCAAACGGGGCATTATCGCTTGTCCAGCCCAACTGACGGATCAGGGTGGTGCCCAGGTCGATCTGCTGGGTGATGGCATCGATTCTCTGTATGGAGTCAACGACACCCCCCGACCAGATCAGCGGGATCCGGTAGGTTGCCGGATCGGTGATGGCTGTGGAGCCCGGCTCTAGTGCTCCGTGGTCGGAGGTGACCAGCAGCAGGGTGTTGTCCCAGTGGGGCGATTCCCTCAGTTGCCGGACGAATACCCCGAGGCAGCTGTCGGTATAGGCTATGGCGTTGAGGAACATCGCCTCCTGGCTCCTGCCGGGGATTTTTGAGAAGGGCACATCGAAGGGGTGATGACTGCTGAGGGTATAGATGGTCTGCATAAAAGGCTCTCTCATCTGTTGAAGGTCGTTTGCCGCCCGTTCAAACAGATAGCCGTCGGGCACTCCCCATTTGGTCATCTGTCCCAGCCCTGCCGGGAAATGCTCTTTGCTGATGATCTGCCGGTACTCCGACTGAAGGACCAGGGTACGGAGGTTGTAGAAATTGATGTCGCCGCCGTAATAGAAGGCGGTATGGTAGCCGTGGCGGTTGAAGTACTGGGGCAGGAGGGAAAGCGACCGCATCTTCTCCGGGTGAAGAACGATGGAGGTGCCCAGCAGGGAGGGATAGCCGGCTAACAGGGCCGACATGCCGCGGTCGGAGCGGTTTCCCGAGGCGTAAAACCGGGTGAACACCGTGCTGCTCTCGATCAGCTCATCCAGGTTGGGGGTGATCCCCGCCATGCCTCCCAGGGAGGCGATCGCCTTATTGGGGATGCTTTCCAGAACGATCAGAACGACGTTCGGGGATTTCCCCGGTTGCGGGTGGATCAGCCTGATCGCTGTTGCTGTGGTATCCGGTTGCATGAATTCAGCAAAAAGAGCCTCACTTTCCGCCTTTGGGAAGTAGGTACAGGGATTGGTGAGGAGGTCTCTCTTCAGGAACGATTTGAAGAAGTTCCAGAGGTAGTTGGTGGCCCCCTGGTTAACGAAGAGTTTGGCGCTGAAAGCCACTGAGCTGTGGTTGAGGGGGGAGGTGTCGAATCCCCCGCGGATGGGAATGATCAGGGTGGCTATAAGAAACAGGTGTGCCAGCGGCAGGTACCAACGGTTCCGGCCCTCCGGAGCGATGCCGGCAGGGAAGATCTTCCGGTAGAGAAAGAGAAAACCGGCTGTCAGCACAATGATCAGGAGCAGAGCCCACAGGAGGTCCCTGGCGTTTACGGTTGCTTTCAGGGAAGCCGGATCGTTGAGGTAGCCGACGAAGGCGACCGACAACCGGGTGCCCCAGTGGGGGAAAAGGCCCAGATCGAGGGCTTGCAGCATGGCGGCGGTGAGGATGATGAGAAGGGTATAGAGATAAATCGTCCGGCTGATCCACCGAGCCGGAACAAAAATGCGAAAAGCGAAGAGCAGTGCCGGGAAGAGCAGCAGATAGGAGGCCGTGGAGATATCCATGATCAGTCCGTGCCGGAAAATACCCCATACCTCCAAGGCCGTCAGCTCACGGGCAGCGCTGAAATTGTATGACAGAAAGAGGGCTTTGACAACGATGAAGAAGAGAAGCCACAGCAGAAAGTATTTGACCAGACGGATGAATTGCTTTGCTAACATAGTGAACCGATTTTTGTTTCTATCGGGATGAAAGAGACCTGTATTAGCCATTTTTAACAGGTTTGTTCCCATCCGATGCTCAAAATAGTTTACTTTTGTCACAAAAATACACTCTTTTATTTATAATTATTCGAAGAGATAACGCATATGAAGAATAATAAGCTGGTCATTGCCGTGGTGAACATCTTTGTCTACCTCCTGGTTTTTGGTATTATCATCTATTCCAAGGTGGTGGGGATGCAGAGTTACGATGTCTTTTATGAGGTGGTGAAAGAGGATGGTCTGGCTGAGTATCTGACCACGTTTTTCCTGTTGGGAGCGGCCGTGATTTTCGGGATCAGCGCTTTTCGCGCTGTTCGGTCGGGAAACCGGAAGCAGCTGCTGCTGAGTGTTGTTATGGTACTTCTCTTTGTTTTTGGCGCCGGCGAGGAGCTCTCGTGGGGCCAGCGGCTTCTGAACCGCGAGACGGGCGAATTTTTCAGCCAGTATAACTACCAGGGCGAGACGAACCTCCATAACCTGGAGCTGTGGGGAATCAATATCAATAAGCTGATCTTCTCCAAGCTGATGTTCATTGGTCTGGGATTTTATTTTCTGGTGTTACCGCTGCTGGTATGGAAAATGGCGTGGGTGCGGCGACTGGTCACCGGATACGGATTGCCCCTGCCCCGGCTGCATCATGTGATCGTTCTGCTGGCACAGAATGCCATTGTGCTGTCGATCGGCTTGTTGCGGGAGGGAGAACTGCACGAGCTGTCGCTTACCTCCATCCTGTTTCTCGTCTTCTTAGCCCCGGCACGCCGGGTGTTTGGCGTTCCCCTGGAGAAGAATTCACAGGAGTGATAGGTGGCGGCTGGTAAACCCGATCAGGAGTTGGATGGATTTGCGGATGAGATGCTGCAGGGATTGGCGGGTTGATGGCCGGATGATTGGGATTTCATCTGGCCGAAAAAAAAGAGTTTTAATCTTAGGGTAATTTAATAGAAATGAGATAGATAAATAAAATTAGAGTAGATGAAACGACTATGACGGTTTTTGACACAAACGAATGCAATTAAAAATTGAAAATAAAAGAAAGAGGACATAAGATTGAAGGCCGAAGAAAATGTGTATACTCAATACTACGAAGAACTACTTTTGCCTTTTTAATTTTTCCTTTTGCCTTTAATGTAAATAAGACGAGCATGGCGATTTTTGATGCAAATGAGAATGATTATTTTAGCTTTTAATTCGCGTTTTAGCGCCATTGCGGTTAAAAATTTTAATTATGAAACTTTGGGATAAAGGGGTAGCTGTTGATGAGGCGATTGAGAAATTTACGGTAGGCAGGGACCGCGAAATGGATCTCTATCTGGCTCCGTACGATATTCTGGGATCGATGGCCCATGTCACCATGCTTGGGTCGGTCGGACTGATTGAAAAGGAGGAGTTGCCGCCGTTGTTAGAGGCCTTGAAATGTTTATACCGGGAGGCTGCCGATGGAAATTTCACCATAGAAGAGGGGGTGGAGGATGTTCACTCACAGGTAGAGCTGCTGCTGACACAGTCGCTGGGCGATCTGGGGAAGAAGATCCACAGCGGCCGGTCGCGGAACGACCAGGTGCTGCTCGATCTGAAGCTCTTCATGCGGGATGGCATCCGCCACATTGTGGAGGTGACGGGCGGCCTCATCGACACACTGCTGGCACGAAGCGAGGAGCATAAGTCGGTGCTGATGCCCGGCTACACCCACCTGCAGGTGGCCATGCTATCGTCGTTTGGCCTTTGGTTCGGCGCCTATGCCGAGAGTCTGGCCGACGATCTGGAACTGCTCTCTTCTGCCTACCGTATAGCCAATCAGAATCCCCTGGGATCGGCCGCCGGTTACGGCTCATCCTTTCCGCTCGACCGGCAGATGACTACCGACCTGCTGGGTTTCAGCAATATGAATTACAACGTCGTATATGCCCAGATGGGGCGTGGTAAGGTGGAGAAGATCGTTGCCTTTGCCCTGGCCAACATCGCCTCTACGCTGTCGAAGCTCGCCTTTGATGTATGCCTTTTTACCAGTCAGAATTTCAACTTCGTTACACTGCCTCCCGAGTTTACCACCGGATCGAGCATCATGCCGCACAAGAAAAATCCCGATGTTTTTGAGCTGATCCGCGGGAAGTGCAATAAGCTGCAGGGGGCGCCTCAGCAGATCGCCCTGGTGATCAACAACCTGCCCAGTGGCTATTTCCGCGATCTCCAGGTGGTGAAGGAGATCTTCATCCCGCTCTTTGCCGAGCTGCACGACTGCCTCTCCATTGCCGGTGTGGCATTGGATAAGCTGCAGGTGAACGAACAGATCCTCGATGATCCGAAGTACGATCATCTGTTCAGCGTAGAAGAGGTGAACCGGTTGGTGCTGCAGGGGGTGCCCTTCCGCGATGCCTACCGGCAGGTGGGTGCTGAAATTGAGGCAGGGGAGTTCCATCCGGAGAAAAAGGTGGCGCATACGCACAAAGGAAGCATCGGGAACCTCTGTCTCGACCGGATTGCCGGGAAAAGGGCGGAGGTGGTCGCCGGGTTCCGGTTCGACCGGATCGATGCAGCCATCAATCAACTTCTGGCGGACTGATGTTGGCGGGTTTTATCTTATCCGCATAAATAGAAATATTATTGCACGTTTCGATTTCCTTTCATATCTTTACACGTGTGAATAAATTTCAAATAAGACGTGTTATGAGTACAAAGTTAACGCTGACAATGGAGGAAAAGGTCATTCGAAAAGCCAAAAGGTATGCAAAAGAGCAGGGGCGTAGTCTTTCCGGTATCATTGAGAATTATCTGAAAGTTATTATTCAGGAAGAAAATAAGGATAAAAAGGAGATAACTCCATTGGTTAAATCTTTGAAAGGTTCATTTAAAGCTCCAGAGAGTTTTGATTACAAGAAGGAGTTAACAGAAAGATTAGCAGATAAATACATGTAGCGGATGAAGAACGTTCTAATTGACTCGGATGTATTGCTTGATTTTTTCTTCGACAGGAGACCTTTTTCTGACAGTGCTGCAATCATTCTTTCGCTGTGTGATTTAAAAAGAATAAATGGATTTGTTACTCCTGTAATTTGCAGTAATATCTATTATTTACTGCGGAAAAATTCCCGTCACGAAAATGTAATTGAAAAAATCCGGCAGATGCTTACCTTTTTAGATGTACTTCCAATGGACAAAGGAGTTATAAATGAGGCATTAAATTCCAATTTTAGGGATTTTGAGGATGCATTGGAGAATTTCTCTGCAGTGAAGGCCGGTAATATAGAGGTAATTATTACCCGGAATATTAAGGACTACTCTAAAAGTCAGATAGGCATTATGACTCCGGAGCATTATATCAAATCAATTACAACCAGCTTCGACCGTTAATGGTTCCTCGTTGTTATTTTTAATCAGAAGGTCGATGTCCCCTCCCTTTTTTTTGTTATCCGTTCTTGAGCCGAAAAGATATACGGTTGCAGCCTGTCCAAAATGCTTTCTGGCAAGTTCATTAATGGTGTCAATCTGAAACCTGTTTAAACGCATAGTGTACAAATTTAAATAAATTTAATGGAAATAAATCCATTGATCGATGCCATCAGTTAGAAGTAAATAACTTCTGAATATCATATTCCCTAAAAGACATATCTTTTGATGAATATTGTTTTGTTATTTCAATAATGCAGCTGGATGTATGCAGTGTACACTCATTTATAATCCTTGCTCTTAGCCTCCACATTTATTATGGTAGTTTCACAAATGATCTTTCCGGTTTGGCTGATTCCTTCCACACATATTAAGTACCTGCCGGACATATCGGAGGTGAAAAATTCAAGACAGGTCGTGTCGTTTCGCAAGGGCACATCCGGATTCCAATACAGTGTCGGGCGTTGATCCGGTTTTTTCGGAAGTGAATCCTGCTCAGCGAGCGGATATTTTGGAGAATAGAACTCCCGTGCCTGTCGGAAACCTCTGACCCGGGGAGTGACTCTTCCTGGAATGATGCGTTTAAATTCATCATTGAACTTGCCATAGCCGGTTTTGGTTAAAATGGAAATTACGCCTCCAGCTCCGCCGAACGCATCTATGCCCATTAAGGAGCTCAATCTGGAAGGATGAATGATTTCTACTTTTTCAATATGATCCATAGACAATAACTCTGTCGGGGAAGTCGGTTCATATCCATCTACAAAGATTGTCGGATGCTTTTTCCCAAGACCTATTCTGATACCATCTCCCTGATCTATAATTCCAGGGACTTCAAATTCAAGGTATTTCAGTATATCGGAATAGTTCTCCCGGTCGTCATCTGTCAGGGTATAAGATCGATCGGGAAATCCAAAAACCCCTGTAATACTCACAGGCGATATTAATTCCGCTTTCACCTCTACCTCTTTGATCAGGATACTTCCCTCTTCCATTTTAAAATCCCTTTCAGCCAGGTAACGATCATAGGCGGAACGTTCAAACTTTTCAGGTATTTGAATGTCCCGGGCAGCCCGGTTTGTTTCCAATCCTTCAGCAACCGGTGCTACTGAATCAAAAGCAGGAATGGATTCGTAAAAAATTTCCACATTGCCGGTACCTCTTTTATTTACGGCATTCATCATTATTTGGGCAGAATCTTTCAGGTACAGCCGGTTGAACCTGAATCTTCCCGACTCATCTGTGGTATCTGTCAGCATCAGGAAAAGGCTCGAAAACGGTCCCAGTTTAACCACAGCGCCCGCTTCCGGTCTCTGTCCCAATCGTGTTTTTACCTCTCCCTGAAGTGTCAACCCTGCATCATTACGACCGGGAAGTGGGTTTCTGAGATAGTTCTCCGGCATGTTCCGGTCATAATTCCTCCAGCCGTTGACCATCATTGCCAGGTCCAGTTTCTCATCAGCACTTATATGTTCTTCATCGGTAAAAAAGGAAGCGGGCGATTCGATCGGGCCATTAAGCTCGGAGTCGAGAAGCAGATAGCTTTCTATGGTCTGGTTCCGGCTCTCTCCGCTGAAATAACTTTCGTTTACCACTGCCATGGAAAGACCGCCCTGAAACGTGTCCTCTTCCGGGATGAGCAGGGACTCCATTTGAAGTGTCACTTTCTCTCCTGGTTGGTATTCATTTTTATCTGAAGTTATTCTGAGCGCTTTTTTATCCGGATTCAGGACAAATACAAGCCGTTCTGCCAGTATGCTCTGTTGCGCATCGAACAGCGTTACTTTTGATATCCCCGTTGGAAAAAAACCTTTGTAGATCTCTACCGGATATTGAAATCCGGTCATTTTCATCTCCTCCCGAAATAGCTCCTCTCCCCGATGAGACACTGTCAAGGTAAGGTCTTTATCGTCAGTCGATTTGATATTGCGGTTCAGAATGAACTGCATGTGGTTAGCATCCTGCGTATGGTGCATGGCAATTCCATCCCCCTTTGCCTCTTTAAAATGAAAGATGAAATCGGGATAACCATCGATTACGGCGCTGTATCTCTTCCCTTCCTGCGGCATCATGACAAAAGTGCCCATTCCTTTGTATCTGCTTTCGAAAGTCGCGATTTCCTGATTGGAATCATCCACGATCCTGCCGGTTACCGGAACCCCCCGGCCTTTTTCGTTTATGGCTTTAAATGCGACGTGATTGGTGGCGTTCATCACCAGGCTGCCTCCCTCTGACAGAAAAGATACATCGATGGTGCTTTTTTCTTTTGGCTTCTCTTCAGTTTCCGGCAGATCGGTTGCTTTTGACACGGCAATTTTCTGAAAGAACAGGCTCTCTTCCCCAAAATTCTGCAAATACCGGGTGTATCCCCGAATAATATACTGTCCTTTGCGCAGAGTGTCGGGAATGTGAAAGTCGTTGTTGGAAATCCCGTTGACAGCTAAGATCAGTCGCTGGTCGATCACACGGCCATCTTCTGCGATCAACTGCACATAAATATTTCTGAATCCGGGCATCAGGCGGTGATCTGTTCCGTTAACCAGATACGATTTAAACCAGATATCGTCACCGGGAGAATAGAGTTCCCTGTCGATGTGGAGATAAAGCTTTTCGAACAGGATGTC
>CAZILU010000056.1:0-17956 GCA_964540165.1 uncultured Mariniphaga sp.
ACGTCAAAAAGCTACAGGACAGTCCCCGTCGGTTTCCCACGTTTTGGGGTCCCGGGCATGACTGGGTGCCTGACCACAATTGGGGCGGCTCCGGCATGATCGGCCTCCAGGAGATGCTGATGCAGACCATTGACGATAAAATTGTTCTGTTTCCGGCCTGGCCCAAAGAGTGGGATGTGGATTTCAGACTGCATGCCCCGCGAAACACCACCATCGAGGTTCGGTTAAAGGATGGGAATATTGAGAAGCTGATTGTAACCCCAGTCGAAAGGGGAAAGGATGTTATTGTTCTAAATATGAATACCTTAAGTGCTTTTTAAAATAAAAGATAATCTTTAGCAAATAATTACGTAATGAATAATTTTTTAAACAGAAGAAGTACAGGCATCTTATTGTTGGGTATACTGGCATCAGTTTTTGGAGCGCGGAGCGAACCAAATAAGCCGAACATTGTGATCATCTATGCCGATGATCTGGGATACGGCGATGTTCATTCGTATAATCCGGACAGAGGAAAGATACCCACTCCGAACATTGACCGTCTGGCAGTGGAAGGAATGTCTTTTACCGATGCCCATTCTTCCTCGGGAGTTTGTTCTTCTTCGCGCTACACGCTGCTTACCGGCCGTTATCACTGGCGCAGCCGCCTGCAACGGGGTATTGTGGGGTTGTATGGTGACCCTTTGATCACTCTGGAACGGCTGACACTTGCTGGTTTGGCTAAGCAACACGGATATCAGACTGCCTGCATTGGAAAGTGGCACTTGGGCTGGGACTGGCAGATTCCCGAGGATCAGATGCCGTTATTCCGGCCGGGTGATAAAGATGTTAAGGCCACGGATGAGCATCGAAAGGCCTGGCGCGAGGTTTTTTCAAAGTCAATTCCGGGTGGACCGGTGGATGTGGGTTTTGATGAATATTTTGGTACGGACGTACCCAACTGGCCTCCCTACTGTTTTATTGAAAATGACCGGACGATAGGAATTCCCTCCGAATTCGGATCCCCGGATTTATTCGGAAGAAACCAGGCCAGTACGCAGGGACCGTCAAGAGAGCTCTGGTCGCTGAAGGATGTTTTACCTGCTTTGGCTTCCCGTTCGGCAGCCTTCATTGAGCGGGAGGCAGAATCTTCCCGTCCTTTCTTGCTTTATCTTCCCCTTACAACGCCACACACTCCGCTGGCTGTCAATGATGAATGGCTGGGTAAAAGCAACCTGTCGCTTTATGCCGATTTAGTGATGGAGACCGATGCCGCTGGTTGGCCGGGTGCTCGAAGCACTTGAGAAAAGCGGAGCTGCGGAAAATACGCTGGTGATCTTCACCAGTGACAATGGCTGCGCACCATAAGTGGGTAATACCAATGATGAGGCGACAAAAGAGATTGGCATGAATACCTGGAGGGAGGGCCATACGATACCTCCGGTCGCTGTTATGGAGCAGAAAGGCCATTACTCGAGCGGTCCGTTTCACGGGTATAAATCGGACGTATGGGAAGGGGGGCACCGGGTTCCGTTTATTGTCAGATGGCCGGGGCAAGTGCAACCCGGAAGCAACTGTTCCCTGTTGGCACACCAGGCGGACCTGATAGCTACCATTGCCGAGATACTCAATACCACCTTGCCTGCCAATGCCGGGGAAGACAGTTTCAGTCTGCTCCCCCCTGCTGCAGGGAAGCGATGAGCCAGTAAGGCAACATGCGGTAAGCACATCGATCAATGGGTTACCCGGTCTGCGTCAGGGAAGTTGGAAATACATTCCGGGTCCCGGATCCGGCGGATGGTCACCCGGAGAAAGCAACCAGCCGGTACAACTCTATAACCTGGCTGCCGATCCCGGTGAGACTTTCAATCTGGCAGATCAGGAGCCCGTTCGGGTGAAAGAGATGCAGGATCTTCTGGAGAGGCTCATTGTTGAAGGCCGGAGTACCCCCGGGCCAATGCAGGAAAATGATGTGAAGGTGGTACGATATCCCAAAGAAAAGAAATAATTGGTTTAAAACCGGGGCATTATGAAACTTACCAAAAAAAATAACTTTTTGATCACCATCCTTATTTGTGTGGCATTTTATGCACAATTACAAACTGAAGTTACAGGCAAAGTAATTGAACCATTGTTTACAAATACAAACGACTTAAGAGAGGCACTGCAGCCTTTGCCAAAGGAGGCTGAATTTGATGTTTTACATGGCTGGCAAACCGACTCGATGACCCTACAGGATGAAAGACTTGAATGGTTTAAGGAGGCCAAATTTGGACTCTTTATTCATTGGGGCGTTTACTCTAAAATTGCCGGCGAGTGGAAAGGTAAATCAGGCTACGGCGAATTTGTAATGTTACAAGCCAGAATCCCGATAGTGGAATACGAACAAGTGGCCAGAACGTTCAATCCTGTAGATTTTAATGCCGAAACATGGGTGCTTGCCGCCAAAAATGCAGGTATGAAGTACATTGTTATTACCGCAAAACATCACGAAGGATTTGCCATGTATAACTCGCCAAGCAGTCCTTACAATATTGTGAACTTTTCCGAGATCAAGCGTGATCCAATAAAAGAACTTGCAGATGCTTGTAAAAAATACGATGTAAAACTTGGACTTTATTATTCGTTAGGACGTGACTGGCACGACCCCGATGTACCAACCAGTTGGCCAACGAAAGCCGGCAGAAGCAATAGCTGGGATTTCCCGGACGAAGATGCCAAAGATACCTGGAAGTACTTTGAAAGAAAGGTCAGACCACAAATAACAGAGCTGATGACACAATATCAGCCGGCTTTAATCTGGTTCGATACACCGGATATGATTAACAAAGAGCAAAGCCGTATACTAAAGGAATTGGTTATAAGGATAGATCCAAAGTGTATTGTGAATCAGAGAATTGGCAATGGATTTGGCGATTACAGCATTTTGGAACAAGAAGGAGCCGATAAAATTCTTCCCGGTTACAGGGAAACCTGTATTACTATGTCGAGAAACTGGGGCTATATGAAAGCTGATACCAGTTTCAAATCTTCCGAAAAACTTATTGGGTTGCTTGTAGATGCTGTGAGCAAGGGAGGAAATTTATTATTGAATGCAGGTCCGACTGCCGAAGGTATTATTCGCGAACAAAACCTGAGTCGAATGGCAGAGATGGGCGAATGGCTTACTGTAAATGGAGAAGCTATTTATGGAACAAAACCATGGAAAGTATTTGGTGAAGATGCCGACTCTTCATTTTATAAAACTCAACAGAACTTTAAAGCTGAAGAAAAAGATGAGGTATTTGATGGAACGCACAGGGATGTGGTTCAGGATATTCGGTTTACGACCAAAGGAGAAAATTTGTACGTTATTGCCCGCAGCTGGCGACAAAAAGATGTTTTTGTAAAATCATTAATTAAAGATGACTACCGCATCCAATCAGTACAATTGTTGGGCTGTGATGCTAAAGTGAAATTTAAACAAAAAGCTTCGGGTACAATCTTTACAATACCAAAGCAGGCAGTGAAGTCTATTCCTGTTTATGTTTTTAAAATTCAAATGGATTCGAACAGATGTCAGAGCCATCATTAATGCCCTTCAACGGATATGGTTACCATGCATTTGTGGATTCGCAAAAAATGGAATCTTATCGCCACGGACAAGTTCAGGAAGTCCTTCAGAAACATCAACCAGAGGGGAAATAAAAGGATTGGTATTGGTAAAAAAACGTCCGGAAAATAGATTTGAATTGATAAATTTGTAATCAGTGGATCAACCAATTGAAAAAGATCGATTTTAAAGAGTAAAAACGAATAATAATGAAAAACTATTTCAATAAAATCAGTGCAGGGATATCATTTTTTCTGTTATTGGCATTGGTGTGCAGCGCTGAAAAAGAACCAGGCAAACCCAATATTGTTATCATTTACGCCGATGATATGGGGTATGGCGATCTGAACATCCAGAACCCTGATTCCAAAATTCCTACCCCCTTTCTTGATCAGCTTGCCATAGAGGGAATGCGCTTTACCGATGCACACAGTTCATCCGGCGTTTGCACTCCCAGTCGTTACGCTCTGCTCACCGGGCGTTACCACTGGCGCCAGGGCGAAGGTATCGTTGGTTCCTGGGGCGGGTCGTGGTTTGATAACGACCGCCTGACCCTCCCTGCCATGCTTCAGGAAAAAGGTTATCGCACCGCTTGTATTGGGAAATGGCATCTTGGATGGGAATGGGAGGCAATTCGTAATACAGAGGTCGGGAATAAAAATCATCCCGATGCTCACGACTGGTCGAAACCGGTGCCCGGCGGACCGCTTGACCATGGTTTTGATTACTATTTTGGTGATGATGTACCCAATTTTCCACCTTACACCTGGATCGAGAACGACCGGTTCCTTCAGTCCCCTACCGTTGCGTTCAAGCCGATTCCTGTCCCGACGAACACGCTCGATGGAGCCGAGCGAGGGGAGGGCCACGATTGCCGACCGGGTCCTATGGTTGAGGGCTGGCGATTGGACGAGGTTATGCCAAGGCTGACCGGGAAGGCCGTCGAGTGGATCTGGCAACAAAACGCGGATCAGCCTTTCTTTCTCTATTGGGCATGGACTGCGCCACACACACCGGTAGTGCCGGTTGGGGAGTACCAGGGGTCGACCGGGGCAGGCGCCTATGGTGATTACATGCACCAGATCGACGCGCATTTAGGAGAGGTGCTCCAGGCGCTGAAAGACAACGGTTTCGCTGACAACACGTTGATTATGTTTACCAGCGACAACGGCCCGGAATCCATCGCCTACCCGCGCATCCAAAACCACGATCATTACAGCATGGGCTCGCTCCGAGGGGTTAAGCAGGACGTGTGGGAAGGCGGCCATCGCGTGCCCTTTATCGTTCGATGGCCGGGAGTCGTCGAAGCCAACACCGTCAGCCGGGAGCTGGTAAGCCAGGTAGACGTCATGGGAACCATAGCATCGATTGTCGGTTATGAACTTCCCAACAACGCTGCTGAAGACAGCCACGATCTGCTGCCTTTGCTGCGGGGGGAATCGGATCGGTCTGGCCGTGAAACGCTGGTACACCGCACGTGGAAGAAGCCGTGGGGCATCCGCCATGGTGACTGGTTGTATATCAATGCCCCCACCGGGTCGGTTCAAAAAGAGCCGGAATGGCGCGGTTACTCACCGAATCCTCATGAAGACTGGCTCAACAATATGCGCGAGGATTCCGGCCAGCAGGTAAATCTTGTCAGTGAATATCCGGAACGGGTAAAATCTTTGCGAAATCAGTTGGAAGCCATCCGTGAGAGCTTGTCGACGGCTCCACGACGATCCAACGAATTAAGAGAGGCATTGCAGCCTTTGCCAAAGGAGGCGGTTTTTAAAATGGAGGGTTATTACCTGTGGGATCCATCGGTTATCAAAGTAGATGATACCTATCATCTGTTTACTTCGCGTTGGCCCGAAGCGGAGGGAATGATCGGCTGGAAGAAAAGTCACATCATTCGTGCCACTTCCAAGTCGCTGTTTGGCCCCTATACATTTGCCGGAGTGGTTTATGAACCGAAAGATCACCCCTGGGCTACCGAGGGAATGCATAATCCGAAAATTATCAAAGCAGGGAATAGGTTTTTGCTATACCATCTGGGTATTCCTGCCTGGAAAACGGGTTTTTTATTTGCCGATAACATTGAAGGGCCCTGGACTGCCGTTCAGGAGCCGGTAATCAGCACCAATAATCCGGCTTTATGCGTGAAGCCGGATGGAAAGGTATATGTGGTGGGTAAGTTCAAGCCCAAACCTGTAAAGGATGGGAAATGGGATGCTTATATGCAGGCTTTTGAGGCAGACAGCATCCTGGGGCCCTACAGGCTGGTTGGCGATGAGGGCAACCGGCTGCCCAATAATTATGAACTGGAAGATCCGACCCTTTGGTGGGCAAACAACCAATACAATGTCGTCTGCACCGATTGGGAAGCTAAAGTTACCGGAATAACCAAGGCATTGGTATACTATACATCGAAAGATGGGATCAATTATCAACTCCATTCGAAAGTCCCGGTATGGTCGAAAGAGGATCAGATACCTGTGGTTGGCGGTGACAACCTGGAGGTCAGAGGCACAGAACGGCCGCAGGTTTATCTAGATGAACAGGGAAGGGTGACTGCTTTGTTGGTTTCGGTATATCCGAAGGATAATGAGGTGCCAACATATATTATTATCCGTCCGGTAGATAAATTTGTTCCTGTAAACTATCACGTTCACCGCGAAGGTATCCGGAACAGCCTCATTAAGTTTCAGCGGGTGAAAAAAGGACGTGTGGCTTTTCTGGGTGGTTCGATCACTTACAATGGTGGCTGGCGCGACAGCATCTGTCATTACCTTCAGGAACGTTTTCCCGATACGGAATTTGAATTTGTTGCTGCAGGCATTCCTTCGATGGGAAGCACCCCGGCAGCCTTCAGACTGGAGCGTGATGTGCTGTCCGGCGGTCCGGTTGATTTGCTGTTTGAAGAGGCGGCGGTCAACGATGCGGTAAATGGCAGGAGCAGTGAGGAACAGATCCGGGCGATGGAGGGGATTGTGCGGCATGTCCGGAGAGTCAATCCGGCTACCGATATTGTCATCATGCATTTTGTCGATCCGCAAAAAATGGATACCTATCGCTCGGGACAAGTGCCGGAAGTGATTCAGAATCATGAGAAGGTAGCAGCTCATTACGGTCTGCCAACGATCCATCTGGCCAGGGAGGTAACCGACCGGATCGATGCCGGTGAGTTTACCTGGGAAGAGGATTTCAAAAATCTGCATCCCTCCCCTTTTGGACAGGGGATCTATTCACGTTCCGTGATAACGTTTCTTGAGAAGGCCTGGAGAGAAGATGTTGCTGTGGGCGATAAGATTTTGGCTTACCCACAGTCTGAGCCATTGGACAGAGCTTGTTACGAAAACGGGAAGCTCATCCCGACAGAAAATGCAACCATCGTGCAAGGTTGGGAAATGGCAGGAAACTGGACACCGCAGGATGGGAAAAAAACGAGGCCGAACTATGTGAATGTTCCGATGTTGGTTGGTGAGCGTGAGGGCAGTTTGCTGGAGTTTCGTTTTACCGGAAATGCGGTGGGCATTGCGGTGGCTGCTGGTCCTGATGCAGGCATTATCGAATATCAAATCGATGACGGAGCCTGGTTAAAAAAGGATATCTTCACTCATTGGAGCAAAAACCTGCATCTTCCCTGGTATGTTACGCTGGCAGCCGATTTGCCTGATGAGGCTCATATGCTGAAAATCCGCATTACAGGAGATAAAAATCCCCAAAGCAATGGGACGGCCTGCCGGATACGCTATTTTTTTGTCAATGAGTAACGGGATTATAAATTGAAATCTAAAATAGTGGATGCCGGTAATGCATCAATCTTTTCATCGAGTGACAATATTCTTTGGCCCTTATATATAAGAAACAGATGGTCCAATTTCAGGTCATCACATGCAGAGAGCATGGAACGGGTAATTTTAGGCGATTCAGAAAGTTTTACCTCAAATCCCAGTTTTTTTCCGTCTTTTAAAACCATAAGGTCGAGTTCCGTTCCTGTATGGGTTCTCCAGTAGTATGCATCGCGTGATTGAAATTTGGAAAGCAGTTGTTCAATAATAAAGCCTTCCCAGGAAGCTCCGGATTTAATGTGTGTGTATATACCATCTCCTTCAATACCCAAAAGGGCATGTAAGATTCCGCTGTCTCGTATATAAACTTTCGGTGCTTTTACCTGCCTTTTTTTTATGTTTTCATGCCAGGGCTGAAGTTGTCGGATCATATAGGTTCCGGTAAGAATATCGAGGTACCTTTTTACGGTTGGTTCCGAAACACCCATCGCACGGGCAAATTCGGCACCATTCCATATCTGGCCATGATAATGGGCGAGCATCATCCAGAATCGCCTGAGTGTAACCGGTGGGATGTTGAATCCGTAGTTTGAGATATCTCTTTCCAAGAACGTTTGGATGAAATTCTCTCTCCACGAAAAACTTTGCGGTTCATCCGGTGCAAGATAGGACCTGGGAAAACCACCGCGCTGCCATAGTTTCTCCAGATTTTCAACTCCTGTTTCATGTAATTTAAATCCGGTCAAATTGATAAATCCTACTCTTCCTGCCAGACTTTCCGACGATTTTTGAACTAACTCGGGGGACGCGCTGCCCAGTATCAGGAATTTTCTGGGAGAGTCCGGTTCATCTGCTAATACCCGAAGCAGGGGAAACAGTTCAGGAATGCGCTGAATCTCATCCAGAATAACCAGCCCTTTTTGTTGCTGCAGAATGATTTTGGGCCTTTCACTCAATAAATCATAATCAGCCGGGTCTTCCAAATCAAAAATGGTACTTTCTGTGGACTTGGCAATGGTACGTGCCAATGTTGTTTTTCCACACTGCCTTGGTCCCATAATCGCGGTTATCGGATTATTCTTTATTGATGTTTCAATTTCTTGTATAAACTCAGGTCTGTTTATTTGCATCTTGTTTTGTATTTATAACAAAAATAGATAAAATTATTGAATATCTAAAGTTTAACTTTAGTATTTCATAGTAATAATTATAAAAATAATAGAAAATCTAAAATAGGACTTTGTATTTTCAATATAAAAAATCGGTTTTGATGCAATCACTGAATTCAACAACTAAAAAATAAATTGAAACGACCATGAATTTTCATTATTCAAATTCACAAACGAGAATAATTAAAATTCATCGGGAGTTCCATCTGATGCAATAGAAAACTAACAATTTTAATCAGATGAAAAAAAACTGAGGATGTTTTGATGAACACAAAGGTGAGTAAATATGAATGAATAAGTATCGAATTACAAAGAATAAGACTTCCGGAAAGTGGTTGAGTAAAACTCTTGCCGGAAAAGTATAAACAGTTAACTGATTTATGCAATAGACCGTTATCATTTGTTTGTATTTTTGTAAAAACCCAAAAAATGAACATAAATATTCTCTTTGGAATTCTATTGATTGCCACCGGTGCTTTTTCTGCCGGCAGTTTTGCCGTTCCTTTTGGAAAAATAAAAGGATGGCAATGGGAAACGTACTGGTTGATATACAGTTTAGGGGCATACATCATTCTGCCGCTGCTTGCCTGCCTGATATTTGCGCCCGGTTTCATAACGATCATCCGGTCAACACCTGGAGATACCCTTCTGTTGGTATTTCTTTTAGGGGCCGTATATGGAATTGGCAATCTCTCTTTTGGATTGGCACTGCGATACCTGGGGCTCTCGCTGGGGTACGCCCTATCCCTGGGATTGATGCTTGCCATCGGGACCCTCATCCCACCGATGATCGACGGACGGCTGCAGGTGATGATCGAATCGTCGGGAGGGAACCTGTTGCTGGCAGGAATTGCAGTGGCTGCTGTTGGAATTGCTTTCTCAGCGTGGGCAGGGATTGCAAAGGACAAGTCGGTAACAAAGGAGAAGAAACAGGAAAGTGTATCTGAATTTAACCTGGCAAAGGGGGTTTTGGCTGCATTGCTGGTAGGGGTTACCGGTTCAGCCATGGCACTCGGTTTTGAGCAGGGTTTGCCCATCTCCGGGATTGCCGCACAAAGTGGAATTGACCCACTCTTTGTTATGATGCCAGTTTATATGGTACTTTTTTGGGGGACATTTACTTCAACGCTGATTTGGTGCCTGTTTTTAGGGATTAAAAACAGATCGATAAAAAATTACACACAGGCAAAAAACAGTAAAACCCTGGTGCTGAATTACGGATTTGGTTTATTGGCCGGCGTGTTATGGTTCAGCCAGTTTATCTTTTATGGAATGGGGCAAAGCAAAATGGGGCCGTTTACCTTTACCTCGTGGGGAATACTGATGGCACTGACCATTGGTTTTGCTTCGGTCTGGGGGCTTATCCGTGGCGAATGGAAGGGTGCGTCTGCAAGAGTGTATGTTATCATGACTTTTTCGCTGTTAATTTTAATTGCAGCTTCATTTATGATTGGCATCAGCGGGGCGGAATGAGAAATGCAGGAGTGCAGAAATGTAAGAATGCAGGAGTGCATGTATGCAAAGAGGAGGAAGTGCGGGAAAGTTTTTTAACCCGGAACTTTTAATAATAAATTCGAAAATATGACAACTTCAAGAGGAAGAGTTTTAGCCGCAATAAACCATCAGACGCCCGACAGGATTCCTGTGGATCTGGGATCAACGCCCAGCTCGGGAATATCGGCCATTGCCTATAGTAATCTGGTAAAACACCTGGGTATGCCTGAGTTGCCGGTGCAGATTTACGATGTAGTGCAGCAGTTGGCACAACCCGACATGAAAATTGTGGATAACTTCGGGGTGGATGTGCTGGATATAGGCAGGGCATTTAATGACAAGCCATCTGACTGGCAACCCATGACGCTTGCTAATGGTGCTGATGCTTTCTGCCCCAAATGGTTTAATCCGGTAAAACGGGATGATGGTTCCTGGGTTACTTACGATGATGACGGGAAAACCATGCTTTCAAAAATGCCCGTCGGGGCCACGTTCTTCGATCAGACCTATTTTCCTTATGTGGATGGATATCCCGATAATTACGACAACCTGGATGCAGAGATGGGCCGTATCCTGTGGGCGCGCGATGTTCACAGTCCGTGGGACCATGCCGGGGATGACCGGTTCTGGGAAACGCTGCGTGAAAAAACGCTCCGCCTGCGGCAGAATACCGACAAAGCACTGTTGGTGGTCTGCGGTTGCAACCTGTTTGAGTGGGGGACCTTCCTGCGGCGGATGGATCATTTTCTGATGGATCTGATGTGCGACCACTACAACGTGGAAAAGCTGCTCGATGAACTCCTGAAACGCCACCTGGCAACATTGGAGAAGGTATGCCATGCGGTGGGCGACCTCGTGGATGTGATCCGTTTTGGCGACGACCTGGGCATGACCCAGGGGCCGTTCATGGACCCTGAAATCTACCGGCAGTTATTCAAGCCACGACATAAAATATTGTGCGACTATGTGAAAGCGCACAGTCAGATGCATACGTTTATCCACTCCTGTGGTTCCATCTCCTTACTGATGCCCGACTTGATTGAAGCCGGAATTGAAATATTCAATCCCGTGCAAACCAATGCCTACCGGATGGCCCCGGCATTCCTGAAAAAGGAATTTGGCCGGGATTGCACCTTTTGGGGCGGGGGTATCGAAAATGTAGGTGTGCTGAACAACGGCACCTCGCAGCAGGTCCGCGACCAGGTATTTGAACGGCTGGAGATCTTTTCGGAGGGTGGCGGTTTTGTATTTAATACCGTTCATAATATTTTGCCCGATGTGCCTCCGGAAAATATCGTTGCCATGTTTGATGCCATTAAGGAATACAACAACCGGCAGTTAAAGTAAAAGGAGTCAATTACATCGAAAAGAAAAATGAAATCCGGAGTGGATCAAACTGAAAACAACCAATTTTAATCAGATGCGGTATGAAATAAAAGATCAGATATTCTGTGCTATTAACAGATCTGTGCAATCCTTACTTATCTTGATATTTGTTTTTATTCATTTTTTGTCTCAGGGGAAGAATATATATGTCTCAACTGCGGGAAGCGACAACAATCCCGGAACAATTGATCAACCATTGCTAACTCTTCGGAAAGCACAGCAAATGGCACAAATGCATGCCGGTAAAAGGGTGGTAAATATATTTTTGGAAAATGGAACTTATTATTTGTCAGAGCCATTGGTCTTTAAAAAAGAAGATTCCGGAACAAAAAACAATCCGGTAATCTGGCAGGCACTCAATGAAGGGAAGGCTATGATTAGTGGCGGAAAATTGCTTCAATTAGACTGGGAACCTTTCCGCGATGGAATATACCGGGCTAACGTTGACTCGAATTTCATTTTTGACCAACTGTATGTAAACGGTCATCGGCAACGAATGGCCCGGTTTCCGAACGCAGAGGAAGGAAAGAGTGTGTTTGATTCCTGGGAACTCGTTCGCACGCGCGAATCCGACCCGGATAAAGATCCACTCAATCCCGCGAAGGTGGCATCCTGGGCCAATTCTGAAAAAGCGATTATCCATGCCATGCATAATGCTTTGTGGGGCGATATGCATTGGATAGTAACGGGACGGAATGATGATGGGACGCTTCAAATGGAAGGAGGCTGGCAAAACAACCGCCCTTCGCCCATGCACCCGCGCTATCGTATGGTTGAAAATGTTATTGAGGAGCTGGATGCCCCGGGGGAGTGGTTTTTCAATCAGGAAGAGGGAATGCTTTACTACTTTCCTTTGCCGGGAATCGAACTATCTTCAGCAAAAGTGGAAATTGTCAGGTTAAAGCATTTAATGGAATTTCAGGGAACAAAGTCAGATCCCGTTCAGTTTATTCACTTGAAGGGACTGGTATTTAAGCATACTGTCCGCACTTTTATGGAAAACAGGGAACCATTGCTGCGCAGCGATTGGACTGTTTATCGTGGTGGTGCCATCTTTTTTAACGGGGCAGAAGATTGCATTGTGTCCGGTTGTGAATTCGATCAGTCTGGAGGGAACGGCATTTTCGTAAATAATTACAACCGACGACTTATCTTCAGGTCCTGTTTTATTCACCACAGTGGTGCCAACGGTATCGCTTTTGTGGGCGATCCTGAAATGGTACGCAGTCCGATGTTTCGTTATGGTGATCAGGATTTTAAAAGAATAGACCGCACTCCCGGACCCATAGGTGATCATTATCCGGCAGATTGTCTGGTTGAAGATTGTTTGATAACTATGACAGGAAGGGATGAAAAGCAAACCGCTCCGGTGCAGATATCCATGTCACATAAAATAACCGTTCGGCACTGCTCTGTTTACGATGTACCCAGAGCAGGAATCAACATCAGTGAGGGAACCTTTGGAGGGCATGTCATTGAATACTGTGATGTATTTAATACGGTCCTGGAAACCGGGGATCATGGAAGCTTTAACTCCTGGGGACGCGACCGTTTCTGGACACCAAACATCCTTGAGACAGCTGTTGAAATGGAAAACGATACAGCGTTATACAAACTTGATATGCTTGGACCTAATATTATCAGGAACAGCCGTTGGCGCTGTGATCACGGCTGGGATATTGATCTGGATGATGGTTCATCCTGGTATTTTATTTACAATAATGTTTTGCTCTCTGGTGGTTTGAAAATGCGTGAAGGTTACAACCGAAAAGCGACCAATAATATCATCATCAATAACAGCCTGCATCCTCACGTTTGGTATCCAAAAAGCGGCGATGTGTTTAAAAGCAACATAGTATTTGGTGCCTATCGGCCGGCAGCTATGCAACGTGGCCTTTCTCCCAATGATAAATGGGGCAAAGAGCTCGACTATAATCTTTTTACTTCCAAAAGAGAAGACATGGAGAAATTCATAGTGAATGGTTGTGACAGCAACTCCATCGTGGGAGATCCTCTTTTTGTTAATCCCGATGCAGGCGATTTCAGCGTGAATAATAATTCGCCCGCATTGAGAATCGGGTTCCAAAACTTTCCGATGGATTCATTTGGCGTAATTTCTGAAAAACTAAAGAAAATTGCCAAAACGCCCGAAATACCTCGTTTGAATATTTTTGCCGGCCATGTTAACTGGAAAATATATACCTGGCTGGGAGGCGAAGTGAAAAATGTTGAAACATTGGGCGAACAATCGGCCAGCGGCCTTTCATCCATGAACGGCGTACTTCTCCTGAGCGTACCCGAAGGCTCCATGCTGGCAGGGAAAGGATTTGT
This sequence comes from uncultured Mariniphaga sp., assembly GCA_964540165.1. Classification (GTDB taxonomy): domain Bacteria; phylum Bacteroidota; class Bacteroidia; order Bacteroidales; family Prolixibacteraceae; genus Mariniphaga. Next base: position 13,725 of record CAZILU010000056.1, read on the forward strand.
TAATGGCGATGTAATTGTTGGCTGCGATGGCATTGAAGTTGTAAACTTTGAACAACTGCTTAATATGCTTAATTCCCCAAAGAGAATATTTGATATTTCCGTCATACGTAACCAACAGGAGCGAATTATTCATTTTAATGAAAATTAAATAAAAATGAAACGACTATGGCGGGTCATGACACAAACGAATACGATTAAAAATTAAAAATTAAAAATGAGATGAAAACAAAATCAAATTTTATTTCATTGATTCTTCTTATTGCAATGGTTGCAAGCATCTGTTCCTGTTCTGAACAAAAAACACCTGGTTATCCACCATTTCCCGTTGATCACAGTGAAAAACTGGAGTGGTGGAAGGATGCCCGGTTCGGGATGTTTATCCACTGGGGGCCTGTTTCCCTGAAGGGAACTGAAATCGGATGGTCGCGCGGACGGGAGATTCCGATAGCGGAGTACGACAGTTTATACCTGCAGTTTAACCCGATGAAGTTTGATGCCGCCGAATGGGTGAAACTGGCCAAAGATGCCGGGATGAAGTACATGGTATTTACTTCGAAACACCACGATGGATTTTGCAACTGGGACACGGAGTATACCGATTACAACATCATGAACTCGGCTTACGGTAAAGATATCATGGCTGAACTGGCAGCCGCCTGCAAAGAGCAGGGACTGGCGCTGGGATTCTACCATTCGACCTGCGACTGGCACCATCCCGATTTCCCGATGACCAGTCCGGGAGGACGGGTTGAACGGGAGGAGCACAACCTTGACCGTTACACCGAATATCTGAAGAACCAGTCGGTTGAGATCATGCAGCAGTATGGTCCCCTGCTGGTGATGTGGTACGATGTGCCCCAGCTTTTCGATTCCATTCGCGGGCAAGGGGTTCTGGATCACGTCAGGGCTACAGACCCGGGAATACTTGTCAATAACCGGCTAACCAACGATGGTGTGCAGTGGCATCACGGCGGGATCGGTGATTTTGACACCCCTGAGCAACGGGTGGGTACGTTTCAAAATGACCGGCCGTGGGAGACCTGCATGACCATTGCCCGGCAGTGGGCATGGAAACCCGATGATGAGGTGAAATCGCTGGAGCAGTGCCTCCATAGTTTGATCCGGACAGCCGGCGGCGACGGGAACCTGCTGTTTAACGTCGGGCCAAAGCCCGATGGCACCATTGAGCCGCTCCAGGCTGAACGTCTGAGAGAGATGGGGCTGTGGCTGAGTCAGTATGGCCATTCTATATACGATACCCGTGGAGGCCCGTTTAAACCGACCGACTGGGGAGTGAGTACCCGCACGGAAGATCAAATATACCTTCACATACTGAATTGGCAGGGTGATAATCCGGAGATACGGATTCCCGATATTGGAATGGAGATTAAAGCAGGCCGGTTGTTAAATGGTGGAGAAGTTGCACTTCAGAAGCAGGATCAGAGATACCTGGTGCAATTCTCCGAAGAGCTTCTTCAACCCATCAATACCATCGTTGAATTGACGGTTGACGGAAATGCCATGGATATACCCCCGATGGAAATTGCTTCCCAATCGCTCTCATTCAACAAGCCGGTAACCGCTTCCACCAATCCCAATCCCCGCTGGAGGGATGCCGGTTCGGTAAATAACGGTGAGTGGGTCGGTCATTACTGGAATCCGGCGAACGATGATCAAACGCCCTGGGTGGAGATCGATCTGCAACAGCCGGAAAAGATATCAAAAGTCATTCTCTTCGAAAGTGGAAAAGCGATAGAGGCATTTGAAATTCAGTATTTAAGAGATGATAATTGGGTAACGGCGTATACCGGCCATGAGGTGGAAAACGGCAAGCCAATCGTGTTGCCTGAAATTACAGCCCAAAAAATGCGGCTGGTATTGAGCGCGTTTTCATCGGTCCCCGGTATTTATGAATGGATCATTTTATAGAAATTAAACCGGATTTTTATCAATAACTTTGATCCATGAATTATTCAAATATTTTTATTCTGATATCCTTTTTGCTCCTATTTTCCTGTTCTCATATTTCTGAAACAGAGATGCCATCTGAAGCTTCAGAATCACTTTGGTACGATAAGCCGGCTTCCATCTGGGAAGAGGCATTGCCCCTGGGGAACGGCCGCCTGGGTGCCATGGTTTACGGAGGAACTGAAAATGAAAACATCCAGTTCAATGAAGAGACCCTGTGGAGCGGTCAGCCGCACGATTATGCCCGTGAAGGTGCGTGGAAAAAGCTCGGCGAATTGCGGCGGTTGCTTTGGGAGGGCAAACAGGAGGAGGCTCACCAACTGGGAAACGAGCATTTTATGTCGCAGCCATTCGGCATGCTGAGTTATCTGCCCTTTGGAAATATCCGGATCCATTTTCCCGGTCATGAGAATGTACGCAATTATAAGCGCAATCTCTGTTTAGATGAGGCTATTACTTCGGTTGTTTATGATAATGAGGGTGTACAGTATAAACGCGAACTGTTCAGTTCAAATCCGGATGAGGCGCTGGTCATGCAATTGGAAGCATCGAAAAAAGGTGCGCTCACTTTTGCTGTAACACTCGATTGTCCACACTCCGATTATCATGTTTCGGTGGAAGGTGACCAGATTATTCTGAAGGGGAAAGCCAATAACTACCCCAATGCATTGGGACGCGACGGGAATCCCTATCCTGAAAGCAAACTTACCTTTGAAGCCCGGCTGCGAATCATCAACCACGGCGGGAAGCTGATTCAAAAGGAGGATTCAATCAGGATTGTTGAGGCGAACAGCGCTACGCTGATGCTGGTAGCTGCCACCAGCTTTGTAAACTACAACGATATCAGCGGGAATCCTGCCGAACGCTGCATGAATTATCTGGATAAGCTGAAGAGCAGATCTTACCGGGAGATCCGGTCTGCTCATGTCAGAGATTACCAGGAGCTCTACCGCCGGGTGAACATTGATTTAGGGAGTTCCGATATTTCACTCCGCCCTACAAACGAACGGATCAACGCATTTCAGGAGGATGAGGATCCGGCGTTGGTAGCCCTGTTGTACCAGTTCGGAAGGTATCTACTGATCTCTTCCTCTAAGCCCGGAACACAGCCGGCGAATTTGCAGGGGATCTGGAATTACAAATTGGCCCCGCCCTGGGACAGTAAATATACCATCAACATCAACACGGAGATGAACTACTGGCCGGCAGAGATCACGAATCTTCCGGAGTGTGCCGGTCCGCTTTTCACCATGGTGGAGGAGCTCTCGCAAACCGGCCGGAATGTGGCGAAAGAGCATTACAATCTCGATGGATGGGTGACGCACCACAATACCGATCTCTGGCGGGGAGCCGCACCCATCAACAATGCCAATCATGGCATCTGGCCCACAGGCGGTGCATGGCTCAGTCAGCACCTTTGGTGGCACTACGAGTTTACCGGAGATCAAACGTTTCTGAAAGACAGGGCCTATCCGGTTCTGAAAGAGGCATCCCGGTTTTTTGCCGGTTACCTGGTTCCTTATCCCGGAAATCCGGCATGGCTCGTGAGCGGACCGAGCAACAGTCCTGAGATCGGCGGATTGGTCATGGGACCGACCATGGATCATCAAATCATCCGCACCCTCTTTGCCAACACCATTGAGGCAGCCGGGATATTGGGCGTGGATGAAACGTTTGCCGAATTACTTCAGGCTAAGCATGACAGCATAGCTCCCAGCCGGATTGGAAAGCACGGACAGTTGCAGGAGTGGATGGAAGATGTGGACGATCCTAAAAACGAACATCGCCATGTTTCTCATCTATGGGGATTGCATCCCGGGAGTGAGATTCATCCGCTGACAACCCCTGAACTGGCAGAAGCCTGCCGAGTCACGCTTGGCCATAGAGGCGATGGCGGTGCCGGGTGGTCAATGGGCTGGAAAATAAATTTTTGGGCACGGCTGCTCGATGGTGACCACGCATTTCAGTTGCTGAAAAACTGGATCGTCCCATCAACCGTATACGACAGGTACAGACAGGATGAAGGAGGTTTGTATCCGAATCTGTTCGATGCCTGCCCGCCATTCCAGATCGATGGTAATTTCGGTGCTACGGCAGGTATTACTGAGATGTTCCTGCAGTCCCATTTGCGCGATGGGAACGGAGACTATTACCAGGATATTCTTCCGGCGCTTCCGTCGGAACTTTCCACCGGAAAAATCTCAGGCATTAAAGGGAGGGGAGGATTTGAATTTGCCATTCACTGGGCAGACGGCCGGTTGGTA
>CAZILU010000057.1:0-1034 GCA_964540165.1 uncultured Mariniphaga sp.
AAAACCCAGGTTCTGCAATGGACTTTGATTCTGCAATGGACGATATTGAAAAAGAGTTTTAATCAATAGTTAGACGATTTTTGCTTCAAAGTTAAAAAGCTGACAGAAATTTTTCAGTTCCCTCTTGTAATCCCCGTAAAAGAAAAGCTGATGAAATCCCGGGAAAGAGAGTACTTCTTGGCCTCCGTCCATTTTATACTTGACCGATACAACGCAGCCGCCTGAAGGTGGAACGTTTAGATTATCAACAACCGTTCCGGTGGAGAACAGAAGTTGTGACCTCTCTTCTGAAGGCAAAAAGTCAAGGAGCGTGATCCGTTGTCCGGGTTTCCAGATGGTGCGGGGTACCGCATCTCTGTTGCCGTGATGATGAATCAGGTCGAAAGGTTCCGGCGGATTATTGAATCCATTCAGCCGTGTCGGACAGGAACAGTGTGCCCCAATCAGTGTATCGTCCGATGTATCAGCTACCGGATCCTGCTGAAATCCCGGCCGGTCAAATAAATATTGCACCATGATGTGCGCAGCTATTGCTCCGTGATCCGCTTCACAGGCGGCCGGTATACCATCATCATTCATTCTTGACCAGGAGATGCAGGGTAAACTAACATCGATTTTCCCAAGGGCGCCCAAACAGTCCATGGAGATCGCATCTGCCTTTTCATTTTCCAGGATTTTCCCGGCAACCAGGTAACTTTTTATCCCGTTGATTACATCCTGCCGGGTCGCATGCTTCATTATCTGAGCCTGTTTTATATAGTCATCGGCCAGTTTAATAACTTCATCATTTACCGGAATCGAGTTGTAAATAGTTATAAAGGTATCTGCCGGCACATATTGCAGGGTTATTCCTGTATCTGAAGAGAGCAGTGACTCCCGTCGTTCCTTCCCTTTAATTACAACACACCGTGTACGCTTCATGCGGACTCCCGCTTTTACCATTTTCAATCCATACAATACCTGATTGAAATCATCTGTGGAGTATATAACACTACCGGGTTTGCCGGCAATTTTTTCTGTATTGGTTGTAAAAG
>CAZILU010000057.1:1044-17831 GCA_964540165.1 uncultured Mariniphaga sp.
GATGTTCCTAACGGTGAAAAAATTACGGTCGGAATTCCCGATTCTGCAGCTTTTTGTGCTGTAGGCCAGGCATGTTCCTGACGGTCATGAACGATAACCAACAGTCCGTCGGGTTTTTGCTCTGCAGCCTCTTTCAACCAACCATCAGCTTCTTCATTATTATAGATAGGAACGCTTCTCAGGTCAAGATGAAAACCCATATCAACGGATGCCTGACTTAATTTCTCTGTATAACGCTTCATCGCTGCCTCGCCGTCATATACGGCACCCGGCCATCTCATCCCGTATTCTCCTGCTCTTCTTACAAAGGCTGCCTTTATTTTAGGTACGTACCCGGAAGCCTCTCCATATCCATGAATAACCGGCATCATTACTCCCTTTTCCGCAGCATACAGGTTGAAATTAGCAACGAACAGGGAATTTGCTGCCAGTGAACCTGCCGCCAAAATACCCGATTTCTTTAAAAATTCCCTTCTGCCGGAGTGGCAATTGCATGATGCGATACATCTGCTTGTTTTCATTGTATTTAGTTTTAATTCATTTATTTACGCATGAGTGCCAGCGAACTTTTATTGTTGTCGTTCAAAGGTAAATATTCATATGATTAAAATTTAGCTCATATATTTTTTTTTATTAAATACTTTTGCCGGATCTGTCTCTTTTTCTCAGCCCGATGAAACTGAATTAGCGGTTTTGAATAATCAGGTGTGGTAAAAATAAATTTAGAAAATCAAAATTTATTAAGGATATTATTTTGTATTATTGATGCCTAAGAATCTTTATCTGCCATGATTTTACTTCTATTTAATACCGATATAACCCTGCCGTTAACCAATCCGGTCTTAAAATTTCTTACCATTCTTTTGATTATTCTTTTTGCTCCCATTTTACTGAATAAGGTCAAGATTCCTCATCTGTTGGGCTTGATCATTGCCGGAGCCATCATTGGTCCTTATGGTGTTAATCTGATTACCCGTGATAGCAGTATCATTTTATCGGGAACGGCAGGACTGCTATACATTATGTTTTTGGCCGGATTAGAGATTGATATGGTTGATTTTAAGCGGAATGTAGTTAAAAGTACGACGCTTGGATTATTGGGCTTTTCTATTCCGATGATTTTGGGGACGATAACCGGCCTCTATTTATTGAATTATTCTTTAATGACCTCGGTTTTATTGGCCAGTATGTTCTCTTCCCACACGTTAATCACCTATCCAATGGTTAGCAAATTGGGAATTACAAAGGATACAGCGGTTAATATTACGGTTGGCAGTACGCTAATTACGAATGTATTGGCCTTATTGGTGCTGGCAGTGGTCGTCGGAATGACATCTGGTGATGGAAATTCTAACGTCTTTTTTACTCTGGCGCTCTCCTTTGTTCTTTTTTCTTCGGTTGTTATGGTTCTGTTCCCATGGATTTCCCGTTGGTTTTTTAAGCGTTATGACGATAATGTGTCGCAGTATATTTTTGTACTTTCCATGGTTTTTCTGGGTGCGGCACTTTTTGAATTTGGCGGTATTGAAGGGATTATCGGTGCATTCTTAGCCGGACTGGCATTGAACCGGCTTGTGCCGCGAACATCTCCGCTGATGAACCGTATTGATTTTGTCGGGAATGCTATTTTTATTCCTTTTTTCTTGTTGAGTGTCGGGATGTTAATTGATTTTAGGGCTTTTATTAATGACATGCACACTTTGTATGTTGCTGCTGCCATGTCAGTCGTTGCAACGGTTGGCAAGTATCTGCCTGCCTGGATAACGCAGAAAATTTTCAGATTCTCTGTTAATCAGCGAAGAATAATTTTCGGATTGACCAATGCCCAGGCGGCTGCAACCCTGGCAGCAGTTTTGGTTGGTTATAATGTAATTATTGGAGAGTCTCCCAATGGAGAACCTGTTCGGCTGCTCAGTGAGTCAATTTTGAATGGCACCATTATTATGATCTTGGTTACCTGCACCATCGCCTCATTTGAAACCCAACGGGGTGCAGAAAGTATGGCCAGGGACGAAAATGCCGATATCGGGGAAGGAGAGGCAGATCATGATGAAAAGATTCTCATCCCGTTGAATAATCCCCACACGGTGGATGAATTGATTCACCTGAGTTCTATGGTCCGATCAAAAAACATTGCCTCCGGACTTTATGCTCTCCATGTCATCAATAATAACAGTGATTTTAAAAATGAGAGTACGGTAAAAAATGCGCGAAAAATATTGGAAAAAGCCTCCATTACGGCTGCCTCTGCCGATATTCATCTGACGGAATTATTGCGATACGATCTGAATATTGTCAATGGAATATCCAATGTGATCAAAGAGCATAATATAACGGATCTGGTTTTAGGCCTTCATCTGCAAAATAGAATTTCAGAATCTTTTTTGGGAGATTTGACTGAAGGTGTACTGGCGAAAAGCAATATCACTACCCTTATTTATAAACCGGTACAACCTATTGCAACCATTAAACGACATATGGTTGTTATGCCCGAAAATGCAGAGCGGGAGGTAGGCTTCCCTTTCTGGCTTTTAAAGTGCTGGAATATAGCCAGAAACAGTGGTGCAAAACTGGTTTTTTATGGCGATGAAAAGTCACTTGACTTTGTCCGGGATATTCATCAGAAGCATCCGATTGATGCAGAATTCATATCCTTTGAAGACTGGGATGATTTTCTTGTTTTATCCAGGGACGTTCGGATCGATGACAATCTGATTATTGTGCTAAGTCGAAAAAACAAGCCATCTTACCATCAAAATATGGTTAATGTGCCAAAATACCTGAATAAATATTTCACTCAAAACAGTTTCCTGCTCATTTATCCTATGCAGGTAAACGAAGAGTATATTAAGAAGATGGAGCTAAACTATCCCTCGTTGCTGGAACCTATTGAGAGCCTCGATTCAATTGGCAGAAACATCGCCGGATTGTTCAAACGGAAACAGTAACGATAATACAAATTAGTTATGAGAACATTCGGAATCTGTTTGTTGCTTTTATTTACCTTCTCTGCCTGTGTTTTTAAGGGGCAGGATCATGAGAAAAGAGGACCATTGGAACGCCCAACATTTTACTGATTACGGTGGACAATATTGGGTATGGGGATTTAAAAATGTATAATGAATCCTCTCCCATATTAACTCCCCGGTTAGATCAGCTTGCCCGATCGGGTGCTTTACTAACTAATTTTCATAGGGCTTCACCAACTTGTACGGCTTCGAGAGCAGCGTTATTGGCCGGTGAATAAAAATTATCGCCACATGCAACGCTCTTTTTTGAATATGAGGATTTTGCGGCGTTGCATTGGGGAAACTGGAAAATCATCCGAGAGAATCCCGATGAAATGTGGCAGCTTTACAACCTCATGGATGACCAGGGTGAAACATTAAACCGGGCCGAAGAACGGATGGACCTTGTTAAAAAGCTGAGTGAAGCTTTTACCCTAAGAAATGAGGAGATAGAAAATTACCTGTTGATTGAACCTACGTTTATCAACAAATAAGACACTTCATATTTCTATTATAATTGACGAATTGGTACCTAAGTTATCGTTTACTTCTCTTTTTCTTAGAATTTTTTATGCAATTTTCCTCTTTAGAATGAGCATTTGGCCTATTCTTATATATTTGCTAAAAATATATCCTGTTTTTTATGAAAATCAGATTGCTTCTTTTATTTGGACTGTTAGGTAATTTAACCGTTTTTGGTCAGGAGGCTTTTATCCCTTCAGGAAAACCGTTTGCCACGATTTATGCCAATTTTCATCGGGGAATTACTGGTAGTGCTACCGATCAGGCAGCTTTTGAACTGGTTCGCGGATATCTGGGGTATGATTATACATTTTCTCCTGAATTTTATGCCCGCATCAATCTGGATGTCGGGAGCCCGGATGATCTTTCGCCCATCTCAAAGATAAGGCGATATGCCTATTTTAAAAATGCATATTTACAGTACACAAGGCAGAATCTGGAAATAGAATTTGGGTTGATCAGTCTGAAACAATTTAAATTACAGGAAGATATATGGGAACGCCGTTACCTGATGAAGACCATTGCAGATGAACACCGGCTGGGCTCTTCAGCCGATTTGGGCGTGAACTTCAACTATAAATTCAGCCGGTTTATCGACGTTGATCTGACAATGATGAACGGGGAGGGGTACAGCAGCTTGCAGATGGACGATATTTTTAAGTACAGTCTGGGATCGACCGTTTCATATCCCCGTAATTTTACTTCTCGTGTGGTATATGACATTTCCTACCATAGCCTGGCCGAGACAACCCTTTTACTCTTTTCATCTTATGATTATCGCAGCAAATGGAATATTGCCGGTGAGTATGTTTTCAGAAAGAACAACGGATGGAAAAGCGAACATAATATTTTGGCGCTCTCCTTTTATGGGAAATATAATTTGAATGAGCAATTTCAGCTGTTTGCCAGGTACGATCGGATTGAATCAAATATTTTGGAAGGAGAGTCGATCCCATGGCGGCTGTCAGATGATGGGACTGCCCTGGTTGCCGGGATTCAGTATCGTCCGCTGCAGAAAATTACGATGGCGTTGAATTATCACGACTGGTATCCATCTGCTGCTAACATACCTGGAGGCGGGTTTATTTTTATCGACCTGGAAGTAAAAATGTGAAATTAAAATTATGATTCAACGATTTATAACCATAGTTATCCTGGCTCTTATTCTACTCTCCTGCCGAAAAAGCGATTATTTACTGGATACCGGTATGTATTCGATTCGGGATTACGGACAGGGAACGGGGACTGTCACGGTGAAGATCACTGGATCGATGGATGGACTTTGTTAGCCAACTGATCGAAATTCTGACGGTTCTGTTTTGTCGCTACGATGAAATCGCGATGAGCTTTTATTAAATTGATGGCATGCAACAGCATGTTTTTGGTTTCTGTTATGGTATTAAAATAGAGTACTGAATTCCGTGTATTGACCTCTTTTGCTTTAATCCTTTTGATTTGAGCAACTTCAAGTTTTTCCAAATAAACGAGAATCTGATCCCGTTTAGAAATCAACTCATCAATTTGATTAAACTGATCGCTTTTTATGATGGTTAATGCAAATTCATAAAACGAGTCTATTTTATCAGAAAGGGTTCTGAAATCTTCGGTTTGAAGCTGCGTAAAAGGTTTGTGATTATTATTCAGGTGCTCAAACAGCGGTTCAGAGAGAAAATTCAAGGAATGAGCCAATTCACGCTGATAGTCAACAGCCTGAACGTAAAAGTGCCCTGAGTCCACATCCTGTTCAATCCTGGACAACATGGACAGTACCCTGTTTTTCTGTTTTTTGGATTTTTGGTTCAGGGTGTTTTTCCACTCCAGGGAGCTTTTTAGATGTGATCGGTCTTCCCTTAAAAATCCATCGATGGTGGCAGCGTAAATTTTATTTGCCATGGCCATCGATTTGGAAACCTGTTTCCTGCACTTCTCTAATACTTTGTCTGTTTTGTCTTTTTCAGTGATTGCATCATCATCTTCGACCATCTCCCGCTGGCTTTTTCGTTTGAATAGGATGTGTGTCCGAACCACCAGGAAAATGGCGATGGATAAAAAGATAAAGATCATGAAAAGCCCTCCAATGGTAATAACCCAGGCTACCAGGGCTGCCACCGTGAAAGCTACAATAGCTGTAAGAAACCAACCGCCGATTACAGAAAAGACCCCCGAAATTCTGTAAACGGCACTGTCGCGACCCCATGCACGGTCGGAGAGTGACGTTCCCATGGCAACCATGAATGTTACGTATGTGGTAGAAAGCGGGAGTTTATAAGAGGTGCCGATGGCAATCAAAATGCTGGCAACAAAAAGGTTAACCGAAGCTCTTATCTTATCGAATGCAGGAGCATCCGGATTGGGATTTGCGGGAGGATCGGGTGCTTTAAAGCGGGATCCGATAAATCCAATGACAGAATTTGGGATGATGCGTTTGACATTTTTTTGCATCATGGTGGAGTTTCTTACAATGGCCCGGGCAAGAATATTGGAATTAAAACGCTCGGTGCCTTCACTTTGCCGTGAGAGATCAACGGAGGTATTGATAACCGATTGGGCTTTTTTAGAAAAAATCAGGGTCAGAATCATAACCAAACCGGAAATAAGCAACATATAGGTAGGCGTACTCACCTTTCCCGAAAGCATCGCCATCGAAAATTGTCCGGGCTCAACGCCACCAGCGCTCAACCATGCTTTAAAAGAATGAAAACCAGCTAACGGGACTCCGATGAAGTTTACCAGATCATTCCCGGCAAATGCCATTGCCAGGGCAAATGTGCCAATTAAAACGGTTAATTTCAGTATTTTGATGTTAAAAAGCCATTTAAGTAACTGGATCAGAATGACCCAGAATATGAAGCTGAACAACAATAGTTTACCTGAATGGTGTATAACCCAGTCGCCCAAATTTTCACCGTTATTCATGTGAATTTCAGCAAAGGCAGAACCATCGATTCCCTTAATCAGAATAAAATAGGTAATGGAAGTAATGGCAAATCCACCAAACAAAGAGCCAAAATATTTCATGTTATTCCGGTAGTTGAATGAGAATAACAGCCTTGTCAGAAATTGAACAATGGCTCCAACGGTAAAGGCAATCAGAACGGATAACAATATTCCCGTAATAATGGCCAGGGCTTTTTCCGAATTTATGTAGTTGGAAAGAGATGAAATACCTTCACCCATGTTCATTATTTTTACAACGGATACGGCAACAGCGGATCCAAGAAGTTCAAAAACAATGGAAACCGTGGTAGAAGTTGGCATTCCAAAGGTGTTGAACATATCGAGCAGGATCACGTCAGTAATCATCACCGCAAGAAAAATGATCATGATTTCAGAAAAAACAAACATTTCGGGATGGAAAATTCCTTTCCTGGCAACCTCCATCATGCCACTTGAAAAGGTGGACCCGATCAAAACACCAAGTCCGGCCATTGAGAAAATTAACCATTTGGAGGCTGCTTTCGAACCGAAGGCTGAGTTAAGAAAGTTTACCGCATCGTTACTAACACCAACAATCAGATCAGAGATAGCAAGCGCAAACAGGACGACAACGATTATCAGATATATATTTTCCATTTTCTGAATATTTCAGAGCACAAAATAAAGATGAATTCATTTTAGTCGGCATACTAAATTATTAAAAAAATATTAATTGTCGAATAATTTTTTTTTATGGAGCTAATCAATTGTAACGGCAGATAGAAATCGTGCAAATAAGTATCGTATATTTACGAATTAATGATATTTTGCAGGTGGTTTTACCTGCTGTTTTTGTTGAGTTTTATCAACGTTGGCAGGGTAATAATGATGAAACAAAAACAAATGGCAGGAGAAAAACCATTAGTTAAAAAGAAAGTTTGATTTATGAAGACATATTCATCGAGGCAGTTGGCACTGTATATTACCTTGTTGTTAACTTCGCTGACAGCAGTTTTTTTTATTCTCATCCGTTGGTTATCTCCCGGATTCCTGTTCCTGTTCATTTTTTTGATTATTTTTTTTGTGACTTCTTATTTTTATATCCATTTTTTCATCAATAAATACATTTCAGATAAGATAAAACCGGTATATAAAACCATTAGAGATCTGCCGGTAAGTGGAAAAAAATTGGCGGAAAAGTCTTCTGATTCATCCAACTTGTTGTCCAATGTTAAATATGAAGTAGAAGAGTGGGCTAAAGCTCAAATGAAAGAGATTGAACGGTTGAAGGAGTTGGAACGCTACCGGAAAGATTTTGTCGGCAATGTCTCTCATGAGTTAAAAACGCCAATCTTTAATATTCAGGGATATATACTTACATTGATTGAAGGTGGACTGGATGATTCGAAAATCAACATGTTGTACCTGAAACGGACAGAAAAAAGTATTGACCGGATGATTTCGATTGTTGAAGATTTGGAGTCGATTACCAAATTGGAGTCAGGAGAGCTAAAACTGAATATGGTGAAATTTGATATCGTTAAGACTGTTAAGGATGTTATTGAGATGGAACAATGGCAGGCTGAGGAGCGAAATATTAACCTGGAAATTAATCCAATGCCTTCACGCCCTATTTTCGTTGAAGCAGACAAGAACCGTATTCTTGAGGTGCTGACCAATTTGATTGTCAATGGGATTAAATATGGGAAAAAGGGAGGATTTGTAAATATCTCCTTTCACGATTTGGACGAAAACATTATGGTTGAAGTGACTGATAATGGAATTGGCATTGAAAAGAAATATCTTCCCCGGATTTTCGAACGGTTTTACCGGGTTGATAAATCCAGATCAAGAGAGCAGGGTGGGACAGGGCTGGGCCTTTCGATTGTAAAACATATCATTGAAGCACACAACCAATCGATTCATGTGCGAAGTGTGGTTGACCAGGGGACGACTTTCAACTTTACGCTTGAGAAAGCGTTATAGATTGAAATTTTTTTTTGATTGATTTTTATTTCGTTAAAATTGATGTTCGTTTCATTTTTATTCTGTCGATGATAAAATACTTATACCTTTGTCTTAATTTTCAAATTTTCTTCAATGAGTGAAAGTGTTATAAAAATTCTATTGGTTGATGATGAGGTTGATATCCTTGAGTTTATAAGTTATAATCTTGAGAAAGAGGGTTATATTGTTTATACGGCTCAGAATGGATTGGAGGCTCTCAAGGCGGCAGAAAAATATCAGCCTCAATTAATTTTACTGGATGTTATGATGCCTGAGATGGATGGCATTGCTGCATGTGAAGAGATTCGGAAAATTTCTTCATTAAAGAATACGTTAATTGCATTTTTAACAGCCCGGGGTGAAGACTATTCACAAATTGCCGGATTTGAAGCCGGAGCTGATGATTACATCACCAAGCCGGTAAGGCCCAAGGTGTTAATAAGCCGGGTGAAAGCTTTGTTAAAACGCAGTGGCGAGACTCCGGCTCCGGTTATATACGCAGATGATGCAACCACAATTTCCATTGGGAATCTGGTAATCGACAAAGAGCGCTATTTGATCCGGATTGATAACAATGATATGGTTCTTCCCCGAAAAGAGTTCGAGTTGTTGTCGTTATTGGTTTCAAAGCCTGGAAAGGTTTTTACCCGGGAGGAGATCTATACTACCGTCTGGGGAGAGAATGTTGTTGTTGGTGATCGCACCATTGATGTGCATATCCGGAAGCTTCGTGAAAAGATCGGTAATGATCATATCAAAACGTTGAAGGGCATTGGCTATAAATTTGTTGAGTGAACTCTATCATTCTCATATAAAATAGATGACCAGGTAAAGCACAGCAAATCCGGTAATATAACCTACTTCCAGTTGCCAAAGTTTATTTTTATTCAGATATAATTGGGCCCAGCCTGTGATTCCGGATGCCATAATCACAAAGACAATAGTCCAAAAAGGATTTGTGCCGGTCCGGAAGGAGAGGGCAATAAGGGCTCCTGTAAGACTTCCAAAAGCGGCCATGTGACTGCTGATTTTCCATTTAAGGGAGAGCATTAAAAGCAAAACGATTACGATGACTGCGGCAAGCATAAAAATTTGCATCACCGGATACGCTTTGATGTGGTTTAATAAAAAGTATCCGGTATAGTATGCGATGGTTGCGAATATCAAAGGCAGACTTCGTTGGGAGACAGTTTCAGCGGAGAGGTTAACTTTCGGATGCAGGGACGCGAGTGCCAGGCACAAAACAGGCAATATTCCGGTAGAAAAAAAGGTGATTAACAGCACCATGCGCTTTGCTTCCCACGATAAGATCGAAAAATAGAATCCGGAGTGAAAAAAGATAAAATATCCAAGCGTGGGAATAAGAAACGGGTGAAAAATGATGTTTATGAATTGAGCAACTCTTTTTGTCATATTACAGTGTCTTTCTCAGACGTGCAACCGGAATGTCCAGTTGTTCGCGGTATTTGGCTACGGTTCGACGGGCAATGTTATAGGACTTCTCTTTTAAGATGAGGGTTAGCTTTTCGTCAGTCAGCGGTCTTCTTTTGTCTTCGTTATCGATGCACTCCTGTAGAATCATTTTTATTTCACGTGTTGATACCTCTTCTCCATCTTCTTTCTGCATCCCTTCCGAGAAAAAGTATTTCAACGGAAAAATACCAAAGTGTGTTTGAATATATTTGCTGTTGGAAACGCGTGAAATGGTTGATATATCGAGTCCGGTTTTTTCAGCGATATCTTTAAGAATCATTGGCCTTAGCCGGGTTTCATCGCCTTCCTTAAAATAATCTTTTTGAAAATTTATTATTTCTGACATGGTAAGCAGGAGGGTGTGATTCCGTTGCCTCAACGCATCAATGAACCATTTGGCTGAGTCTATTTTCTGTTTCACAAAGAGCAATGCTTCGGCCTGGCTTTTGTTTTTGTTTTTGTTTTGACGGCTCAGCGAGTGAATCATCTCCATGTAGGTATCGTTGATTTTCAATTCAGGCACATTTTGTTGGTTCAACGAAAGAATGAGTTCACCATCGATCGTATCTAATATGAAATCCGGGATAATGTGCTGATTTGATTTATTCAGAGGATTGCTATAGGCGCTGCCCGGTTTTGGATTGAGTTTTAATATTTGATCAATACCTTCTTTGAGTGATTGGTCACTCAGTTCCAGCTTTTTTTTGATCTTTTCATAATGTTTTCTTGTGAATTCATCGAAAAAATCGGTAACAATTACAATTGCCAGTTTATGTGCTTCTCCTTTTTGCCGGTTCAGTTGCAGTATCAGGCACTCTTTCAGGTCACGGGCTCCAACACCGGGGGGATCGAACCGTTGAATAATTTGAAGAATATATTCCAGTTTCTTTTCCGGCACTTCCATGTTCAGGTTAAAGGCAAGATCATCACAGATAGAGGCAAGATCACGCCTGAGGTATCCGTCATCGTCAATGTTCCCGATGATATATTTGGCCAATTGACGCTCCTCTTCCGGAAGTCTGATCATATTTAGCTGGTCATACAGGCTTTCATGAAAAGATATTCCAACCGAGAAAGGGATGTCAACATACTTGTCGTCCTTAGAGTAGTTATTGGTTGTTGTTTTATAGGAGGGAATTTCATCATCATCGGGGAGATAGTCATCAATAGAAAACTCCTCGTTATCAGCATCTCCGTTGGCGTCTTCTTCAGCATCATCGCTGGTATGAGTGTCATTATTCTCATCGTATTCCGAATCCAGCTCTAAAACGGGGTTCTCTTCCAACTCCTTTTTTATGCGTTGCTCGAGTTGAACGGTAGGGATTTCCAAAAGCTTAATCACCTGAATCTGCTGTGGTGAAAGCTTTTGCAGAAGTTTTTGTTGTAATGTAAGTTTTTGTTCCATATCCCCATATTCAGTACCGTAAATGTACTATTTTTTCTAAGGAGGTCAACAGGGGGGATCAGAAATCAGCATTTTTGGGCGTTCTTGGGAATGCTATGACGTCGCGAATATTACCCATGCCGGTAACAAACAGAACAAGTCGCTCAAATCCAAGACCAAAGCCGCTATGAATTACACTTCCAAACCTCCGGGTGTCAAGGAACCACCACATCTCTTCCGTGGGGATATGCATTTCATTCATGCGTGATTCCAATTTCTCCAGGACCTCCTCGCGCTGTGAGCCACCAATAATCTCACCAATTTGCGGGAACAAAACGTCCATGGCTCTCACGGTTTTTCCATCTTCATTCTGCTTCATATAGAAAGCTTTAATGTCGCGTGGATAGTCGGTTAAGATTACCGGGCATTGAAAATGCTTTTCAACCAGGTACCGTTCATGTTCACTTTGGAGGTCAATTCCCCATTCAACCGGATATTGAAATTTATTTTTCTTATATGGTTTTGAATCTTTTAATATTTCAATGGCTTCTGTATAGGTGATCCTGACAAAGGGGCTGTTCAGCACAAAATTTAACTTTTCAATCAGATCCATTGACCGCTGGTCCTGTGGTTTGCTCTTCTCCTCCTCTTTAAGGCGTTGTGAAAGAAACTGCAGATCGTCGGCGCAGTTCTCGAGGCTATATCGGATGAGATACTTTAGAAATTCTTCGGCTAAGTCCATATTATCCTTGAGATCGTAAAAAGCCATTTCGGGTTCGATCATCCAGAATTCGGCTAAATGGCGGGTAGTGTTTGAATTTTCTGCTCGGAATGTAGGGCCGAAGGTGTAAATTTCACCCAATGCCAATGCGCCAAGTTCGCCTTCAAGCTGTCCTGAAACGGTCAGGTTTGTTGGTTTGCCAAAAAAATCCTTGCTGAAATCGGGTTGTCCCTCGTCTGTAAGCGGCGGATTGAGTGGATCGAGGGTAGATACCCGGAACATTTGCCCGGCCCCTTCGGCATCACTGGCCGTTATAATGGGTGTGTGCAGATAGAAAAATCCTTTGTCGTTAAAAAATTTGTGAATAGCAAAAGCGAGTGAATGCCTGATGCGAAATATGGCTCCAAATGTGTTGGTTCGAAAACGAAGATGCGCATTCTCCCGAAGGAATTCAAGCGAGTGTTTTTTTGGCTGAATGGGGTACTTGTCCGGGTCTGATTTACC
Source organism: uncultured Mariniphaga sp. (assembly GCA_964540165.1). Taxonomy (GTDB): domain Bacteria; phylum Bacteroidota; class Bacteroidia; order Bacteroidales; family Prolixibacteraceae; genus Mariniphaga. Next base: position 13,580 of record CAZILU010000057.1, read on the forward strand.
TAATAATTCAATCTTTGCCGCCACCAGTTCCAGTTGCTGCCCACTCCCCTGTGAGACTTCAAGCTTTCCTGTAACCGCCAGAGCTGCACCGGTGTTGATCTCCCGCAATAATTGTTCGTCAAAAGATTCTGTATTGGCAATAACTTGCAGATGGTGCAGTGTCGACCCATCATTTAGGGCAATAAAATTCACATTCTTACTGGTTCGTTTGGTTCGTACCCATCCTTTTACGAGTGTTTCATCACCGGCAGAGCCGTTATTTAAAATTTCTTTAATTTTCAATCTGTTCATTTTCAGCATTTTTAATATTGCTCATAATTACCTGTTTTCACGAACAGGAATCATCGATTCAAATTTCATCGTTAACCGGGTAATTTTAGGAAAAACGATCGATTTTATATTGGCATTCATTAAATACCATTGGAATACAAAAGTAAATTATTAACCCGATTAATGCCCCGGATGGTTTTATTTTTTCGATTTTTGAAGAAAACGTAAAATAAAAAAACCATCCACGGTCGGGTGGATGGTTTCGGTACTTTTATTAATAATCAATTGAACGCAGCGTAATTATTTGTCAACCGATCCGGGAACAGGAACAGATGCAGTATTTATATACCCGATATCACCCATAATATAGGTTTTTGGTCCCAGTTTCAAATCGGAATTCATCATCTCTTCGTAAGTGACTTCTTTTCCGGTATAGGCAGATACTCGTCCCATAATAGCGACCATGTTGGAAACAGCGGTCTGTTCAGCTTCATTGAAGGGTATATTTTGCCGGATGCATGTTACCAGATTGATATGCTCCTGAACGTAAGGGCTGGTTTCAGAAGCATCTGCAAGGAATAGTTGATTTCCGGCAGCATCAATGATCTGGGGTTTGTGTCCTATGGTTGTTGCGATGGCTTTTGTTCCATGGAAAATTTCATAAACAGCGTTGGCACAGCCGTTTATCTGTCGGCTCATGCTGTGAACCTGTCTCCCGTCTTCGTATATATAATCAACGCTAAAGTTATCGTATTGGTCACCGGTAATCCTTCGTTGTCTGGACCCAAATCCAACGGCTTTAACCGGATGACCGCCGATGAACCAGCTGGCTACATCGATATTATGAACATGCTGTTCTACGATATGATCACCGGAAAGCCAGCACCAGTTTACCCAGTCACGGATCATCCACTCCATTTCACTCCACGAAGGATTTTTATCGCGATGCCACAACTTGCTTTGATTCCAGTAAACATTAGCAGAAACGATATGTCCAATGGCGTTGTTGTTGATCTCTTTCCAAAGATTGACATAGCTGTGTTCGTGCCGGCGTTGTGTCCCGGTGACTACGACCAGTCCCTGGGATTCGGCCATTTTTGCGGCGGCGATTACCTGCCGGATTCCTGCGGGATCAACCGCCAGGGGTTTTTCCATAAAGACATGCTTCCGTGCTTTTACGGCTGCTTCAAAATGCTCTGCTCTGAATTTTGGAGGTGTGGCAAGAATGACGATATCGACACCGGCATCAATGACTTTCTGATAGGCATCGAATCCGACAAAACACTTATCGGCAGGTACCTCCACTCCTTTTTCCTTTTTGAGTTTTCCATTTAAGTTGTCTAATCGGTCTTGAAAAACATCGCCCAGAGCAATAACGGACAGGTTAGGGCCGGCATTCAGAAAGTTGAGCGCTGCACCTGATCCACGGCCTCCACAACCAATAACTCCAGCTTTCAGTACAGGACCATCGGGAGCAATGTCAAGCATGGGAGGAAGATGGTATTCCCGGGTTTTAAAATCAAATATTCCTGAATCAGATCCCTTTGGATTATTACCTCCGGCACATGCCGTGATGGTTCCTGCCCCAAGAGCCCCCATGGCACCTACGGTTGCAGCTCCCGAAAGAAATTTTCTTCTTGATAAGCTATTGTTACTCATAATGTGATGATTTTAGTTAAATTGAGCTCCTAAAGTATCTATTTTTTTTGAATTGTTTCATAAAGTCATGTTCTAAAAAAATAAAAATCATAACGTGCTGTCATATAGGTATAAATATCGTGGATGATTTGCTTTTTGTGCTTGACTATTTTTTACCTGTCTGGTTGTCGAATTCACAAACAACTCTGAATCCGATATAATTGCAGTCAGACAACCACCAGATGCTTTTCGGCATTTGTGGATCAGTACGCAACCAATCTTCCATTCGGGAATAGTCCCGAGCAGCGCTTCTTACATCGCCAGCCCCACTTCGAAAAGATCCTCCTCTGACAACGTGTTCTTTGCCGGATGCGGGGCCCCGGGGATCAATGGCCCCGTCGGATAGTTGTTCATAGGCATCTTCAGCATACCAGTCTGAACAGTATTCCAAAGCGTTACCCAACATATTTTTCAATCCATAGGGATTAGGTTCTACCTTTTCGGGCTCTTCGGTTTTTCCCTGGCTGTTTCCTTCAAAGACGACATATCTGTTTATCAAATCGCTACTCTTGCCAAAGTACTTTTTCCAGAATCCCTGCTTTTCAAAATCGGAAGGGTCTCCTTCGAAAAAGTAGGGGGTATCTGTGCCTCCTCTGGCGGCATATTCCCATTCGGCTTCGGTAGGCAGGCGGTATGTTTTTCCGGTTACCGCAGAGAGCCACCGGCAGTAAGTTTCCGCCGCATGGTAAGTCATCGTAATTGCTGGTCTTTTTCCCAATCCCCAGTTTTGGTCGGGTTGGCCGTAGGGTGGTGTTGGACCGGAAATGGCATCAACATCTGATTCAGTGCGGGTGCCTTCGGTGTCGGTTGAGCGACCCTCTGCTGCGGTGGCTTCATAAAAGGCAAGGTATTCTTTCCACGATACTTCAACTTCAGCCATAAAAAACGGACTGATATTGACCTCTTTTTGTGGACCTTCGTCTGTTTTACGCATGGACTCATCTGCCGGGCTGCCTATTTTAAATGTGCCACCGGGAATTGCTTTCATTAAGAATGAAACGGTGGTGTTTGGAATTGTCTCCGTGAAATCCTGGTGCTTCTCTACGATGGCCGGAGAGTTATAAGGTTCCTGGTCTTCCGTTTTTTCAAGGCCGAAATTAACGTTGGATGCATGGATGGCATTGGGATCGTAATGACCTACATTTAAGTGACAATTGATGCAGCGCAACTCATCTTCATTCTGACTGTAATAGAGATGCGCATCCTGTCCCTCTTTTGAAAGGGTCAGTGGAAAGAGGTTTTGATGGCAATGAAGGCACGAAGTTTTGTAAACATGATGTTGCGCATACTCCAGCGTTGATTTCAACTCCCATTGATAATCGGCGCTGTCTTTAAAAACGACACCGTAGATGTCACGAGCCCCGGTAATTATTTTTGCTTTCAAATAACCTTCCCCTTTGGGAGGAAGATGACAATCGACACAATTTACCCGGAATCCCGAAGGATTGTCGTAGTGGGTTGACCGTTTCCATGTATCGAATACATGGGGATGTACATGACACGATTCACAAAATTTATTGGTGGAGGTGTAATCAATCGCTTTGTAGGTTAATAAGGTAACACATAACCCCATGATAAATCCCAGAAACAGGATCCAAAGAAACCTTCTTTTTAGATAGCGAATAATCCGGTGTTTCATTAAAATAAATTTTATTCTATGGTGTGAGAAAAAACGCGCACCCTGTTTTTATTTTTGTTTGTGCCAAATATGGTCACGCTCGTTCTATTCTTTCTGGTTTTAAAACAATGTTTGATATGTCAAACGGACGTTCAAAAATAATAATAAATACCTCCATTTATTATGTTGCGGTCATTCAATCTCTTATTTAGAAAGAATCAATATTTGATAACCTTGTTTAAGCAGATGAATTTCCGGATCATTTTGGGATTAAAGCATCTACTTTTCAAAAGCGGGCGTGCGTATATTCGATTTAATCAAAAAATGAGACTGATAATGTCATTTGTGTGAACTTTTTGGGAAATATATTTTTTCAGATTTTGTCAAGTAATAAAAAGTGTTTATATTTGCAGCCGCGTTCACAAGAGATAGTAGTCATACATTAAGATATATTGCGGGGTGGAGCAGTTGGCAGCTCGTCGGGCTCATAACCCGAAGGTCGTAGGTTCAAGTCCTGCCCCCGCTACAAAAAAACCAGCGAATTTCGCTGGTTTTTTTTTGTTATTGACGGATATTATACTTTATCGGGCACAATGAAAGGAGCCCTGTAATTTCGGGTGAGTAGTTTATCCGCTTCCGGGTCGTTGACAAATGTTTCCGATTGAG
>CAZILU010000058.1:0-9448 GCA_964540165.1 uncultured Mariniphaga sp.
GATGTGGCTTCCATCCACATCGGCATCGGTCATAATAATAATTTTATGATAGCGCAGTTTCTCCAGGTTTAGCGCCTTGCTGTCATCTTCCGTCCCGATGGTGACCCCCAGCGCTGTGAAGATATTTTTAATCTCTTCGCTGTCAAATACTTTATGTTGCATGGCTTTCTCCACATTCAGAATTTTGCCCCGTAATGGCAGAATGGCCTGAAACTTTCTGTCGCGACCCTGTTTAGCGGTTCCCCCGGCAGAATCACCCTCGACCAGAAACACTTCGGTCAGTGATGGATCCTTCTCGGAGCAGTCGCTCAGTTTTCCCGGCAGTCCACCCCCTGAAAGCGCATTTTTTCGTTGCACCATTTCGCGGGCTTTGCGGGCGGCATGGCGGGCTGTTGCTGCCAGGATCACTTTATTCACAATGGTTTTGGCAGATCGCGGGTTCTCTTCTAAGTAAAAAGCCAACGCTTCGCTAACCGCCTGGTCAACGGAGAGGCTCACTTCCGAGTTACCCAGTTTGGTTTTGGTCTGACCTTCAAACTGCGGCTCGGCAACCTTGACCGATATCACGCAGGTCAGTCCCTCGCGAAAATCATCGCCGCTGATATCAAACTTCAACTTGGAAAGCATGCCCGATTGCTCGGCATAATTTTTCAACGTACGGGTTAGTCCCCGGCGAAATCCGGTCAGATGGGTCCCCCCCTCAATCGTATTGATATTATTCACATAGGAGTGGATATTCTCGGAGAAGGTGGTATTGTATTGCATGGCAATCTCCACCGGAATATCATTCTTTTCGGTCACAATATGGATAATCTCCGGCGTCAATCTGACACGTGTATTGTCGAGGTAATCAACAAACTCCTTCAAACCTTCCGTCGAATAAAACGCCTCCGATTTAACGTTCCCCTCATCATCCTTTTCCCGTTCATCAATTAAGGAGAGGCGAATGCCGGCATTCAGAAATGCCAGTTCCCGCAACCGGGCAGCAAGAATCTCATATTTATACACCGTCGATTGAAAAATGGCCGGATCGGGATAGAACGTTACATAGGTACCGGTAAGGCTTGATTCTCCGATTACCTCCACCGGGCCAACCGGCTTTCCAATCCGGTACTCCTGCTGGAAAATCTTTCCATCACGATGTATTTCAGCCTTTAAGTATGAGGATAATGCGTTCACACAGGAGACACCAACCCCATGCAATCCGCCCGACACCTTATACGAAGTCTTATCAAATTTCCCTCCGGCATGGAGCACGGTCATCACCACCTCCAGGGCCGATTTATTCTCCTTTTCATGAAGCTCGGTAGGAATTCCGCGCCCATCGTCCCTGACAGTAATGGAATTATCGGCATGAATAATGACATCTATATTATTGCAATAACCAACCAGTGCCTCATCGATGGAGTTGTCGACCACCTCATATACCAAATGGTGTAATCCCTTTTCATTGGTGTCACCAATATACATGGAAGGCCGTTTTCTCACAGCCTCCAATCCCTCAAGAACCTGAATACTGGAAGCGGAATAATTACCATTCCCCTCTGTATTCACCTTTTTTTCATTATCACTCATACTTCAACTTATTTTTTTGCAATACATCACTAAAAATGAAGATTACTACCATCCGAAGCAAACCTCATTACCAACAAAAACTAACTAATATTCAGAAAGTTAACAATTCACCCGTTTCAAACTGAAATTAACGTGCAAATATAACAAAATTTACCGAAGCAACCGCCCGGGCGAGGCATTAAAACGAGTAGCTCAATCCACCCAAAAAGTTAAAACGTTGTACCGGATACCCCAGCCACTGCTGGTATTTACTGAAGCCAAAATTATTCATCTGTGCGAAGAGTGAGAATTGGTTTGTCAGCCGGTAATTGGCGCTGACATTAAGGTCGATAATGGTTGGAAGGTTATACCCCTCCCATTGCAAATCTTCCAACAACAGCAATTCCCGGTTCGTCAGAGGTTCCGGAATCCGGGGATCGTTTCCCGGCACCGAGAGGATCAGACCCTGCCGACGGCCGGTAAGAAGAATGTCGGCAGAGAAGTTCAACTGGTCGGTTGCCCGGTACCCCAACGAGAATTTAGCATCCCAATCGGGCATATTCCAGGCCTCCTCCATCTGCTTGAGTTTATATACATAGTAGTTGCCCGAGATCATCAGTTGCATACGGCTCATGCCGGCATGGAAAATCTCTGCATTAAACTTCAGCAGGTCGAGGTTCTCATACGTTGTTTTAAAATCGTTTTCGACAACACGATAGTCGGTTCCTTCGTTCGCATGGGTGTACTTAAAAAGGTAATAGACCGGATGGTCTTTCATGACAGAGTAATCGGCAGAAATTTTAAAATTGGTACCGGCCGAAAGCTTTCCGTCGAAACCACCAAAGAGGTGAAATGCTTCAAAGCTGTTTCTTACGTGGTGTTTTGGATCAACAAATGGATTTTCATAGGCAATTTTGGAGTAGTGGTTGTTGATGTAGTTCCCGTCAATTCCGGCGAAAATCCGGATAAGCTCATCTGCGGGATAGAAATTACCACGGATTACCGGCGCCAGTTTTGCTACCATATCAGTGCTGTTATCAATGACCAGCCAGGCATTCACCCCCAACTGCAGATTGGCAATATCGCCACCCATTTTATACGAAGGCTTTGCCGTAAACCAGGTCTGTCCGGCCGGCCCGACAGCCATTTTAAACCGGTTAAATACCTCATCGGTCCGCACCACGGCAATGCCGGCTTCCAGCGTTCCTGTTCCCTCAGGATAAGGTTTCACAATCTCAGTGATAAACGATCCATAATGCTCCCGCTGCTCCGTTTTAGTACCAAAATAGTGGTAGTCAAAATCGAAATCAAACGTCAGGTCACTCGTTTTGGAACGCACATCTTCCAACCCGATGCCAAAATACCCTTTGGTAAATGTCTGCCGTTGACCCTGGTAGGTCAGCGTCTGATCCTTCTCCCGGAGAAACAGAGGAATGGGATCAACCGGATAGCCGTAGTAATTGAAACCGTTATGATCGATTCCCAGGTTGACAGACAACACCGAATTTCTGGTAAGATTTTTAATAAAGATCTCTGCACGGTTATCGGAGAAAGGGGCATCAACGATGTCACCACCCTCAAGTTTCAAATCGCTGTGAGATGAGAGGTGTTTTCCATGAATTCCAAAGAGGGTATTTTTGATCTTCTGGCTATTGAAAAAGAGCTCACCATAGGGTCGGTTGTAGTTTCCGACACCAGCCCGCACCCACCCAAGGCCGCTCTCCTCCCCCGGCTCAGAAGCCAGCGTGGCGGCTTTCAGCGTATTAACCGAGAAGGTCTGGTAAACCGGTTGACTGAAAATGGAGTAGTTAAAGACCGGTTTCTCTGGCTGTTCATCCTCTATCTTTGGCATACTGCTGATTTTATTGGCATCGGAAATGGTCGGTTGGTATGCCTTAACCACCTCAACTTCACGGTTCAGGGTGGTATCCCGCTGTGCCATAACCGTGGTTGTGGCGATCGACAAACCGGATATCAGCAGATAACGAAATGATTTAACAAACATAGAATTGTATTTTAGTTACCATTAATTTTCATCTGAAATGAGCTATCCTTTGCTCTCTGTTGTTCTGAAGCGTCAATGGCCTCTAAGGCAGCCAGTTTTTTAGAAGCCTCGGCCCTGACCCCATCGTTGTCGGCATTATAGTTCTCCACCAGGCTGCGCAACGTATGTCTGGCCTGAAAATCATCGCCTCTGTCCAGGTAAATATCTGCTAACAACAGGAATGCTTTCCCTAACCAAAACTGAAAGGGCGTTCCCTTTGAGATAAAATCCATGATCTCCTTTTCGGCCTGCTCTTTTTGGTTTTGCTGAAAATAGATCTCTGCGACCCGAAATTTAGCTTCGGCCCCTTGCTCTGACTTAGTATCGGCAGCCACTGCGATCAGTGGCTGCAGAGCAGCATTCTGGTTTCCGGAGAGAAGATATGATTTACCTAAAACGAAATCGGCTTCCCTGACCCAGGCATCGTTAGCTACCTCCGACCTCTTCACCTTTTCGGCCGCGGTAATGGCATCGCTGTATCGCTTCAGATTGAAATAGCAGCGCATAGAGCCGGCGTATGCTTTCAGCAGGTTCCACTTACTGCCGGCAACCCGCTCTAACCGTTCAAAAAACTCGAGGGCCTGTGCATAATCCCCGGTATTGAAGTGCAGTTCTGAAGCGCGGGATAGGGCCTGTTCACTAAAAATATTGTTCGGCTGGCGGGCAACCAATGTATAGTGGGTATTCGCCTGCGCGTAGTCTCCCTCCTTATAGAGCAACTCAGCCAGGTAAAAATTGGCATTCATGGTAAAACTACCGTTTGGAAACTGCCGGAGGTAATGCTGCAACTGTTGGGAAGCCTTCGGATCACCGTTCATATAGAGCCGTTCCGCCGATGCATAAGTCAGTGAATCCTGTTCCGAATCAGAGACATCAACGCCTCCGCCCAGTGAACGGGTGTAGGCAAAATAGCCCTCAACATTGCTCATCTCAACGTAGCAGTTTCTGATTCCCAGCAAGGCAGCCTGTGCTTCACTGGTGCCCGGGAACTTCTCTGCCACCCGTTTATAATCGGTCAGCGCTGCATTGAAATCACCATTATTATAATTGATCAATCCCAATTGTAGCAGCGCCCTGGGGTAGAAAGCACTCTCTGTATGCGAATCGATGATCCGGCGATAGTATGCGGCAGCCTCATCGGCCTGACCTATCCGCTCATAGGCGCGCCCTAACTCAAAAAGGGCATCATCGAAATACTCCGACTCCGGAAATCCGCTCTGCAGCTTTTTCAAGGAGGCTATTTTACCCGGCTGATCGTGTTGCAATCCCTGACAAAAGGCGATCTGATAGAGTGCATAATCGGCGTCAAACCGGTTAAGATCATATGCCTGCTGGTAGTTCTGCCGTGCCAGACCGTATTCCATGGTATAGAAGTAATAATCGCCCAACCGGTTATATGCATCGGCCAATTTGTCGCTCTTCTGACTCTGTGTCGCATTAATGAAATTCCGGAAGTGGGTGGCAGCCTGGTTGTACTCCTCTAACTTAAACCGGGCATACGCCAGATTGTATTCAGCATCTTTGAACTCGGGCAGAGCAAAAGCGCCGGGGGTACGCATAAACTGCGCATACGTTTCTGCCGAAGGCCGGTAAACACCGACCCGATAGAGGGCTTCAGCTTTCCAGAAAAGCGCCCGGGCGTTCAGCTCCCGGTCATAAGTGCCATGTTTCATCGACAAATCAAAATGCTCAATAGCACTGTGATACGCAAAGTTATTAAAGAGTTCCATTCCACGCAGGAAGGTCACCCGCTGGTACGCTCTCTTTATATCAGGGGTCTGAACCGCAATCTTCTCAATCGTATTGATGGCATCCTGGTAGTTACGTGTAACCATAAACACTTCGGTTAGATAGCGGTACGCCTCACTGTTTCGCTCGGTATTGGGATATAGCGTTATGTATCGATCGAATGCCTTTATTGTCTCATTAAATGGCGAGTAAGATATCTCATAGGTTAATTTGGCATAATTAAATAGGGCATCTTCCCGGATCCGGTCGTTAAACTCCATCTCGGAGGCAGCTTCAAAAGCCATCCGGGCACTCTCCTTATTTTCCTGCCGTATGTAACAATCCGCTAAATGATAAAAGGCATTCTGGGCCATCTCATCCTTTCCTTTGGAAGCGCTCTCCAGGTGGGGCACTGCCTTATCAAAAGTCCCGGTGTAGTAATAAACATAACCCAACAGGTAGTTATCCTCCCTCGACTTCGGCCCCGGGGAGGCGAAGTAGCGCTCTAAATAGGGCAGTGCCTTTTCAAACTCGCGCAGATGAAAATAGGAGTCGCCAATCACTTTAGCCAGTTCGGTGCGGTGCTCCTCACCCACGGCATCCAAAATGGGTACCGTGTAGCTGATCACATCCGAAAAACGCTCCTGCTTATAGTAAATCTGGCTGACATAGAGAGGAATCACCCTCGAAAAAGCCGGATCATCTTCCAGTTTCCGAAACTCATCCAATGCCGACTGGTAGTTCTCCTGCAGATACATAATATGCGCGTAATAATAGGTTGCCGGCCGGCTATAGATCTGATTCAGATCTTTAACGGCGTAGAACTCTGCCAAGGCCAGATCGCTCTCCTCCTGCATCAGATGAGCATACCCTTTCTGGTACTTCATACGGACCCGCTCCTCCTCCGACATGCGGGCCGGATCAACCTCGCCATACGTGCGCAGCAGGGCACCGTATTGCTTTTTCTCAAATTGATAATCACCCATCGCTATCAGGGCCTGGTTTTTATATGGACTTGATGCATGCTCCTTTAAAAATCGTTCAAGCATCCGCGAGCCGGAAGCGTGACTGGCCTTCAGTGCCGAAACCGCTTTATAATATTCAGCCTCAGCCCACCGCTCGGAAGCGGGATTAACCAACCCCTGTACCTGCTCAAACTGATGATAGGCTGCATTAAACTTCCCCTGGTAAAAGAGCTCGCGCCCAAGCCGAATCTCATGGCTGACATCCCCAAAAATGGCACTCTGCTGGCCATAGTGAAAGTAGGAGGCAAAAATGAGCTGCAAAAAGATCGATAAAAATCGTATTGTCTTCATATCCGTTGTGTTTCCATATAAAAGTGTTGAGTCCCTTAAATATCGTGCCAAAAGATAAAAAATGGCATTAATCAGCTAAAATAGTCAGAATACCCGGTATTGGATATCCGATGCCATCCCATTTCTTAACAAGTAACTGTTTAAATCGTTCGATATTATTTGAGGGGAGAAAAAATTTCGATAAGCCGCTGCTGTTCATTCTCCCAGGTCAGCACTGCCGCAGCCTTTTCCAGGTTCTGTTTCCACGCGCTCCTCAGATCCTGGTTGCCAAGCATCTCCTTGATTATCATCGCCAAATTTTCGGGATTGAGAGATGTTGTAACCTCGCCAACGCCATACGTGCGTACTATGGCAGCCATTTCGGGCAGTGCACTCACCAGCACCGGAACACGGGCCTGAATATAGTCGAACAGCTTATTGGGCAGTGCATAGAGGTAATTCAGCCCCAGCGCCTCTTCGATAGAGAGCCCCAGATCGGCCTGAGGAGTCAGTTGCGTCAATTGCTCAATCGGCAGCCGGCCCAAAAAGCAGACCTTCTCCTGCAGGTTCAGCATTTTCACCAGCCTCTCCAGTTCAGGCCTGATATCGCCATCGCCGGCAATCATCAGCCTCGCATCCGCAACGAACTGCATGGCCCTGATCGCCTGCTCCAGCCCGCGCCCCTTGTTCACGGCGCCCTGGTACAAAATAGTTTTGAGGTTATCCTCCTTCCCGGCTCCCCGGCCGTGGCTGATATCGATGATCTCCCCGGATTGTATCCGGAGGTCATCCATCGGCTTCCCGGCAATCGCTGTAATCGCTGTAGCCTGAAAATCAACGTCCTCAAATACCTCCGGCACCGGCATCTCCGGGGTTATTGGCGCATCTTCGTGCCGAATGGTGGCCACCGGCATATTTCGTACCACCCGAAAAGCAACCCCATAACGATCGGAATAGATCCGGGCAATGGAATCACAAACCGTATAGGCATATTTCAGCCGTGGCACCATCAGCGCCTCCATCCATGCCCATATCCTTCGTATCCGCGGGCGGGCAATCAGCTCGGGAACCTCCGTGAAATATTCGTGACTATCGTAAACCAACGGCTTCCCCTTCAGCTTCGATGCGATAAAATTGGCAGGCAGGGTATCCAAATCGTTGGAAAGAAGAATATCGAACCGGCTAACCAGCAGAAAAAAGAGGAGCCGGAGATTAAAAAAGGCATAAAAAAGGGGGCCCTTGCGAAAAAACAACCGAAAGCGCCGCGTTTGATAGGGACGGGCATCCAGGGGAAGGCTCTCCGGTAATCGCCGGCCCACTAACAACAGGTCGAATCCCGATGACACCAGGGTTAAACAGCTTTTATGAACCCGGTTGTCGGAAACCAGATCGCTGGTAACCGAAACAATGATTCGCTTCTTATGGCATTTTTTCTGTGTAGTGCCCAATCAATTTCAATTTAATACCGGTAAAAATCGGAATTTTTTTTCGATATATAAAAAAGCCTCAGCAAAATGAAACGAGCATGACGACTCTTAACACAGAAAAGCAAATATAAAAAAGCTGTACAGGATCCGTCAAAACCCTTCCACCGGAAACCGCAACACAAATCCAATCCGGTCCATGGGTGAATCTTTCAATCGTGAAAGAGCATCAGAAAAAATCATTGAATGGTGGTTAAACAGAGCCATTCTTTTACATCGGATAACGGGAAAAGGCAAAAAACTACCAGCCGATGACCAAAACAGATAAAAAAGTATTTATTTTGCAGCGAATCCGACAGGCATTGGATCCGTTAATTGCGAATGGCATCCAACGATCCGGATAATAACACAAAAAAGTAACGGTTAATAACAGTCATTTTGGGTCATAACCATCAACATACAGCTCAGGTAACCCACCGGCGGGCCTTTGCCATAGGCATTGGATTAAACATCCTGTTTGTACTATTGGAGGTGTTCTATGGGTTGACAGCCAACTCCTCTGCGCTGTTGGCCGATGCCGGACACAATGCCAGTGATGTGCTGGGATTGGCTTTTGCGTGGGCGGCGGCCTGGATGGCAACCATCAAACCGCGGGGAAATTACACGTATGGATTGCGGAAAACCACCATTCTGGTTTCGATTCTGAACGCCCTGCTACTCTTTGGCGCCGTTACGGCCATTGGCTGGGATGCCATCGAAAAACTTCAGAACCCGCAGCCTGTGGGTGGCAAACAGATCATCGTCGTTGCCGCCATCGGCGTGGTTATCAACACCCTGACCGCCCTGCTCTTCATCAAAGGACAAAAGCACGATCTGAACATTCGCGGGGCATTTTTACATATGGCAGCCGATGCAGCGGTGTCGCTGGGCGTGGTTCTCTCGGGGGTGCTTATCCTGACCACCGGCAAACAGTGGATCGACCCGGTCATGAGCTTCATCATCATAGCCGTGATCCTTTGGGGCACCTGGCAACTCTTCTCCGACTCAGTGAACCTGGCCCTCGATGCCGTACCTAAAAATATTGACCTTGAACAGGTACGCCGGTTCATCGAATCACAACCCGGCGTGGTGAACCTGCACGACCTTCACATATGGGCTATGAGCACAACGCAGGTAGCCCTGACAGCCCATCTGGTGATGCCCGATGGAGTTAGTGACGCTTTCATTACCGCTCTTCAGAAAGAGCTGAAAGCGCATTTCAATATCGGACACACCACCTTTCAAATTGAAAAGAGAAACCTGCAGCATAGTTGTGGAACTCGTTGCATTTAAAAAGAGGCAAAAAAATGATGCAATTCAAAGAAAACGACAAACTACACGATCTGATCGATCAGGACTACCAC
>CAZILU010000058.1:9458-17809 GCA_964540165.1 uncultured Mariniphaga sp.
ACCTGTTGCCAGTGTTAAACCGGTTTGGCATCAAATTAGGGATCAGAGACAAAACCATCGCTGAAATTTGCAGGGAGCAAAAAATCAACCCCTCCTTTTTCCTGGCCATCGTCAATACCTTTCATAACAAAGCCTATTTTCCAAAGGAAGAGCTGCTCACCTGCGCACCGAAAGAGATTGTTTTGTACCTGCAACAGACCCATCAATACTACTTCCGGTATGTGGTCCCCAAACTTGATCATCTGCTGGAGCAGATGATACAAAGCAGCACACCCGGATTTCAGGGACTTCGAATGGTTGACACCTTCTATAAAAAATATAAAAAAGAACTTCAACAACACATTGATTTCGAAGAGGAACAGGTATTTCCATACGTCTTAAAGCTGATATCCTCAGGAGCTCCGGATCCTGAATTTACCATACGCTCGTTTGAAAAAGAGCACTCCAACGTGGAGGAGAAACTGAACGACCTGAGAAACCTGATAATCAAATACATTGAACCGGAGTACGATGAAAATGCATGCAACGAGTTTTTGCTTACCCTGGCACTGTTTGAAAAGGATTTGGAGGATCATGGCCGCATTGAAGATAAGATCCTGATCCCCCTGGTGCTGGAGATTGAAAAAAGATCGGAAAACAGAAATTCAACAGCGCCGGAAAGCTAATCCCCGGAAGAAGAGATCAACACAATGAACAGAAGGATATTCGTCATACACGCTTCGGAAATCATCAGGAGAGGATTGCTGGCCATGTTACGCAACTACTTCAATGTTGAAATCACCCTCCTTGATAACAGCGCCCAGCTCAAGGGATTTTGTGACCTCGAAGATCAGGACATTGTGATCATAGACGAAAATCACACCACCGAAAAAACGAAGGAGTTCATTCAACTGAACAAGAAAAACCGGGTGAAGTGGATTGCCTTTCTGGAAAACCACCTGGCGTTGGCCGAGCCCCTGCCCTTTTGTAAATTTTACATCACGATGCAAACCGATGGACTGCAGCTACAGAAGATGATAGCCCGGTGCTGGGACAGCACGCGGAGGCTGCCCCGTCAAACCGGCAGTGAGGAGCTTACGGCCCGTGAAAAAGATGTACTCCGCCTCGTGGCTCTGGGCCATCCCAATAAGGCTATCGCCGAAATACTCTTCATCAGCGTCCATACCGTTATATCCCATCGCAAAAACATCACCGAAAAGACCGGGATTAAGTCGATCTCAGGACTAACCGTCTTTGCCATCCTGAATAACCTGATCGATGCAACGTCAATCAATCCGGAAGATTTAATCTGAAAAATCACCATTTTTAGGGATTTCGCACCCCCTGCCATTCCGTTACTTTTGCCGGAGTAATTTATAATCGTTGATGTATGAACGGAATGAAACGCTTTAATATGACGCACAACCCTAAATTCCCGGTTAAACCGGGAAGTGGCCATCAACAGCTTTTATCCATAAACCCATTAAAATGAAACAGTTAATTCTATTTGCTCTTCTTTTTACATTCTCCATCCATTCGATGTCACAGACAGATTCACTTCCGGGAAATCTCTATTTCAATGTGGCCGAACGGTTACTGCACACCGACGGGAACCTGAAAATTGGTGGTTACGGTGGCATCCATTACAATCAAACCCTGGATTCCGATATCAGGTATAACGGTAAAATGGACGTTCACCGTTTTATTATGTTGTTAGGGTACAGCTTTAGCAACCGCACCCAGTTCATCTCCGAAATTGAATTTGAACATGTCCAGGAGGTTTACATCGAACAGGCTTTCCTGCAGCATAAGATCAACAACGTTATCAACTTCAGGGCCGGATTGATGCTCACGCCAATGGGCATTACCAACGAGTACCATGAGCCCAACCTGTTTCGCGGCGTGGAGCGACCGCTGCTGGATACGCACCTGACGCCCACCACCTGGCGGGAGATCGGCGCCGGATTCATGGGATACGTACTGCCGGTTTCACTCAAATACCAGGTATATCTGATGAACGGTTTTAAAAGCTATGATGGCAAAGCGTTGTTGGGGGGTCAGGGTTTTCGCAGCGCCCGGCAGAAAGGAGCCGAAAGCATCATCAGCTCTCCCAACCTATCCGGGAAACTGGAGTATTTCGGCATTCGCGGACTGAACCTGGGAGCATCCTTCTACGGTGGAAAAACCCAGAGCTCCCTGTATCATGGCATTGACAAAACAGATCAGGCAGCCCTGACTGTTGCCGACTCCTCCGTGGTAGGCATTACCATGCTGGGCCTCGATGCCCGGTATTCAATAAAAGGCCTTCAGCTGAAGGGTCAGTACTACTACGCAGCACTGAATAACACCCTTGAATACAATCACTTTACAGCAAAAACCGGTGGCACTCCCAACGATTTGGGGAGCTCCCTCACCGGATACTACCTTGAAGCGGGTTATAACCTGTTCAGACACCTTCCCCGGGTTCAATCGCAGCTTGTCCCCTTTATTCGTTACGAAAAGTGGAATACACAAAACGGAATGGCCGGCGGATTAGCCCTGAATAAGGCATACGACAAACAAGCCATTATTGGCGGACTGGAATGGGAAATGGCGCAGGGAGCGCTGCTGAAAGCTGATATGCAGTTCGTCAAATCGGCAGCCGACAACGCCTATTTAAAAACGTTCAATGCAGGGGTGGGTATCATGTTTTAAGATGCTGCTCCTTCGTTTCATAAACGACCTGAAGCGTACATGACGATTGATGACGCAATCCACTACGATTAAAATGCACGCGAGTTCCATCTCATACCATAGAAAACAAACAATTTTAATGATGTAAAAAAATCGTTGCCAATGCGAATCCCTGTTTTTTTTCTCATGATGCTCTCTGCTCTTCTTTCGACAGGACAAGAGCTAACCGGAGAGTTGCCAAAGCCGGTGGAACGAATGCTGAAAAGCAGTTTTGCATCGAGATCGATTGAGCTGACGGATCTCTCCTCCGAAATGCAGGCACTTCCGGGTGATCATTTTCTGTTGGTTCATCAGGAAAAATCCGTACAACCTGAGGGATACCTGCATATGGGCCGGGTTAAGACCTGCCGTGCCGGTGGATGCTCCGCGCCGGGATCAGTAGCCCCCGGAGAGGAGAGTGAATATTTCGATTACGCGATCATTTTCAGTCCCGACTTCAGGGTTAATGCCGTGAAAATCTACAACTACCAGGCAAGCCATGGACATGAAATTGCTGCCGCAGGGTGGCTCCGGCAGTTTGAGGGTTTCGGCTCCGGAAACCGGCTGGAAGTTGGAAAAAACATTGATGCTATTTCCGGTGCCACCATCTCAGCGATGGCCATCACAAGCGATATTCAGCTAAAAACCCAACTGCTTGAGGAGGCGATGAAAAAGATCGCTGAAAAATAGAGATCCGAACCGGGCCTGTCCCCGGCTTATCCTTCCAGGGTATCAATTCCAAAGGTCTCCATGGCACGATCAACCTTTTTAACCAGTCCCTGCAGCACTTTACCGGGACCAATCTCCGTAAAGGAGCGTGCGCCGTCAGCGATCATCTTCTGAACCGTCTGGGTCCAGCGAACCGGTCCGGTCAGCTGGGCAATCAGGTTCTGCCTGATCACCGAAGGATCGGTAACAGGGCTGGCCGTCACGTTCTGATAAACCGGACACACCGGCTGGTTAAACCGGGTGGCTTCAATAGCGGCGGCAAGCTCTTCCCGCGCCGGTTCCATCAATGGAGAGTGAAAGGCACCGCCGACAGGCAGCCTGATGGCGCGTTTGGCTCCCTTTTCAGTCAACAGTTCACACGCCCTCTCCACACCGCTCACGGTACCAGAGATAACCAGCTGCCCCGGACAATTGTAGTTGGCAGCCACCACAATATCATCGATGGACTGGCATACCTCCTCCACTACGAGGTCATCCAAACCAACAATGGCAGCCATTGTTGAAGGCTCCGACTCACAGGCTTTCTGCATCGCCATGGCACGCTTCGAAACCAGCGTCAATCCGTCCTCAAACGTCAACGCACCGGCTGCTACCAGCGCCGAGAACTCCCCCAGCGAATGACCGGCTGCCATATCAGGCGCAAAATCCTTCAGCGACTTAGCTAACAGTACCGAATGAAGAAAAATGGCCGGCTGGGTTACCCGGGTCTGCTTCAAATCGTCGGCCGTCCCGTCAAACATAATACCGGTAATGCTGAAACCAAGAATTTCATTGGCTTTTTCAAACCGTGCGCGTGCTTCAGCATTTTGATCATACAGATCCTTTCCCATGCCGGGATATTGGGCTCCCTGTCCGGGAAATACATATGCCTTCATAAAATCATTTTTTAATTTCGGCACAAATATAATCTATTTTGAAAATTCAACACAGCGGGGATTTCTGAGAAAACCGGTCAGGACAATAAATCACCATGGCAAAAAAGCAATTTTGCATCCTAAAAACAGCCCGGTTGATTCATTAATACAACCGGCTTGACCGGAAAGAGATACCCGACGATCGGAACTATGGTTCCACGGTATCTGCTACAGCCTTTGGATCAGGACCATACTTATTCTCTCCCACATTTCCGGCAGTTAAAAAGAGAACCAACAGCCAGATGGCCCCAACGAGAGGAATCAATCCGATGAGGATCATCCAGCCGCTCTTTCCAACATCGTGAAGCCTTCTGACACTGACCGCAAGGCCCGGAATGATCATGGCCAGCATGTAGATCCCGTAAATCGGACCATAACCATAGGTACCGTGAGCCAATCCGGTTATCTTATCCAGAAAAAAGGCCACAACACCAAAAATCAGATTGAACAAAAAGAACATCCAGTACTCGGTTCTTCGCGCTCTTCCGCTGAAAACGGCATACTGCTTCAACACATGCAAATACCAATTCATAACTTTTTATTTTTAAATTCGCTGCATTTCAATTCGGCTGTCAACAAAACCATCAATCGCAGTGTATTCCGGGATTTGCATATAAGAATGTCCGACATATTTTAGTTTAGGCAAATAAAGATACAAAAAATGGCATTTTAATGCCACTTTTTTTCCATAAAACAGAAACAAAAAATTTGAAATCAAGCAGATAAACCGGGATCAGAAACTCTCCAGCCACTTTTCAGCCCAGAGAGGCCACAATTTACCTACCGCGGTATCGGACCGGAGGCCATAGCCATGCCCCCCCTCGGGCATCACATGCAACTCCACGGGGACCTTCTTCTTCCGGAGGGCCTGAGCCATCACCAGGCTGCTGTTGGTATGCCTGTCATCATCGGTGGCAAAAAGAAACATCGGCGGTGTCTCAGCCGTAATGGTCAGTTCAGGCGTCAAGGTGCTGTCAGGCCCCTGATCGAGGTAAGCGGGATAGATCAGCATGGTAAAATCGGGTCGTGCCGAAAGCTGATCTGCAGCATCGACAGGGGGATAGGTTTGTTCCTTATAGCGGGTGCTTGCCCGGGCAGCCAGGCTGCCCCCGGCAGAGAATCCGATCACACCGGTTTTATCCGGATCGAGACCATATTTATCAGACAAGCTTCGCACCACCCGAATAGCCCGTTGCAGATCCTGAAGCGCACCGTGCTGCTTCTTCGGCACCCGGTATTGCAGGACAAAAGCGGTAATTCCCAAATGGTTAAGCCACTGGGCAATTTCGTGCCCCTCCTTGTCAAGGGCAAGAATGCCATACCCACCGCCCGGACAGACAATCACTGACGGACCGGCTGGATTAACCGCTTCAAAAACCTCCAGCACCGGATTGGTGACCTCGGCAATGCGAAGCACATCGCCCTGGTTATTATCAGAAACCACCGCCGGTGCTTTGGCTTTCTCTTCGCCGGGAACCCGACCGGGCCATAATTCGATCATCGCTCTGTTTTGTGAATTTCCCTGAAATGCAATCGTCAAAATTAACATCAGAAATAGAAATTTGTTTGACATGGAAACGTGATTAAATGGATAAAAAGACAATATTACATCATTTTTAAAGAAATTCCTACTCCTCTTCCTTATCCTTCCACCACTGTTTCAACCGTTCAAGGATCTTCAATTCCGAAGCATTTTTCCCCGGCTGATAGAATCGTCTCTTTTGAATTTCGGATGGCAGGAATTGCTGTTCGACAAAATTGCCGGCGTAGTCATGTGCATATTTATACGCCTTCCCATAACCGATCTCCTTCATAAGCCGGGTGGGTGCGTTTCGCAGGTGAAGGGGCACCGGAAGGTTTCCCGATTTACGCACCTCATCCAGCGCATCGTTAATAGCCATATAGGCAGAGTTGCTCTTGGGAGAGGTTGCCAGGTAGAGGGTACACTCCGACAGAACGATGCGCGACTCGGGGTATCCGATCTGGTGCACAGCATCGAAGGTACTTTGGGCCAGGAGAAGGGCGTTTGGGTTTGCCAGGCCGACATCTTCGGCCGCGAGGATCAGCAGGCGGCGGGCGATGAACTTCACATCCTCTCCCCCCTCGATCATGCGGGCCAGCCAGTACACCGCAGCATCGGGATCGCTGCCTCTCACGCTCTTGATAAATGCTGAAATTATATCGTAATGCATCTCTCCCTGTTTGTCGTAGGCAGCCAGATTTTTCTGCAGGCAGGCAACGACCTTCTCATCGGTAATCACCACCTCATCGGTGCTTTCAGCCTGCACCACCAACTCCAAAACATTGAGAAGTTTCCGGGCATCGCCTCCGGAAAAACGCAACATCGCATGCACCTCCTGCAGTGATACAGAGCGCGTCTTAAGCAGCACATCCCGCGTAATAGCCGAGTCAATCAGCTTAAGCAGATCGCTCTTGCCAAGGGGTTCTAAAACATAGACCTGGCACCGGGAGAGCAGCGGTGAGATCACCTCAAACGATGGATTCTCAGTTGTGGCGCCGATCAGCGTGATGGTTCCATTTTCAACAGCTCCCAATAGTGAGTCTTGTTGCGACTTACTGAAGCGGTGGATTTCATCAATAAAAAGGATTGGGTTGGGCCGGTCGAAAAACTGCTGTTTCTTTGCCTTTTCAATCACTTCACGCACATCCTTTACCCCTGAATTGACAGCGCTCAGGGTATAAAAAGGCCTTGCCATGGTATTGGCGATGATGCGGGCCAGGGTAGTCTTTCCCACGCCCGGAGGCCCCCACAGAATGAGCGAAGAGAGGTTGCCGGAACGGATCATCTTCCGCAAAACAGCATCCTCCCCTACCAGGTGTTCCTGCCCGATATACTCATCCAGATTCCTGGGCCGTAACCGTTCGGCCAATGGTTGATTTACAGACATCTTTGCGCTTGCCGATTTAAACGAATAACGTGAATAATAGAAATAGTAAAATTCCTGTTTGGCAAAGATACCATTTTTTCCAAGTGGTTATGAAACAAAAACGGGTGTTGAAAAACGAATTCTTCAACACCCGATGAACCAAACTAAACTATGTATGGTACGCTACCTGAAAAACACCTGACGGGTCATTCAGAAAACGTTTTCTTTATCAGAAAGGAATGGCTGCATACACCTGGATGGTGCGGTGCGCAGCATCACCCAACGCAGCTTCGGCCAGGCTCTTATCTGCTACCTGCGACAAACCATATTTATAGGTAAAACCCAGGTAAACCGGCTTCAGAAAAAACCGAAGCCCGCCCTGCAATCCGAAGTCCAGCGGATTAAACTGATCTTTATCAAGATCAATATCAAAATCTGAATCGAGTTTCGAAGATAGCAGATATCCGATATAAGGCCCTAACTGAAAATCGAAATCAGGGGCCAGGTTATAAACCAAATTGACCGGCAGCTCCAGGTAGCCTAAATTCAGTTTCACCTCGGAATCACCAACGCCCGATTCCCATTTCGATCCCTTCTGGGTATAAACTAACTCGGGTTGTACCGAGAATGCACCACCGAGAGGCAGATTGGCAAACAATCCGGCATGAAATCCGGGAAGTAAATTGCTATCATCGGCATCTTCAATGCTCAGGTTTGACAGGTTAAGACCCGCCTTCGCTCCAAATGTCGTCTGGCCAACGGCTGCACCTATCTGGAAAAACATGGCCAATGCAGCCAACAGTAAAAATCTTTTTTTAATCATCTGTTTCATATCAATCAAATTTTAATTTATAGATCAATAACAACCGATCTATGATTTAATAATATTATTTGTTAAAATGGTTTGTTTCCCGTGGAAATTCCTCATTGCCTGATCAGGTAATCTCAAGCCATTTCCAAAATGATCAGGGATTTACTTCTCCCTTTTCAGCGGCTGCTTTCAGCTCTTCGTTCGCAATGATCCCGATTTCAACGCGGCGATTCAGCTGGCGACCGGCATCGGTACTGTTATCGGCAACCGGCATGCTCTCGCCAAAACCTTTTTCCGTAATCCGGTCGGCCGTAATTC
>CAZILU010000059.1:0-5119 GCA_964540165.1 uncultured Mariniphaga sp.
CGGAGCAGCTTACCCGAAGAGGCGATTATGCCTATCTGTTTGGTATTTTGCGAGGTGGAACAATGTATCTGGAACACCATTTCACGGAAGGTGATTCGGCTGTGGTTGATCAGATTGGTGGGGTATTTGATAATGATGGGTTTAACTTTGCCGGTATTGACTATGACATTGCCGGAATTGCCGGAGGATTGTCAACCTCGATTCTGGCAAGAAAAGCTTATATAAACCGGGGAAATATCGATTTTGCAAACTCCCGCGGGGTAGGCATCGATGATTCGGAATGGATCGCCATTGAGCTGCCTGCCGGATATGACTATTGGCGCGATGTGTTCTGGACCATTGGTAATCATGGTAATTTTGTAATCGACGAGAATACGCTGGAGTCTGCTACCGATGGGGTTACGGTTGATTATGCAGCTAAAAAGATCACAGTTCCGTGGGGCGTGCGCCGGTTAGACGACATCATGCGTTATATGAAAAAGAAGCCGGGTCTTGCCTGGCGTTACGACCTGAATCCGTTGCCGGAAGATTC
Source organism: uncultured Mariniphaga sp. (assembly GCA_964540165.1). Taxonomy (GTDB): domain Bacteria; phylum Bacteroidota; class Bacteroidia; order Bacteroidales; family Prolixibacteraceae; genus Mariniphaga. The sequence continues at coordinate 533 of CAZILU010000059.1, forward strand.
ACTTTACCGGTCTGCCCGCACTGGCGACCGGTTAACTATTTATGCCGTTGGAAATACGGTAACTTCGGAGACGTTTACCATTGAAGTTAAGGACCCCACCGCCGATGCGAATATGGTGGTTCCTGTGGACCATCCGATTGTCAGGCTCCCGGGAGAGACTGGCGTTATCACTACAAGAACCCAAAGTGGTAATTTGAGCTGGCCGCGGGTTACCCGCAACGAATCGGGTATCGACACCATTACCGGTTCGGGCTTTGGGCTGGCCTATGGTTTGCGTACCGACTCCCTGTTGAAATACCTGGAGAAGCCGGCTGAGGCAACCTGGGAGTTTATTTGGGTTGATGGCATTACGCGTGCTGATCTGAAAGAGGGCGATCAATTGAAGGTGACCTCCAAAAGCGGGAAGTCAAAAACGTATTATGTTCAGGTACAGACCTATTATCCCAACGCCAATGCCGACTTGTCGGCCATTACCTGGCCCGACATTCCTATTTTTTACCGGGGCTATTTTGGCTGGAAGGGGGATACCATTCCCAATTTTGGAACGGGAACAACCAACTACCGCATAACAATACCTTCCGATGTGGAAGGAGTACCCGGATTGGTGGCAAAAACTTCAAATGTGAATGCGAAGGTAAAGGTAACCCGCGCAAAATCATTAACCGGAACCATCCCGGATCGTACGGTTACCTTTGAAGTGACGGCCGAAAATGATACGGTGAAGAAATCTTATTACGTAGAACTGTTAAAAGAGAAACGCCCCGATCAGATTGAACCCTTCCAGGCGGAACCCTTTATCTCGGAGTTTGTGAACTCCTATCCTCCCGGAAACGTTTTCGTTGAGATCTACAATCCCGGAAATCAACCCCTGGATTTGCGGAACTATATGATTGCCTATCTAAATACCGGCAACGCCGACGATTATTGGGCTATCAAGTATAATCCTTCCTGGTTATACCGCTATTATACCTATATTCCCGGATTAAAGCATGTTGATGAAGCCACCTGGCCGATTGCCCGGAAGTTTATGTTGCCCGACCCAAGCGTTAATTCACTACTGATGGGAGGAGAGTCGTTTGTTATGGCATTGATAACCCGGGGTGATTACTACTATCCAGGAATTGAACAGATATGGCCCGCCTGGGACATTCAGTTTGGGTACAATGCCGCGCCCGGGATTGTCAATCCATGGAATGAAGATGTCAGACAGATTGCCACTCCTTTCCCTCCCCACGGAAACCGTACGAACGGTATCGTCTTATACAAAGTGTTAAATGACTCGATCAGCAGCGGACTGAAGGCAATCAGTAATCCGAATGACTTTGAAATCATTGATATCTGGGGAATGCCCAATGCAGCCTATTGGGTTGTTGGTGGTTATAAAATGAGTGTGAATGAGACCGGGAACATATTCATCAGAAAACCTGAAGTTACGAAAGGGAATACGGTTCGCGGATCCTCTTTCGGAACGAACGAAGAGGATAGTGAATGGATCCGGATTCAACCCAATACCGTGTTTTCCCATATCGGTACACCCGCCCGGTTTGCAGCCGCCTGGAGCAGCTTAAAGCAACATTATATGTACGATCCGACCTATTATAAATCAACCATCAACTCATCGGTATATAAAGTCAGTGACGGATTTGGCCCGGCTGAGGAGATTAAAGGACTGAAGTCCGGCGTTACCGTTGCTGATTTTCTGGCAAATATAAATAAGGAGGATGAGGGGCAGAAGCTGACGGTCACATCTGGATCAGATGGCACAGCGCTGGGCATGGATGCTGTCCTGTCACATAACGATAAGTTGGTTGTTACTTCGGCCAATGAGGCAAACACCACCGTTTACCAGTTGGATGTAACAGACCTCGGTCCGAGCAATGATGCCTATCTGACATCCAACCGATGGAAGATTGAGGTAGCGGCTGCTCCCAAAAGTGTGGCTGAAAATCCCGATGATAAAAGCGGCTCCGGTTCAATCTCCGGGTTCGACTATGGAACCACCATCAGAACGATTGTGGATAATGTGACCATACCTGCCGGTGCTACCTTAACGGTTATTAATGGAAACGGCGCTTATGTTCCGTTTACTACCCTGAATTTCGATACTACTTATGTGAGTGTTACGGTTAACCCGGATATCTACTTCGATGTGCTGGCTGAAGATAACCAAACACGCATGATCTACCAACTGCAGCCGAACACATCGGAGAACGATGCCTTCATACTTTCCGATGTTTATGAAGTTACCCAGTTGGATCATCTGATTCACTTTGTTCCGCGAAATACCAACTTCCAGACATTCCTCTCCAACATCATCCCCTCCCTGGGAGCCAGCATCAAACTGGTCGATAAGATGGGATTTGAACGGACACAGGGAACTATACGCGAAGATGACAAAGTGGTGGTTACTTCGGCAAACGGACAGACCACACGCATCTATTTTATCTCTTTTCTGGCTACCTCAACACAGCCACAAACCACTTACCTGGCTTATGTGCTGTCGGATGCCTATTTGGTTAACCAGGTTGACTATGTCATCGCTGCCGGACTGGCACCGCTCACGGCCCAAACGCTGTTGGGTGAGTTTATGGCATACATAACACCCAGCATGGGTGCAACGGTTGCCCTGGTTGACAAAAACGGGGAGGTTAAGAGTTCGGGCGATCTGAACGATGGTGATAAGCTGCTGGTAACATCGGCCGATGGCAAAATCACCACTACCTATACCCTGGTTTTGGATCTTACCTCTGCCGGCATGACCGGAATGCAGAAGCAGATCGAGATCTTCCCGAACCCGGCCGGTAATCATTTGCAGGTTCGTGGCGTTGATGTTGGAAACCGGATTCAGATCTATAGCGCTACCGGCGCTCTTATCAGTGAAGTGAGAGCCCAAAGCAACCTGGAGGTTATCTTACTGGAACAGGTTCCAACCGGTATGTTTATGATCGTTGTGAGCAATAATCAAAATGTATTGGGACGTTATAAGGCTATTCGGAAGTAGTAAATAATTTCGGATGTATTAACAAAGGGGCTGTCTCCAAAGGGCAGCCCTTTTCTTATCTTGGTTCTGAAAAGGCGATCTTGTAAAGGTTCTCTCCGGTTCGTATGATCAGAGCATTTCTCAAAATGGCAGGTGTTGCCCAGATCTCACGGTCCAGTTGGTTTTCTGCCAGGATTTTCAGCGATCTGCCCGCTTCAATCACAATAATCTCCCCTCGGGTGGAGCAGAAGTAGATCTTTTCATCGGCATAAACCGGTGAGGCGTTGAACAGGTTCTTTAACCGGAAAGACCAAACCTCATCGCCGTTTTGAGCATCGATGCAACGCATCGTCCGTTTGGCATCAACCAAATAGATCAGTCCGTTTTTTATTACCGGGGTTGAGAGCGGCATCGGTTCGACCGACCTGCTCCAGTGCATGTTGGTGCTGGTTATATCTCCCTGTCCATCGGGATTAACGGCGATCATCTCTGAATACTTTGTATTGGTTGAGTCAACCATAAATCCCGTCTGAAAATAGACAACGCCATTCTCTTCAAATGGCATGGCTACCGTCGATTCAGCGCCTCTGAAAACCGACCATACCTCATCTCCGGTATTGGGATCATAGGCGTTAATAACGGCCGATCCGTTGGATATGATCAAATCCCGGCCGTTTACCCTGACTGGCAGGGGCGTTACGTAGGCTTTACATCCGATCTCCGGAATGGAGTTATAGGGTTCTTCCGGCCGGTCGGTTTTCCAAACCGTTTCCCCGGTATGTTTATCCAGGGCGATGATAAACCGGATGTCGGTCCCTTCATAGTGGAGGATTAAAAGATCATTGTATAAGAAGGCAGAGGAACCGGGACCCTGTACATGGTTGCATATCAGGTCGGTGCGGGACCATTGCACCTTTCCGGAGTTGGTGTTAATGCAGGCCGTGCCCATGCTTCCGTAATGAACGTATACAAATCCCTCTTCTATGGCAGCGGTCGGCGTGGCAAAGCTGTTGATGCTGTGTTTTCTGGGTGGATTTTCAATGGTGAAAACCTTCAGGTCATGAATGATATCCCCGGTGTTAAAATCGACACATACAGCCGATAGCTCTTTTCCGTTTTCGGTAGCCGTAGTCAGCCATATCTGGTTGCCATAGATAACCGGCGACGACCAGCCACGACCGTGAATGGCCGTTTTCCATACCGTATGGGAAAGGGTATCCCACTGTACCGGAATGTGGTCAACATGGGCAATCGCCCGCAGATCGCTTCCCCGGAAATGGGTCCAGTTGCTCTCCTGCGACCAGGAAATGCGGGTGGAGACCAAGAAAATAAGTAGTGTGAGTGAGGTTAGCTGAAAGAAGGTTTTACTCATGGTTGGCTTCATTGGTATCTATTTATGGTGATTTTTGTTCCGTTTATCATACGCTGCGAAACGAGCATAACAATTCTTGAGATCAATGAGAAAAATTAATATCATGCGGTTCCGTTTCATATCATAGATAATAAACAATTTTAATGAGATAAAATTATAAATATTCGGATACAAAATTTTTTAGCGCATATCTTATTTTCAGTTCAGATACCATTGATCTCCATGCCTGCGATTT
>CAZILU010000059.1:5219-17744 GCA_964540165.1 uncultured Mariniphaga sp.
TTAGCGCATATCTTATTTTCAGTTCAGATACCATTGATCTCCATGCCTGCGATTTCTATCATTAATAAAAATTTAAAATGTAGTCAGTTTTTAATTAATATTTTTATAATTTTGCCCATCATTAGTTTTGTTTTTTTTTATTGTGTTCGTTGGTTTAGCGTCGTTGTTTGATAATGGATCCAGGCAGAATTTCTAAAAGTAAGAAGGGATAAATATGAAGGATGGGTATATCCGTTTTTTTTTGGTGGCAAATAGATGCGCAGCATTTATGCTGTTGCTCCTCTTGTTAGCTGTTCCACAGCGTATGTACGGTCAGTACAAGGAATCAAACTCTTTTGGAAATGCGCAGACTTTTGAGGGTGATGTTCCCGTAACCTGGCAAACCAATGGAAAGGGATCTGTTGCGACGACAACGTACCGGAAGAAACAGGGCCGGCAGTCGCTGCTCTGGACCTGGGAAGAGGGGGCAAAGCTGATTGTTTCTGAGCCATCGATTGCAGCCTCGAGTTATGCTCCGAACATCGGGATGAAGCTTTGGATATACAGCGAGGCCGCTATCGGTGACAGCATCCGGATCGTCATATATAATAGCTCAAATCAGGTGGAATGCTCTCTCTATTACAAGATTAACTTCAAAGGTTGGCGGGGTGTATGGGTGAAATTCATTGAAGATATGGGACGGAACGGGCGTACCACTCATTTATCGCGTATGGAGATCACGGCCCCTGCCGGAGTTCCCTCCGGTAAACTCTGGTTTGACCTGTTTGAAGTGGGTTATATTCTCTATTACCGTTCGGTCAGCCATCAGTTTGCTCCATCACATGTTACCAGGAATTCATTCTATGTGGGGGATGAGAATCAGCCCTATGTGTATGAAAAATGGTTTCCGCAACCCTTTTTGCCGTTGCCGTTACAGGTGAGTATGGAGGAGCAGGCTGAACTGGCCCTGATCAGAAAGCGGATTGATGACTGGCTGTTTGGAACCGCTCTGTATGCTAATAATCCTTCCTGCCAGTCGCGGGTTGCGGCTATGAACAGGTACATCGCCAGTGGTGTAGCTAATTTCAATAAGCAGAATATTGTTCGGGAAGCGGATGGCCGTATCACCGGTCCGGGTCTCTTCGCGCTGTTTTCGGATCACGATCCCAAATTCGGTTCGGATTTTGCTCAAAATATTATGATTCCGCTTGCCCTGGATTACCGGTTAAATGGCAATGCAGGCAGTAAGGATAAGCTCTTTCTGCTTTTCGATTATTTTCATGATCAGGGGTGGGCTTATGGGAGCTCCATCGGTACCCTGAAGGCTGAGATATTGCGGATGGTCGGTTGGATCTATGCTGTCTATCTGTTGAAGGATGAGTTGAAAAGGGAACCATGGGAAGCTGGGAAAACAAAATTTGACCGGGAAACAGAGACGATGCGATGGATGACTGCCTTTCACACCCTCTTTGCTCCCGACGATTTTCTTACCGAGATCAATGTCGACGACTGGCGCACATCAACCCTTTTTCGGTTGATTCTGATCAGTATGATGGATGATGATGATCCACAGAAAGTGCAGTATATGAGACACTATAAAAAGTGGCTGGATCGGAATCTGGCTATAACTTATGGGTGGAATGATGGCATTAAACCCGATGGTCTGGGATATCATCACCGGGGACCTTACCTGAGTGCCTATAGCAACAACGGTGTACATACCATGGCTCAGATCGCCTGGTTTTTAAGACATACCGCTTATGACATGAGCCAACCGTCGAAAGAGAATATCAAATCCTTTTTACTCAACTATCGGTTGATAACCCATTTGTATGACGTGCCAAAAGGGTTGAGTGGGCGCGGGAAGGGATTTGATGTTGGAGCTTCGATGATTGCCCCTATGGCTTATATGGCTCAATCGATGCATCCGGAATTGATCGATACCACTTTGGCCCGGGCTATGATGAGGTTGTGGAATCCTTCGCACGAGCCTGTCAGTAGTTACATCGGTTCGGTCAACAGTTCCATTCTCTATGCCACTACGCCCGGTCAGGTAGAGGCGATATTGGATGTAGCAGCGATGGGATTTGAGCCGGAGCCATTTCCTGCGGGATTCTGGGCTAAACCCTATGCAGCGATGGCGCTGTTTCGCGGAAACGAGTGGGTGGTATCTGTAAAAGGAACCAGCTCCTATGTGTGGGATTTTGAAAGCGCGGCCAAAGAGAATGAGTATGGCCGTTATGACAGCCACGGGCAGATGGAGATCGTAAATAACATCTATCCCTATCCGGCCTCCTGGCGCAGTGGCCACGACTATCAAAATGGCTGGGACTGGGGAAAGGTGCCGGGAACAACATCGGTTGACTATCCCAACAGTGAAATTACATTGCCCAATTTTCGTACCTACGCTCCAAAAACTACGGCCGGTGCGGTGATGCATAAAAACAGAAATGGTGTTTGGGCTATGGAATACGAAGATAAACGATACGGTTCCGGACTGAAATTTAAGAAATCAATCTTCTTTTTTGGAACCAATCAGATGGTCTGCCTGGGATCGGATATCTCATCCAATGAACCCTCAAAAACGGTAACCACGCTGGTTCAAAATGTGATCTCATCGTCAAATGCATCTTTTACGATAAACGGCATGTTGATGCCACCCAATTACTGGTTCCGGCCACAAAATGGGTATAAAATAATCAGCAATAGCCTGGGGTTGGGAATATTTGTACCCGATGCATCCAATCTGCAGATTATCCGGTCAACCCAATCTTCAAATACGTTGAATGGAGGCAAGAGCTCATCGGGTGATGTTTTTACCGCCTGGTTTGACAATTCATCACGAAGCGACTATGAGTATGTAGTGCTTATGAATGCCGGTGACCTGGCGTTGCAACAGATGAGATGGACTCCGAACTACGAAGTCGTGGAACAATCCTCCAGAGCCCATATCGTTAAATATCTTCCCGATAGTATCACCGGATTTGCTATCTTCGATCAAACGGCCACCTTCGAAAATTCCTGGATCCGGAAGAGTTCCCGTCCGGTTTTTGCGATGGTGGAGAAGCGTGGGGCCGATGCTTATACGCTGAGTTTATGCGATCCGGATTTTAACCGGCCACCCCTGGAAAACACCTTTGCATCCCTGCAGGGACCATACAGTCCGACAACCCTTGATCTTACCCTGGCGGGGCTTTGGCAACTGGACGGAGCCTACGAATTCGCAACACAGATCTCAGCCACCGGAGACCAGTCGGTCATTCGCTTTACCTGTTTCGATGCCCAAAGTTATGAGGTCAGTCTGAACCATACCCCACTAACCAACGCGAAGGATTTGACCCTCCCCGAAATTGAAATCTTTCCCAATCCGGGAAACGGAATATTTAACGTTAGCCGTGAGATCTCCGGTGCGGTTTTTGACCTGCATGGCAGAATGGTGCTGTCGGTTGAAGCGTCCAATCGACTCGATTTGAAAGATTATCCTGCCGGGATCTATCTTTTGAAATGGGGAGAGGAGCCTGGCCGGAGTCCCATCCGGATCATTAAGCGATGAACCGGAATTTGCCCTGTTTGTTTGTATATATCAGGCCATTCAGGGATTGCTGTCGTTTCGAAGGGAGAGCACCGGTCGAATGATCCCTCATTGTCATGATAATCTGCATCATATATTCAAGTTTTGAATCAAAAAAAGTGAATAAATATTTTTTTATTAGATTTTTTTTATTTTATTTTGTTCCAGCAAGTTTTTTAAATTTTTTAAATTCAACAGTTATGTTTTAGGGTTTTATTAAATTAATATTGATTGCTAACAAAAATATTTACAGATAAAAGTCGTAGAAAAGCATAGAACGGTTGCTGTGACTGGCTTTTCGTGAGGTGGAATGGAAATATCAATTTAAATTTTATATACTATGAGGCTAAGAATTTTACTTTTTTCGATCTTTTTTGCCGGGATACTAAACGCACAAATTGTGTGTGATTATCCGGAGGGTGTTATCACCGACCTGGTCATTACAGAGGCCAGGTTTACCAGTGCAAACGATGCCTATGTTGAAATCACGAACATGGGCAGTCAGCCCATTCGTCTGAGTGAGTTTAAATACGGTACGTTGACACCCTATTCGAGTACCTGGGTAATCAAGGATATGTGTAATGATCCATGGTACACGACGGTATTTATCTACATGTTTTTACCTGACAGGTTATTGGATCCGGGTAAATCATTCGTACTCACAACGGCTTACGACTACAATCCCGTACATTTCAAGGAGGGAGCCGGTCAGTTGGGTGGTGCCGAACGTATGAAACAGACCGGGATCTATGAGGTGGCCGACAAGATTTTGCACCGTGCCGAACCGATCTACGGAGTCAATTATGAGAGAGACAGTGTCACCACGGCATTCAATGACCCGGAGACATTAAGAAAAAGGGGTGACTACTCCTATCTTTTTTCGATCCTGAAAGGGGGTACCATGTATTTGGAGCATCACTACACGGAAGGAGACTCTACGGTGGTTGACCAGGTCGGCGGTGTTTTTGATGGCGGAGGAAGAAACCGGGCTGAGATCGAATACCCTATTGCAGGTGTTGAAAGAGGTATGATGACCTCGATTCTTGTCAGAAAGTTTCATGTTAAGAAAGGGAATATCGATTTTGCCAATGCCCGGGGAATCAGTCGCGATGATTCGGAATGGATACCCATTGAACTTCCTGAGGGGTATGATTACTGGAGGGATATCTTCTGGACTATTGGAAATCATGGAGATTATGTGATTGATGAAACGACTCTTGAACCGCTGATTGATGGCATCTCGGTCGATTTTGCAGCGAAAAAGATCACGGTTCCGTGGGGCATTCGCCGTTTGGATGACATCATGCGTCATATGAAGAAGAAGCCGGGACTGGCCTGGAAGTATGATTTGAACCCGTTAAAAGAGGATTCACTCTACCGTTCGATTCGCACGGGCGACAAGCTGACGCTCTATGCGGTAGGCAACACCCTTACCGAAGCAACCTTTGAACTGGAAGTAACAGCGCCCACGGCCGACGATAATATTGTTATCCCTGTTGACCACCCGATCATCCGTATTCCCGGATTGACCGGACCTGTAACCACCCGCACACAGAGCGGAATTCTGGGCTGGCCCCGCGTGACCAAACATTCATCGGGTACCGACACCATTACCGGATATGGATTTGGCCTGGAATCCGGACTGCGGACTGACTCTCTGCTTAAGTATTTGGAGAAACCGGCGGAAGCCGGTTGGGAGTTCGTATGGGTTGATGGTGTAACACGCGCCGACCTGTTGGATGGCGATAAGCTGAAGGTAACTTCGAAAAGCGGAAAAGTTAAAGAGTACTTCATTCAGGTAAAACCCTATTTCCCCAGTACCAATACCGATTTGTCGTCCATCACCTGGCCCGAAATCCCGGAATTCTACCGTGGAATGTTCGGATGGAAGGGTGATACAATTCCAAACTTTGCCTCCGGAACGACGAACTACCGTGTTGCTGTTCCTTTTGATGTAGAAGGGATTCCCGGGCTGATTGCCAAGACGAGCCATGTCAATGCCACCGTGAAGGTGACTCGTGCCAAATCACTTTCCGGATCGCTGCAGGATCGTACCGTCCTTTTTGAGGTAACCGCAGAGGCTGACTCCCTGAAAAAGACCTACCAGGTAGAGCTCGTTAAAGAGAAGATGCCGAACGAGGTGGAGCCTTTCCACGCCGAACCGATCATCTCAGAATTTGTTAACGCATATCCACTGGGTAATACCTTTCTGGAAATCTATAACCCGGGAAATCAACCCATCGACCTGAGAAACTACCTCGTGGGACGTTTGTATCAAAAAAATGCTGACAACTATTGGCCGATCACTCAAAAGCCATCCATTTGGGACTACCGTTATTTAACTTATACACCCGGTCTGAAGTATGTCGATAAAGCCACCTGGTCGTTGAAACCGGAATTCATGGCCCCCGATCCCAACGTAAAATCAATTCTGCAGGGTGGTGAGACCTTTGTATTGGGAGCAACCGTAAGAGGAAATGACTATTATCCCGGGATTGTAGATTATTTTCCGCCGTGGGATGTTCAGTTTACAAACTTTTATCTCGAGGGAATCGGCAATCCATGGAATGAATATGTACGTGTAATCTACACACCCTTCCCCCGCTCAAACGATGGTGCCGGATGGGTACTCTACAAAGTGTTGACCGACTCCATAAAGAATGGACTCAAAGGGGTCACCGATCCCTACGATTTTGAAATCATCGATATCTGGGGGATGCCCGACGGAGGTCTCTGGAAAGTGGGTGATTATGCCGTAAAAAATGGTGAGACCGGGAATGTATTCATCCGGAAGCCCACCGTTAACAAGGGTAATCCGGTGCGCGGTGGCTCCTTTGGTAGCGATGAAGCAACCAGCGAGTGGATACGGATTGCACCCAATACCGATTTTAAACATATTGGAGTCCCTGCACGGTATGGTGCTGTATATGGCAGTCTGAACCAGCATTTTATGATTGAACCCACCTATTACAAATCGACTGTCAACTCCTCGGTTTATAAGGTCAGCAGTGGCTATGGTCCAAACCAGGAGATCCTGGGCCTGAAAGCCGGAATTACCGTTTCCGAGTTTTTGAGCAACATCAATAAAGAGGATGAAGGACAGGTGCTGACTATGAAGACGGCAGCCGACGGATCCGTGCCGGCTTCCGATGCCCTGATCAATAAAAACGACCGGTTGGAGGTTGTCTCAGCCGATGGACAGAACAGTACTACCTACAGACTCGATGTTACCGAAGCAGGGCTGAGCAACAACGCATACCTCACATCAACCCGCTGGAAGGTGGAGGTCGCCGTTGATCCGAAGAGCGGAGCGGTGCAGAGCGAGGGAAATGAAGGTGTTGGCTCGATTTCGGGATTTGACTACGGAACGACCATCAAGGCTATCATCGACAATGTGAAAGTGCCTGCCGGTGCCACCCTGACAATCGTTGACGGGAATGGTGCCTATATTTCCTCGACAAAGCTGAACTTCGATACTGCTTATGTGAGTGTTACGGTGAACCCGGATATCTATCTGGATGTAGTGGCAGAAGATAACATAACACGTATAATTTATCAATTGCAACCCAGTACCTCCGAAGGTGATGCATTTATTCTATCCGATGTATATGAGGTTTCTCAATTGGATAATTTGATTCACTTTGTTCCGCGCGGGACAAACTTCCAGGCATTCCTCTCCAATATCATCCCCTCGCTGGGTGCGACCATTAAACTGGTTGACAAGATGGGATTTGAGCGTACGGAAGGAATTATCCGGGCCGATGATAAGGTGGTGGTTACTTCGGCAAACGGGCTGAACACCCGGATCTATTTCATATCTTTCCTGGCAACCATTACCATACCCCAAACGACCTATCTTGCGTATGTTTTGTCGGATGCTTATTCCATTAACCAGGTTGGTTATGAGATCGCTGCCGGACTTGCTCCGCTGACGTCAGAAACCTTGTTAAGCGAATTTCTGGGGTATATTACTCCCTCCATGGGGGCTGCCATTTCAGTGGTTGATAAAGATGGCAACGTAAAAACCACCGGAGACCTGAATGATGGTGATAAACTGCTGGTGACATCGGCCGATGGTAAAATTACCACAACTTATACCCTGGCGTTGGATCTGACTTCTGCCGGTTCGGTGGGATTGTCTCATCAGATTGAGATATTCCCGAATCCTGCCAGCGATAAGCTGAACATTCAGGGTGTTAAAGCCGGCAACCGGATCCAGATCTATAGTGCCAATGGTGCCCTTATTCATGAAGTAAAGGCTCAGAGCAGTCTGGAGATCATTCCGCTCGATCAGGTCCCAACCGGTATGTTTATGATCGTTGTAAGCGACAATCAGAATGTGCTGGGACGTTACAAGGCTATTCGGAAATAGTAAATAAATTTGGATGAAAATGAAAGGGTTGCCTCAAAAGGGCAGCCCTTTTTGGCGTTATCCCTTTTGGCATACTTTGGTAAACCTGGCGTTGTATTTATTCATTATATTAATTCAGGAACACCATGCTTCAGGTTGGATTTTAACGCTTTTGGATTTTTGAAATTTCAGGTGAAAGCAAAGTGAATTTTTTTCCTTAAAAAAAGAGGTACTTTTGTTCGTGATTATATCATTAATTGCCTTTAACCCGATGGTTTGATTTTACTTTGTCAACCCTGTTTGCATGTGCTGATGGAAAATAAGTCATTTATAGAAAAATATTTTTGGATCTTTCTGATTCTGGGAATCGTATTGGGTTTGGTTTACCCTGTGTACAATGATCTCTTCATGTCACTATTAAAACCATCATTGATGTTAATGCTCTTTCTTGTGTTTCTGAAGCTGGATGTATTTCAGATTTTCAGAAATATGAGAAACTATAAACAGATGACATCCCTGGTTTTTTTTATGATGGTGATGATCCCTCTTGGTTTTTATATGGTATTCAAACTGTTTAATCCGGAACTGGCAGCAGGCATTCTTCTGTTAACAGCCATGCCCGCCGGGATTGCATCTCCGGTATTGACAGATATTGTCAGAGGAAATACGACATTATCGGCAAGTCTGGCAATCCTTACCTCTTTGGTTGCACCGGTAACCATACCTGTTCTGTTCTGGATCATCAACAGCAGTTTTCTGATGATCGATCTTTGGATGGTGTGTAAAGACCTGGTAATTATCCTGTTTATTCCATTGGTTCTGTCACAGTTGGCAAAGATCTGCTTCCCGAAGGGTATTGTCAAATGGAGTCATACCTATACTTCGGTCAATGTTTTACTCCTGTTTTTGATGGTTTTTGCCGTTATTGGATCGCAGCGCAGCGTTATACTGGATGATTTTCAGAATATTCTGTGGCAAACAGGCATCTTGTTTCTGGTGTTTACGGCCCTTCATATCGCCGGATTACTCATCAGTTTTCGCGGACAATTTAAAGACAGAGTGGCTGTATCGATCAGTACAACCTATATGAATAATGGTCTGGCCATCATCTTAGCCGCGGCCTATTTTGAACCAACCATTTTGGTCTTGATGGTTCTCTCCGAAATCCCCTGGAATACCATGCTCATTCCCTTTAAAAAATATGTGGAGTTGAGGCAAAAGTAATTGAATAAAAGGGATTGAAGTTTTACAGGAGGATTGGGTCAGTGTTTGTTTCAGGTTAAGCTGAAGCTCTCCATTGTTGTGGGTAAAAGGCACCACCAAAGAGTATCAGAGCAAACTCGCATAATTTTAATCGTGATCGTTTGAGTCTAAAATCGTCATGGTTGTCTCTTCTATATGTTTTTATTGTATATTTGATAGCTTCTCCCGATCGAAAATGATTGAAAAGGGCTATGACAATAACTTTCATCGAATTTTTTTAATGGTCAGTTTCGTTTGGGATGCATCAAAAATCAGGAGGAATTCAGAAACCTTTAAATAAATAGATTATGGAAATTATTGGGACAATTCTGATTGGTGCAGTGGCCGGATGGCTGGCCGGATTGATTTTCAAAGGCAGTGGCCTTGGATTTATATGGAATGTAATCGTCGGGATCATCGGAGGATTCATCGGGTACTGGCTATTGGGACAGGTGGGTATTAGCCTGGGCACCGGATGGGTAGGAGCAATCCTGACGGGTGTCGTCGGAGCTGTCGTGTTGCTGTTTATCATTAACCTGCTATTCAAGAAGAAGTAGCATCCCGCATGACAGGATGAAGATACCGGCTTTTTTAATTCCTGGCAGCACAGGCGACAGGATCATCTTTTTTCAAATTATTTCTTTTGGAAAGGGATTGTTAAATACCGATTCTTTCAGTGTATAATCACTTTATTTATCTTCGTTATGCACAGGAGCAATTGATCTATTTATCAACGGAATTTGTTATCCCGGATCTGGGATTATCAGGCAAATTTTCTGGAAAATTTTAAATCATCAGGTTTTCCTAATGGTGAATATTGCAGGACGACAGGAACTTGTCCGGAAAGTTAGAACCGGGTGTTTCGGGATTAAGAAAAAAAAGTACATTTGATGAGTATTATGACGATAACTTATTTTTAATAAATAAACCATGGCTACCAGGAAAAAAATTACCCGTATTGAAGGAGGATCGTCTCCGGCTGCCGAAAGTGGCAGGAAAGTGTTTGAGGCAAGTGCCGAGAGCAAAGGAAAGGCAAAGCAGTTGCGAATGTTTGCTATTCTTGCCTGGCTTGTGGCTATTGCCGGTGAGATTTTTGCGATATTGAAGTTGCTCCGAAACGAAACGATGGTCTGGCTGATCATTGCCATTGCAGTGATCCTTGCGCTCGCCATTGTCGGAAATGTCCTTTGGAAAAAGGCCAACCGGCTTGATCCGGCATCTGAAAAGAACAAGTTTAAATTTTTTATTCAGAATCAATTGGGAGTGATCATGGCTGTTTTGGCCTTTTTGCCGCTGGTGATTCTTATCTTTACCAATAAAGATCTGGATAAAAAGACCAAAGGGATTGCCGGTTCGATCGCTGTTATTGCCCTGTTGGTTGCCGGCATTACCGGAGTCGATTTTAATCCGCCATCCATTGAGCAATATACGCAGCAGACGCAGGAGGTTGAGATTTTAAATGAGGGTATCAACAGCGTTTACTGGACACCCTCGGGAACGCGGTATCATCTATACAACGATTGTTCCTATATCAATACCGACCGGACGTCGGAAATTTTTGAGGGAACGGTTGCCAATGCCCGTGAGTTGAAAAATATTACCGAGCTATGCAGTCGCTGCAGGGAGCGCCGGATGGATGATAAAGGCATCTCTGATGAAGATCTGAAGCAAAAGCTTCAGGAGACGATTTCTGAAATCACTGAATAGCAGAAAGGACGCCTTCGGGCGTCCTTTCTGATTTATATGGATATTGAAGTTGTTATCTCCGCGATGCTCTGGATGAGGATGAACCTCTGGATGAACCTCCGGTGGCAGCTGACCTGGAGCTGCCGGCAGATGAACTGCTTTTTACCGATGGACTTTTGGAAACGGTTCGTGATGTATTTACCGCTGCCGGTCGGGAACTGCTGCCCGATGAGGTGCGGGCCGGTTGCGTGGCTGTCCTGTTCGACGCAGGGGCCTGGGCCGATTTGGTAGCGATCGAACGTGAAGTATTTGCATTCGACCGTGCCGGCTGGGTTGCCTGCGCCGGTGAAGAGGAGGTTTTTACCTGGACCGGACGAGTAGTGACTGCGCGAGGAGCAGTGGCGGTGGTGTTCGCCGGACGGGCTATGGTGGCAGCTTTCTCGCGGGTGTTGCCTGCCTGTACAGGTTGGGCTACACTGCTTCGGGCAGCGGCAGCTGACGTACCGCGAACGCTACCGTTCGTTGTGGTTCTTGCAGACGTGCCTGCAGTCTCGCGCACCTTGTTGTTGTCTGTTGCTCTGGCAGATGAAGCGGATGCTGCCCTGGTGCTGTTTACCTCTGTTGAGCGACCGCTGCGGCTGCTTACACCGGTTGTCGCGCGGGTGTCACTATTTCGGGTGCTTACTGATGAACGGGTTTCAGTGGCTGCCCGTGTCCGGCTATCCCGGCTGCTCTCAACAGCAGTCGATTCACGCCGCTCACGGCTGTTGACCGATGGCTGTGAAGAACGAGTCCGGGCATAGAGCGCTTCCCCCTCTTTTTTCAGTTCGGGACGGGAGTAGGTCTCTTTGTACCTGCCTTCCGAAATCCGTGCTTTAACTTGCGGCGCATAGGTACGGATCGATGTTACATAGTAGTTGTGAACGTGAATGTGCCGCGGTTTGTCCCAGTGACGGTAGTGCATCTGATAGTGCGGATACCAGTGAGAATGGTATCCGTAGTAGTAGTGCCAGTAATGGGCACGCCAGGGATTCCAGTAAACCGGATAGTGGTTCCAGTACCAGGATGAACGCCAGACGACATACCTGGGATGGTAGATGAAGCGGATCACCGGCCAGGCCGATATTTCAACAATGGCCGGAGTGGCTACCCTGACGCGGGCAGCTCCGGTATAACCGGGATTGGGTGTCTCGGCATAAATGGGCTCAATGATGTAGTTTTTGCCGTAAAGGGCTTCATCACCAATGAGCTGGATCTGTACCGATCCGTCTCTGAACTGCTGAACGGTAAAGATCGCGATGTCTTGCGTCGCATTCCAGTTCAGCGCGGTCCGCAACACAATGGTGTGGTCCTTTCCATCGGCATAGTCGTGTACCGTAATGTAGTCAACCATCCCGTCACCATTCAGGTCGAGATTGTTGATCATGCTGTTTTTGTCGTTGAGACTCCGTTCAAAACTTTCCAGCGTTTCAGATTCCTGGAAGAGTTTCATCACTGCATAGAGGTTGAGGTTGTCACCCGGCAGACCCAGATATGAATCCGGATACGGATTTGCCCTGGCTATGCTCCAGGCTGCTGTGAGCAGCGCGATGATCGAAATAACTAACTTTTTCATGACTCTCAATTTTAAGTAGAACTGTTTCCTGCCGTACCCTTTGCAAAACGCATACCGAAATTTTTAAACACTCCGGAACTC
>CAZILU010000060.1:0-17674 GCA_964540165.1 uncultured Mariniphaga sp.
ATCGCGTTCATCGGAAAGCAGGATGGGATACCCACGGACTACCGGTGGAGTTAAGCGTTGAGAAATCGTTAAATATTACCAAAGAGGATATTGGCAAAAAGATCACGGTTGAAGAGTATAATGCTGCCTGCCGGAAAGAGGTGATGAAATATACCCGTGAATGGGAAGAACTAACCCGAATGATGGGATACTGGGTTAACATGGATGATCCCTATATCACCTACGACAACCGCTACATCGAGTCGGTGTGGTGGTTGTTGAAACAGATCTACGACAAGGGGCTACTCTATAAGGGGTATACCATTCAGCCCTATTCACCGGCTGCCGGCACAGGTCTTAGTTCACATGAGTTGAATCAGCCGGGTTGTTATCGCGATGTAAAAGATACCACCATTGTCGCGCAATTCAAATCCATCAGAGACGAACGGTCGGAGTTTTTATTTCAGGATGTCGATACCAGTCTCTATTTTTTAGCCTGGACAACCACCCCCTGGACATTGCCCTCTAATACCGCATTGGCCGTTGGTCCGCAAATCACCTACGTAAAAATTAAAACCGTTAATCCATATAGCGGATTGCCGGTAGCCCTTATCCTGGCAAAAGAGTTGTTGCATGTCTATTTTGATGAGCAAAACGAAAACAGCCCAGTTGAAGGATATCAGCCCGGTGACAAAAACCTGCCATTTAAAATCTTAGGAGAATACAAAGGAGAAGCATTGAAGGGCATCCGTTACGAGCAATTAATCCCCTGGGTAACTCCCCGTGGCAAAGCTTTTGAGGTTATACCCGGCGATTATGTGACCATTGAAGATGGCACCGGAATTGTTCACATTGCTCCTACCTTTGGAGCCGATGACGACCGGGTGGCCAAACAGTGCGGTATTTCCCCATTGGTGATTGACGATATTGATGGCAAACAACAAGCGTTGGTCGACCGTAAAGGACGGTTCTTCCTGATTTCTGAAATGTCAGAAGATTTTGTTAACCAGTATGTAAACAGAGAAGCTTACCATGATTTTTCAGGTCGTTACGTTAAAAACGATTACAACGAAAAGCTGAGTGAAGATGATCCTACCGTCGACATCGACATATCGGTGATGCTGAAGAGAGAAAACAGAGCGTTTAAAATTGAGAAGCATGTGCACAATTACCCGCACTGCTGGAGAACCGATAAGCCAGTTCTCTACTATCCCCTCGACTCCTGGTTTATTAAAACGACGGCGGTCAAGGAGCGGATGGTTGAACTGAACAACACCATCAACTGGAAACCATCATCAACCGGAACCGGCCGTTTCGGCAACTGGCTGGAGAACCTGGTCGACTGGAACCTGAGCCGCTCCCGTTTCTGGGGTACGCCCCTACCCATCTGGCGCACAGAAGATGGCACGGAAGAGCGCTGCATCGGTTCTGCCGAAGAGCTGGCAGCCGAAATAAAAAAAGCCATTGAAGCCGGGGTTATGACACATAATCCCTACGAGAATTTTCAACCAGGCAACTTCTCGAAAGAGAACTATGAACAGATGGATCTGCACAAACCATTCATTGATGCAGTGATCCTGATTTCTCCCTCCGGAAAAAAAATGTTCAGGGAACCTGACCTGATCGACGTTTGGTTCGACTCAGGAGCTATGCCATACGCACAACACCATTTTCCGTTCGAAAATACCGAAAAATACAACCCGTCAACAGGAAAGGGAGTATTTCCCGCTGATTTCATTGCCGAAGGAGTTGACCAAACCCGGGGTTGGTTTTTCACATTGCACGCCATCGCAACCATGATTAGCGATTCCGTCTCATTTAAAAATATCATATCAAACGGACTGGTTTTAGACAAAAATGGGAATAAAATGTCTAAACGATTAGGCAATGCCGTTGATCCGTTCCTTACCATCGAAGAATACGGTTCTGATCCGCTGCGCTGGTACATGATCACCAATGCCCAACCATGGGATAACCTGAAATTCGATCCGGAAGGAATCGAAGAGGTTAAACGCAAGTTTTTTGGAACCCTCTACAACACCTACAGCTTTTTTGCCCTCTACGCCAATGTCGATAATTTCCGCTATGCTGAAGAAGATATTCCCCTCGACCAACGCCCGGAGCTGGACCGCTGGATCATCTCCCTGCTCAACTCACTGGTTAAAGAGGTTAGCGACAGTTATGAAAGCTACGAACCAACACGCGCCGGACGTGCTATTGCTGAGTTTGTAACCGAAAACCTCAGCAACTGGTTTGTGCGGTTGAGCCGTAAAAGGTATTGGGGGGGAAGTTATTCAGCCGATAAAATCTCTGCCTATCAAACGCTGTATGAATGCCTGACTACCATCGCAAAGTTGATGGCACCCATTGCGCCGTTTTATGCCGATCTGCTATACTCCGACCTCAATAACATCACCAAAAAAGAACCGCTGCAAAGCGTTCATCTGGCCAACTTCCCCGTCTTTAATGAACGACTGATCAGAAAAGAGCTGGAGGAGAAGATGGAAATTGCCCAAAAAGCATCATCCATGATCCTGGCTCTGCGCCGAAAAGAAAAATTAAAAGTTCGTCAACCACTGGCAAAAATCATGGTTCCGGTGCTGAATCCTCTCTTTCAGGAGCAATTCAACGCCGTAAAAGAGATCATTCTTGCCGAGGTGAATGTTAAAGAGGTAGAGTACCTAACCGAAACGGAAGGAATATTAAAGAAGAAAATCAAACCAAACTTCAAAACGCTGGGGCCTAAATATGGCAAACAGATGAAGCAGATTTCCGCAACCATCGCCCGCTTCAGTCAACACCAGATTGCAGAACTTGACCGCACCGGTGTTGCGTGGATTGATACCGACGGTGACAAAATCGAAATCACACGTGATGATGTAGAGATACTGACTGAAGATATTCCCGGATGGACCGTTGCCACGGAAGGGGCATTAACCATTGCCCTGGACATTCATGTAACCGAAGCGTTAAAGCAGGAGGGTATTGCAAGGGAGTTTATAAACAAAATTCAAAACATCAGAAAAGAGAGTGGATTTGAAGTAACCGACCGGATATTGCTTGAAATCGGCAAACATCCTGAAATTACCGACGCGGTATTAAATCATAAAGAGTATATTTGTGCACAAACGCTGGCTATTGACCTGCAGCTTTTTGATCAAATCGAAAATGAACAGGCTAAACTGGTGGAGATCGATAAAGATCTTAGTGTGAAAATTATCGTCAGGAAACAGACGGATAAATAATATGACTGCTGTTCCTGATTAAATAAATTGCTATTTTAGGCCTTGTTGTTTCTTAATGAACGTAAATAAAATCCTATAGTTATGGGGGAAAAGAACAGATATTCAGATGAGGAGCTGATGGAATTCAAACAGATCATCCTGCAAAAGCTGAAAAAAGCGCAGGAAGATTATGAAATGTATAAAAATTCCATTACGCATAGCGATGGGAATGACACCCAGGACACATCGCCGACATTTAAGGTACTGGAAGAGGGTGCTGCTACCCTTTCGAAAGAAGAGGCCGGGAAGCTGGCACAGCGTCAATTGAAATTTATCCAGCACCTCCAGGCCGCATTGGTGCGTATCGAAAACAAAACGTATGGCATTTGCCGGGAAACAGGAAAACTGATTTCAAAAGAGCGACTGCGCGCTGTGCCGCATGCCACACTCTCTATCGATGCAAAAAAGAACCTGGGATAGATTAAATCAAGTGAACCGGATGGCGCATGCAGTGCTTTTCCGGAAACCTGAATGATACAGAATGAGACATCGTATAAACAAGTTACTTGTTATCATTTTTCTGGTTTTAACCGCAGACCAGATACTGAAAATTTGGATAAAAACAAACTTTTCATTAGGAGAAGAGATCGTTGTTTTTAAAAATTGGTTTATTCTTCATTTCGTTGAAAACAACGGAATGGCATTCGGATTTGAATTCGCCGGCGAATACGGAAAACTGTTCCTGAGCATCTTCCGGATCATTGCGGTTATTGCCATCGGATGGTACCTGTTCCGGCTTGCCCGTCATAAAGAGTTGTCATTCGGATTTTTAGCCAGTATTGCGCTGATCTTTTCAGGAGCCATCGGAAACATCATCGACAGCATGTTTTATGGGTTAATCTTTAATCACAGCTATGGTCAGGTGGCCCAATTTCTTCCGGATGGAGGAGGATATGAGACCTTCCTGCATGGCCGCGTGGTAGATATGTTCTACTTCCCGCTGATTCAGTGCGTACTTCCTCAATGGATCCCCTTTTGGGGGGGGAATGAGTTTATCTTCTTCAGACCGGTTTTCAACATTGCCGACTCATCCATTACCATCGGTATCTTTTCTATTCTGCTTTTCTACCGAAAGCAGTTTAACGCATTAGATCATAAAGGGGAGATCTCCGCAACAAAACCTGAAAATGAACCAGATAAGAGCAAATTCCCTGAAAAAGAGCCAGACTGATCCATCCTCAGACCACAACAATTCCCCTTTTTGCTCTTTTTATTGTACCTTTGCATAACCTGCTTCAATGCTCTATGATTTATGGAACATAAATTATTTATATACAATACGTTAACGCGAAAAAAAGAGTTGTTTCGGCCACTGGTTAAAGGGAGCGCCGGCCTCTATGTGTGCGGACCTACCGTTTATAGTGATTCGCATCTGGGCCACGCCCGCCCAAACATCACCTTCGATCTCCTCTACAGGCTGCTGAACTTTTTAGGCTATAAGGTGCGTTATGTTCGTAATATTACCGATGTTGGCCACCTCGAAAACGAAAGCGAAGAACTGGGAGAGGATAAGATTTCAAAAAAAGCCCGGCTGGAAAAACTGGAGCCTATGGAGGTAGCGCAGAAATATATGAATACCTTCCACACAAATATGCAACAACTAAATGTACTGCCTCCAAGCATTGAGCCACGCGCATCCGGGCATATCATCGAACAGCAGGCACTCATCGACTCGATATTAAAAAACGGATATGCCTACGAAGTCAACGGATCGGTCTACTTCGATGTGGAAAAATACAACCAGAAATTTCACTACGGAAAACTTTCGGGAAGAAACCTGGAAGATATTAAAACCAATACCAGACAATTGGAAGGACAAAACGAAAAGAAAAATCCTTTCGACTTTGCATTATGGAAAAAGGCGTCGCCCGAACATATTATGCGATGGCCTTCGAAATGGAGCATGGGCTATCCAGGCTGGCATCTTGAATGCTCTGCCATGAGCACCAAATATTTAGGCGATACATTTGATATTC
The DNA here is from genome assembly GCA_964540165.1 of uncultured Mariniphaga sp. Taxonomy (GTDB): domain Bacteria; phylum Bacteroidota; class Bacteroidia; order Bacteroidales; family Prolixibacteraceae; genus Mariniphaga. Next base: position 5,240 of record CAZILU010000060.1, read on the forward strand.
ACGGAGGAGGTATGGACCTCACCTTCCCGCATCACGAATGTGAAATTGCCCAATCAGTTGCCAGCCAGGGTAAAGAAGCCGTTCGCTATTGGATGCACAATAATATGATTACGATTAATGGCCAAAAAATGGCCAGGTCGCTTAAGAACTTCATCACCCTCGATGAACTCTTTTCGGGAAACCATCCGCTGCTGGAAAAGGCATATGCTCCCATGACCATTCGGTTTTTTATTCTGCAGGCCCACTACCGGAGTACCATCGACTTTTCAAATGAAGCATTACAAGCCTCTGAAAAGGGATTGGAGCGGCTTTGGACAGCTTTCAATATCCTTGAGAACCTGCCCGTTTCTCCTGAATCTACCGTCGCAGTATCCGAACTGAAAGACAGATGCTTATCAGCCCTTACCGACGATCTCAACAGCCCCATAGCCATCGCTCATCTGTTTGAAGGAGTTAAAATGATCAATTCCATAAAGAGCGGACAGAATAAGATTGATAGCGAACAGTTAAAGGCGTTGAAATCGTTTTTCCAAACCGTTGTTGTTGACATCCTCGGATTGAAACCTGATGCCATGGCTGACAGCAACGAAACAACGGACGTTCTCAATCAGACAATCGATCTGATCCTCCGGCTCCGTATCAGAGCAAAAGAGAGAAAAGACTGGGATACAGCAGACCAGATCAGAAGCGAATTATCCGCTTTGGGCGTAGAGATTAAAGACACAAAAGAGGGATCTGAATGGTCACGCAGAAAGTAATTTCAATTGACATGCAATAATTTGATCCATCAGACAGAATGCCGGCAATAATGGACCAGGCAATGTTCTGACTAATTTTTATAAAATAGATCACCAATATGTTTTCAGGAATTATTGAAGAATTTGGCACAATTACAGCCATTGAAAGAGAGAGAGAAAATGTTCATTTCACACTTACCTGCTCTTTTGTTCATGAATTGAAAGTTGACCAGAGCCTTTCACACAATGGCGTTTGCCTGACGGTTACATCCGTAGATAAAAAAAACAGCACCTACCGGGTAACTGCCATCAAGGAGACGCTGCTGAAGTCGAATCTTGGACTTCTTGACGTTGGCTCAAAGGTCAATCTCGAGCGTAGCATGGTAATGAACGGACGATTAGACGGGCATATTGTTCAGGGGCATGTTGACCAAACGGCAACATGTACGCAGGTGGAAGAGGCCGATGGAAGCTGGTACTTCACGTTTGAATACGCTTTCGACCCGGAGAAAGCAAAGCAGGGATACATGACCGTTGAAAAAGGGTCAGTATCGGTCAATGGTGTAAGCCTGACCGTCGTCAACTCAAAAGACAACTCATTTCAGGTAGCAATCATTCCCTATACCTATGAAGTGACAAATTTTCATACGTTTAAGAAGGGAACTGTGGTCAACCTTGAATTTGACATCATTGGCAAATACCTCAGTAAACTAAATTCCTATTCCAGATAAATGCATCATACGGCACTCATTACAGGAGCATCGAAACGACTTGGGAAAGCCATTGCCTGCCATTTGGCTGCCAAAGGATGGAATGTCATTATCCATTACCACACCTCATCAGATGCCGCTGATCAATTGGTAAACAAACTGAAAATCCGGTATCCGGAACAGACCTTTTTTTCTCTTCAGGCCAATCTTGAGAACGAAAATGAAGTTGGTCAGATCATTTCGATTATCCAGGAAAAAGCAGAGAGATTAGACCTGTTAATCAATAATGCATCGATCTTTTCACCGGGATACCTCTCCGCCACCGGCACAGAGGATATGAACCGTACCATGCAGATTAACCTAAAAGCTCCGTTTGTGCTCATGCGTGACTTTTATAACCACTTCAAACAAGGGAATATTATTAATATCGCAGATACCCGGATCACGGCAAACCGATCGGATTATGCCGCCTATACCCTTTCGAAAAAGGGACTCTGGGATCTGACCAAAATGGCAGCCCTTGAATTTGCTCCGGAGGTACGGGTTAATGCCGTAGCTCCGGGTGTTACACTGCCTCCGGAAAATAAAAATGATGACTATCTTTGGACTCTGGCAAAAAAAACACCAATGCAAAGGCCCGGAGGGGTGCAACCAGTGCTGCAAAGTATCGACTATATACTGGATAACAGCCACCTCACCGGACAACTGCTATTCGCCGATGGCGGAGAAAACCTGGGAAAAAATCCATAAATAGCAACACCATGGCAAGAATAAAAGTAAAAAATCTTCTCCTGCGAACCTACATCGGATTTAATCCGGAGGAGCTGGTGAACAAACAGGATGTGATCATCAATTTTGAAATCGAAACGGAAATTCCAAAAGCAGCGCTGGAGAACGATGAACCAATCGATATTTTAGACTACCGAACCATAACAAAAAATGTTATTATCCTGGTTCAGGAGGGACGCTTCAAATTGTTGGAGGTCCTTACTCAGAAAGTTCTGGATCTGATCATGGAAGATGAGCGGGTATCATGGGCTGCCGTGGAAGTGGACAAACCACTGGCATTGCGATTTGCCAAATCAGTATCATTAAAAATGGAGGCATCACGATGAAAACAGATACACATACCCTCCTGTTCGACCAGAAAGAAAATAACAACTCCAACCAATCTGTAAGGCTGAACAGTGCTGTCATTGGCATCGGTTCTAATATCTGTCCGGAAACCAACATATCGGGAATGCTGAACGTATTGGGTGAAAAAGTTACGATCCTCAGATATTCCACCTTCCTGAAAACCAAGCCAATTGGCATCGAAAACCAAGCTGACTTCATCAATGGGGCCGTAAAAATTGAAACAAATCTGAATAGAGAGGCACTTAATCACGTACTAAAAAATATTGAAGATATTTTTAAAAGAGATCGTTCAACGCCAAAATTCGGTCCGCGCACCATCGACCTTGACCTTGTGGTTTGGAACGATGAAATCGTTGATAAAGATTATTTCAGCCGGGATTTTCTCAAGCAAAATGTAGATGAAGTGCGGGATGCAAATTAAAATGAAAAAAATGGCTAAAAAGATAGTAAAGCGAAAATATATATTCCTCTTTTTTGCGGGCTGCTTAACTACCGTTATTATACTGTTTCTTTCGGGAAAAGCCATCACCTATACTTCGACCGATGAGTTTTGCGCAGCTTGTCATGCCCATCCTCATGCCAGTGCATCACATCAGCTTTCGGTGCATAGCAGCAACCGAAGCGGAGTTTCGGCCAAATGCACCGATTGTCATCTTCCTCCCGAAGACCAGGGGGTCTATTTCCTTGCAAGAAAGGCATATCATGGAATTCACGATCTCTATGTTTATACAACCCGCGATATGGATGAGATCGATTGGGAGGCGAAGCGAACGGTGGAAGCCTCCAAAAGATTTGTCTATGAAGATGGATGCAAAAAATGTCACACCAATCTGTTCCCAACAACACTCGATCCGTTGGGGGCTGAATCTCACCTTAAATACCAACGTGATCCGGTAAACAACTCCTGCCTGAAATGCCATCTCGATGTGGGACATTACCGGGGAGAAACCGTTTTAACCACAGAGAGTTCCCAGACAACCGCTGAAGAGCTGTTCAACGAACCCGCCCGGATTAACACCTTTGAAGATTTCAATGAGCAGATCCCCGGAACAACCGTCTCATTTCAGATGAAGGCCATTCCCGGAGGTAAGTTTCAAATGGGCAGCCAGGCCGACGAACCATACCGGCGATCCGATGAAGGACCGGTCAGGGAAGTGGAAGTTGACCCGTTCTGGATGGCTGAGGTTGAGGTCACCTGGAATGAGTATCTTGCCTTCTTTAATGCGACCAGTTCCCAGGGAAGAAAAGAGTCTGAGGCAGCAGCCGTCGATGAAGATGTGGATGGAATCTCCGGAGCCACTCCGCCCTGGGGCGCTCCCGATCAGGGTTGGGGAATGGGAAACCGGCCGGCAATAACAATGACACACCATGCAGCTCAAACCTATTGTCGATGGCTAAGCAGTGTCACCGGGAAAAAGTACCGGCTGCCTACCGAAGCAGAGTGGGAATATGCTGCCAGAGGAGGAACAGCATCGCCCTACTTTTTTGAAGGATCACCCAAAAAATTTGAAACCGACAAGTTCTTGAAAAAAATCTTCGGTCCCGACACAACCCTGATCAACACGTATGTCATTTATCAGGAAAACAGTCCCTACCGGACACAACCTCCATCGACGGTTCAGCCCAACCCATTCGGGCTAAAAAATATGTTGGGTAATGTGGCAGAGTTTTGCCTCGACTACTACGATCCCCAGGTATATGGTAAATATCCCCAAGGGGTAGTGAAAAATCCCAGAGGCCCCCGAAACGGATTGGAATTTGTTATCAGGGGCGGGTCTTTTAAAAATTCAGCTAAAGATCTGAGGGTTGCAAGGCGCGACTTTACCCGTACCAAAGAGTGGCTCGAAACCGATCCGCAGATACCCAAAAGTATCTGGTGGTACTCCGACTGCAACCATGTAGGATTCAGGGTAATCTGCGAGTTCGATTCCACAATGATCAATAGCGAAAATGATTAACCAATACAAAACGACCGTAACGAATCGAATCAAAAACAAAAATGAGTAATATTATGGCAGTTCCATCGGAATGAACCAGCAAATGCTGTCGAAAGCTGAATGTTTAAATTTTATAAAATGAAGAAAATGGATCAATCGAGACGAAGCTTCCTGGAGAATTCAGCGCTGCTGGGTGCTGCGGGGATGGCAGGAATTGTTGGCCTCAACGCATGCAGCAGAAAAACACAGAAGGTAGATTATGCATTTCCGCCGCTATTGGATCGGGCACCTTCAGGCAAAAAACTCAGGGCTGGCCTTATCGGCTGCGGAAACCGCGGAACCGGTGCTGCGCTGAACTTCCTGGCAGCCGGTGATGATTTGGAGCTGATAGCTTTGGCCGATGTCTTTGAAGATCAGGTATGGAATTCACATGCCAAGCTAAAAAAACAGAATGTCGAGGTGCCAACAGCAAACTGTTTTTGGGGTTTTAATGCCTATAAAGAGCTTCTGGCAACAAACATTGATATTGTTTTACTGGCAACTCCGCCCCATTTCAGGCCGTTTCATTTCGATGCAGCCATTCAGGCAAAAAAACATGTTTTCATGGAAAAACCGGTGGCTGTAGACCCGGTTGGGGCAAGGCAGATCATAGCCACATCCAAAAAAGCAGAAAGCATGGGCCTGACCGTAATTACAGGAACACAGCGCCGTCACCAACGCGACTACCTGGAAACATTTCGTCAGGTCGCGGCCGGAGCCATTGGCGATATCACCGCGGCCAAAGCCTGGTGGCTGCAATCGCACGTCTGGTTTCGATCCCGTGAAGAGGGTTGGAGTGATATGGAATACATGCTGCGAAACTGGAACAACTTCTGTTGGCTTTGCGGCGACCATATCCTCGATACCCACGTTCATAATATTGATATCGTAAACTGGTTCATGGGCAAGCACCCCGAAAGCGCCATCGGTTTCGGCGGAAGGGTTCGTCGATTAACCGGAGATCAGTACGACTTCTTTAGCATCGACTTCGATTTTGGAAATGGCATCTTCTCTCATAGCATGTCAAGGCAAATCGATGGCTGCGCTAACACCTTAGGTGAGCTGATTACAGGGTCCGATGGTTACACCAACGGCAAAAACACCATCTATTTTCCCGATGGAACCATCAAATGGCAGTATGAATATCCCAAAGATAACGATGGTAAGCCCACCGGCCAGGTTCAGGTGTCACCTTATGTTCAGGAACATATCGATCTGGTCACCGCCATCCGTCAAAATAATCCGGTTGTTGAGGCAGAGCGTACGGCCATCTCAACACTTACAGCCATCATGGGCCGTACAGCCGCATACACGGGACAGAAAGTGACCTGGGAAGAGATGCTCAACTCAACGGAACGACTGGGACCCGAAACCTACGAATTGGGACCTGTAACGATGGAATTCCCGGTCCCTTTACCTGGCACACAACATAAATTATAAAAAAAACAGATGATATCGGTTGTCATTCCATTACTAAACGAAGAGCAACTGGTTACCAGATTGCTGGACGAACTTTGGAAAGCTTTGCAAAAAACCGGCGAGCCTTTCGAAGTGGTTTGCATCGATGATGGCAGCACCGATGAAACCCTCCCAATACTGATCCGCTACCACCAGAATTATCCTCAGCTCAAAATAATCTCGCTCTCCCGGAACTTTGGATTGCAGGCAGCATTAACCGCAGGAATCGAATATGCAAAAGGAGATTATGTCGTACTAATGGATGGTGATTTCCAGGATCCTCCGGAGTTAATTCCCGTGCTCTACGAAAAAATCCTGGCAACCGATTCCGATATCGTCTCAGCCGTCCGTGAATCCCGAAATGAAAAATTCAATAAAAAACTATACATCAACATCTTTCATCGGATTTTTGACAAATTGACCGGCGGCCAACAGGTGGCCCAAACGGGTAACTTTTGCATTCTAAACCGAAAAGCATACCAGGCAATTCTTCAATTCTCGGAGAGAAACAGATACCTGCCGGGAATCCGTAATTTCATTGGATTTAAACATGAGTTTATCCTGTACGACCGCCCGGAAAGATTGAGCGGAACAGCAAAAATGAGCCGGAGTAAACTCTTTCTTCTGGCTGCCGATGCCATCTACTCATTTTCCAAATGGCCCATCAAAATATGCCTCTACCTGGGATTGGTTGGTATCCTGATCTTCTTTGCTGCCATCATTTACACACTGGCATCTAAGTTTTTAAAACTGGCTCCTATCGGATGGTCATCCATGTTTTTGGCAATCAGCTTTTTCGGATCGGTTCAACTCACGTTCCTGGGATTGATCGGTGAGTATATTTACCGAATTTTTAAAGAAGTCCAGAAACGACCACTCTATTTCATTCAAAAAATTTATGAGTAACCCAATCCGGTCATTGCCCGAATCATGGCAATTTTATGGCGGACTGATTCTGATTGCAGCGTTGTTAGCCATTCTTGCCCCAAAAGCCGCTATTAACGTTGATGAGCTTTTACACTACCCACATGCAAAACAGGTGGTAAACTGGTACGTTACGGGTGGAGAAGACCAGGGTTGTCTTAATACCCCCGTAACAAATCTGAAATATTACGGCCAGTCGCCCGACAATTTAACCGCACTGCTTAACCGCATTTTCCAAATTAAAAATGAGTTCCTCCTTCGTCACTATACCGGTGCCTTCTTTTTTCTGATATTGATTCTATTCTCCGGTTTGTTAACCATTCGAATCACCCGCAACCAAAAGCTGGCCCTCTGGACCATGCTGGCCCTGATTCTTATGCCCCGGTTGTCGGGACAAGCATTTGGAAACCTGAAAGATATTCCGTTTGCAGCAGGCTATATGGCCGGACTGTTTTATCTGATAAAATGGATCGATGAACTCCCCGCGCCGCGATGGAAAACGGCAATATCTCTCTCCCTGGCAATCGCCTTTACCTTTAGCGTTCGGGCCGGAGGACTTATTCTCTTTGCCTATCTCCTTTTCACATCCTTTACCTATCTGCTTCTAACCCCCGAAAAACTCAAAATAACACTCCTTTCAAAAAAAATCAGAACCAGGCTCATCGGCCAAATCCTGATCATTTTAATTACAGGCTATTTTGCCGGACTGATATTCTGGCCTTATGCATTGCAAAACGTTTTCCTTCATCCACTTGAGAGCCTGAAGGTAATGGAGCATTATAAAATCAGTATCCGCCAGGTATTTGATGGTCAAATGTGGTGGAGTACCGATTTGCCATGGTATTACCTGATCCGCTGGTTCATAATATCAACGCCACTAATTATCATGGCCGGATTGGCACTGTTCTTCCCATATTTTATAAAAAAAATGGTTCATTACCGGCATCAGAGCGATCAATGGTTTGCCGAAGGAATCGTTCTTTTTGCATTCCTTTTCCCCTTTGTGTACGTCATCATTATAAAATCAAACCTATACAGTGGCATTCGTCAAATGATCTTTATATTACCCCCATTAGCCATACTGGCAGTTATCGGAATAGACCGATTAAAGGGTGCCCTGACCAAAAAAAACAAGATCACACGTTACGCAGCTTTCATCCTGGCAATAATCCTGATTTCAGGACCGCTGAAACACCAAATCACCACATTTCCTGCGGATTATATCTATTTTAACATGCTTACAGGTGGCAATAAAAATGGATGGAGCAACTACGAATATGATTACTATTTTCACGGAATTAAAGAACCGGCCACTGATCTTATTGAGCTGGCGAAAAATCAGAATATAACGGTTGCCATGAACTGCAATCTTTCTACCTATTTCGAAAACCATCCAAACATCCGGTATCAATACGTCCGATATCCGGAACGGAGCTCATTTGACTGGGATTATGGCATATTCGGCATTAACTACCTCCATCCTCATCTGCTGAAAAATGATCGCTGGCAACCGGCAGAAGCGATTAAAACATACTACCATAAAGGGAATCCAATAGCCATATTGGTAAAAAGAAAAACTAAAAACGATTATCTTGGAATTTCTGAAATCAATGCCGGAAATTTGGAAGATGGTATTTCCTTCCTTAAATTTGCCCTAAAAAAAGACACGAACAATGTTTGGTTGCATGTGCAGTTGGCCAAAGCCTGGTTAAATATTGGAGACTTAGCTGAATTCCAGTATCATATCAACCAGGGGAAAGAGATCCATCCCTTTTATGAGCCAATCTTGTTCATGGAAGCAAAGCGTTACAAAAAAGAGAAACGATTTACCGATTGTTATGAAAAATTAGAAGAACTTCTGGATATTAATCCGCGTTATATGCCGGCAAGAGAGCTTTATCGTGAGGTTAAGGAAGCAGAAAAGTTATTACAGCAACCATCAATAGATTAACAAATATTAATTATATTTTTAATGAAACGAGCACAGAAACTAATTTCAATGATTGTTTTGGGATTTTTTACCTTTCCGGTGTGGCTGTTTGCCCAGAATGAGGGAACATACATCGATAATCTGGGGGTTCAGGACAGCTCCTATATGGAGGAAGATCTGATAACCGGATCAGCCCAATCGTCGGGTTCGAATACAACCATTTTGGTCGTAGCAGCACTCATTGCAGTGGCAGCGATCGTCTTCTTTCTGTTAAAAAGAAAGAAAAAAAATAGCTAAAATTCCATTATTTTATGCCCACAATAATGGCATAAAAGATCACGAATCCGGGAATATTTAATTTCGGCGTCAAAAAAATCAGCCGTTGGGGTTTTTCATTGCCTATAATCGGGCCTCATCGCTCCATACCGATCTGTAATCTCCTGAAAAACAGCATTCAACTCAGACATTGATTCCGCTTGCAACAAACGGATTTTCAAATCTCTGAAGTTCGGTAATCCCGGGAAATATTTGACAAAGTGACGTCGCATCATTAAAATTGCAGATCTTTCCTGCTCTTTCCACTCAAGATTCAGATGCAACTGCTCTTTAACATTGTCAACAATTTCAGCAATGGTTGGTTCCGGAAGCAGTTCCCCCGTTTTCAAATAATGTTTCACTTCGTTAAAGATCCAGGGGCGTCCTATCGCCGCCCGGCCAATCATTAGCGCGTCAACACCCGTCTGATCCAGCAACACCTTTGCCTTCTCTCCACCGGTAATATCGCCGTTACCAATGATTGGAATCTTTATGTCCGGATGGTTCTTAACTTCTCCGATAAGCGACCAGTCAGCCTCACCCGTATACAACTGATCGCGCGTTCTTCCGTGGATTGCCAAAGCAGCGATACCCGCATCCTGCAACCGAAGAGCAGCTTCTACCACCGGTTTTTCTCCGGACGACCATCCCAGCCGGGTTTTGGCGGTTACCGGAACCTGAACGGCTTTTACAACTTCAGCAGCCATCTGTTGCATCAGAGGAAGATTGCGAAGAAGAGCCGAGCCGGCACCATGGCGAACGATTTTTTTCATCGGACACCCAAAATTGATATCGATAAAATCGGGCTGAGCCTCTTCAGCAACCTTTGCCGCCCGAACCATAGCTCCGATGTCGTGCCCATAGATCTGAATGGCAACCGGCCGGTCAAAATCAAACAAAACCATTTTCAGCTTTGTTTTGGCAACATCACGAACCAATGCTTCTGATGAAATGAATTCCGTGTACATCACATCCGCACCATACTTCTTGCACATCCAACGGAATGATTTATATGTAACATCCTCCATGGGTGCCAGTAAAAGCGGAACCTGGCCTAACTGAATATTTCCAATCTGCATTACGATCCGTTTTTAAGTAGAAAAATAAAACCCACCTGATTATTATACAACAAGCTGTTGAAAAAAGTTGTTTCCGGAAAGAGCCTGATTATCACTTTTAAATTGTGAGATAAAATGGCTTTCGCATGCTTATTCTCCCGGCACCATTAAACCCTGCACCTGGTGCCCGGTCTGCAATCCTATTGCAAAAATTTAGAGTAAGTAATTACCATTCGAATGCCCGTCTGGCTTTTACTGCCCTTAATAATAACCCGTTTGGCTTCATTATTTTTATGAGCGGTAGTAAGAAAAAAGCCGTAATTCTCATTCTTCCGAATCATCTGTTGCACCTGCTGGGTAATATTAAACCGATAGGTATAATCGGAATTGTTCAGATACCCCCCGTAGTAGAGCGGGTAGAAAGAGTAATCGACCGGAAGCAACTCCTTCCCGTTTTCATCAACAACCGTAAGTAATAATTGCGCCGGTGGTGGAAATTTATCTACCTCTGAAGCAATGGTATCCACCTGAAAAACCACTTCAGCTCGATTAATGACTACATTGGATGAGTCTTTCCATGCTGAAAGCCCGTCAACGAAAATTTTTGATTTCAATCCACCGGTCGATTGAACATAGATCAGAGAATCATTACCCTCATCGCGATTCAGACCCGAAATAAAAGGAGTTCCGCTATAGTCATGTTCAATAGAGTTAACCCGGGCACTGTTTTTTGAAATCACAAAGGGTGTAAATAACGTATCAGGAACACTTTTTGCTCTGTTCTCATCATTATTGTAATATAAAGCCAGCGCCGATCCCTGAAATCCTCCATCGGGAGCAGCTTCCAGCGTCAGAATTGAACCGGATACTGATGTTTGACTTTCTACCTCAATATAAAGTCCGCGGAAATAGGATAAAAAAACATCGTTATTGATCATATCTAATGAATCGGCCTGTAACAATTTCAATCCCAGCACCGGATCAATTGGAATTGTAATCCGTTGATATACGGTATCCTTATAAACCGTATCCAGTTTTACTACCGGAGTGTATTCGATGCGTCCCAACCGTTGTTCTGAGGCTTTTGCTTTTAAATCAACATCCTGATAATAAGGATAATCGAACGTACCTCCCGTGGCGCTTGTCGTATCAGCAAAAAGCGGTTCTATCAATTCATACACATTAAAAGTCAATGGAGTGACCGTATCACCATACATTAAACGGTAATAGAGGTATAACCTGACAGAATCCAAAACGGCATTCGTTCCGTAGTCGTAGTTGTCCTGCAACCGGAACTGAGCAGCAAAATGAATGGTAGTTTTACCAAATACCGGGTCATATAAGCTCCCTAACAAACTTTTTGAGGCTTCATCGGTGCGAACAGGTCCCTCCGAGTAGGTGTATGACGAGATGCTGCTTTTCTCTACCAGGTTTTTCACCTCAATCAGATCTGTGGTGGGTAATAACTCCATTCCCAAGTCACTGGATTCGTTGCACCCGGCAACAACCAAAAAAGTTAACAGAATCCCGATGATGCGATACGTTATCATTGTCCTGAAATTCACGAATTGCGTATTAAATTAAAAACTTCAATCGATATAAAACTCAACGTTAAATATGTCTGAAATAAAATCCTGAAAAACGGTTTTTATCTCTTTTTACTACATTAACAAAAAATCAAAATCAACGCTCTTTATCAATGTTAAACCTGGTCACAAACCTATAAAAAAACATTGAAGCCATTAGGCAGATGAATATAAATATTGGCTTTTTTTACGAATAAATGTGATCTTTTAACAACTACCAGATGGACTGATAAAACTGATCGTATGCTTCAAGATAGTCCTCCTTAGGCTGAGCACCCAGAAAAGGTTTCCCGGTTGATTCGATATAGTTTTTCAACTCATGATTTACCTTTTCAGATCCAAGAATCAATGCGTCAGAATAATCTATGGCCAGTTTATTTAAATTCAAATAGTCCGGATCCTGCAACAGAGCGACATCTTCAGGAACCATACCATCCATTAACACCTTATCTTTCATCTCCGGATTCAACCGTTTTTTAAAAGAATCGTTATAAAGGGAGTAGATGACCTTCGAATGTTTGAACAACGGATTGTTGTAATAGTATTTTTTAATAAAAAGCGGAACCAGGGAGGTCATCCATCCATGGCAATGAATCAGATCGGG